>JBCDDJ010000524.1:0-4612 GCA_039180385.1 Cyanobacteria bacterium P01_G01_bin.38 | reverse complement strand
CCGCTACCGCCCGACAAAATATCTCTCAATGTGGGGCCAACCAGCGGCAGCGAACCCAAAATATTAAGCTCAATCTTAAAACGCCAAAATCCTGTTTGCTCCCATGCCAAGACAATCGCCGTCCAGCTTAGGGCCATCGCTGTCAGAGTTAAGCCAATGCCGCTCACCCAAGCAATAAACCAGGACAGCAAAAACTCTCGTCCCAGAAACATAACAATCATCTGAATCAAACTGAGAAGAATCAAACCATTGCCTGCAACATCATGCAGGCTCAGAATCAGCGTCCCGCTGGCCACACGATCGGCAATCATTTTGAGAGATGTGTGCGCTCCCGAGGCCGTCGGCTGATAATGGAATGCCAGCATTATCCCTGTTAAAGCTGCAACACCACAGAAGGTGAGTTCTACCACACCTAAAAGGGTGGCTATCCGCTGTAGACTGTAGCGATATTGCCCGCGGGGCGCGACATTATCAGCAATCTTCTGAAAATTGCACCGCACCCGACCCAAGAAAATCCTACTGGCAACATAGACCACAAAGTAAACCAAACGCCAGCGGAAAATTAAGGTGGCCTGCCAGGCAGGATATCGCTCTTTTAACAATGACTGTGATGACATAATGGTCCGCAGCCAGGCTTGATACTCTCGCCACTCCTCAGGAAAGCGATTAACAAACTCTGCCACTCTGCTGGCTAACTCAGTATCCTTAGTCCCCATGTCATACCCCCTTTAACTCCGGACTCCAATGGGCTACGTCTTCTAACTGCTGCCGTTTAGTATTAAGTGCCTGTATGCCGATTCCCGTAATTTTGTAGTACTTCCGTCGTGCCCCTGTATGCTCTTCAGGTGATTCATCACCCCATTCAGAGGTAATAAATCCTTTTTGTTCCAGTTTTTTGAGGTTAGGGTACAGCGAATTAAACCCGATTTGCTTACCGCCGCTATTTTCAATCGCTTCGATAATTTCTAACCCGTATCGTCTACGCAAACGCAGCGCTGACAAAATGATTTCTTGGTTAGGAGTCAAACTTAGATCGTGCTTGCCCATAACTGACCACTATTGGAATAGGTTTTATTTGTAATACTATATCTAAAAAATAGATATATATCCAAAATTTATATTAGGCTCTATGGTTATGACTTCAATCAGGAGTGAAGGCCCTTTCACCGTTTTTGCCCCGACCGATGAAGCATTTGCTGCCCTACCTGAGAAGGACGGCTCGCTATTGAGGTGCTCCTACCGGTTCCCTTCTCAGAGCCGTTGAATGCTGTTAGCGAGGGCACTGTCGAAATATGTCGAAGTCTCTTCTACGATTGGCGTATCCAATCGCCTATGCTGGAATTGTTTTTTGTTGTTCCCTATGGATTTACTCAGAATGAGATGAGTGCATGGCTCCATTATCTGGGCGGTCGATAAGCACTCGCTAACCCGAAAGTCTAAAACTTAGCCAGGAGACTTGTTGTCTAGCTCACCAGACTCGTAAAACTCGCATCCCTCACAGGGGCCACAGGGATTGATCGCACAGCGCAGCAGCTCAGACTGAGCATTGTGGACACAGCTAATATTGCCAATCACCCAGCGCCCCTCCAGTAGGCTTTTGTCGGCAGGCGCATGTACCCTTTGAACCTGTAAGGCAATTTTGTGAAGCTGATATTTTCCTGATTTCAGGCAGTAGCGGTGCCGACGTTCTAACACTACATAGGTTTGCCCCTCTAACTCCAGATACGCCCCTGGCTGTGGCTGCCAGTCTAGATAGAGTTGACCCAAGACAGTCTTGGGTTGATTCAAAATGATTTCGGTTGGCAGAGAATTAGACGCCATAGCAAATTAAAGTAGACGATTTGCCCCGAAAATAAAACCCTCTGATCTGCTAAATGCCGATCAGAGGGAATGGGGGTTAAATATCAACAGGCTTACGGATTTAGAAACCGGGTTTCTAGATATACCCTTAAACCGCTGCCGCCTGACGCTCTTTCGCTTCTTTGATGACCTCTTCTGCGACATTGTTTGGGCAAGGCGCATAGTGTGAGAACGACATCGAGAACTGGCCCCGACCGGAGGTCATGGTGCGCAGGTCTCCGATGTAGCCAAACATTTCGCTTAGGGGTACATCCGCCTTGATGCGGGCACCCGTTGGGCCATTTTCTTGGGACTTGATCATGCCGCGACGACGGTTGAGGTCACCGATCACATCCCCCATGTAGTCATCTGGGGTGAAGGCGTCCACATTCATGATCGGCTCAAGCAGCTGAGGCTTAGCCTTGGGAAAGGACTGGCGATAGGCAGATTTAGCAGCGATTTCGAATGCGATCGCAGACGAGTCAACCGGGTGGTAGGCCCCGTCGGTGAGAGTGACCTTAAAATCAACCACCGGGAACCCAGCCAGGGTGCCTTTCTCAATACTGTTTTCAAATCCCTTCTGCACCGCAGGCCAAAATTCCCGAGGCACGTTACCGCCGGTCACCTTCGACTCAAACTCAAAGCCACTGCCCGGCTCGCCCGGCTCGATGACGTAGTCAATCTTGCCGTACTGACCTGACCCACCCGATTGCTTCTTGTGGGTGTAGCTATCTTCGAGACGCTTTGTAATCGCTTCGCGGTAGGCGACCTGGGGTTTACCCACCTCAACCTCGACCCCGTGGGTACGCTTAAGGATATCCACCTTAATCTCCAGGTGCAATTCACCCATCCCTTTCAGGATGACTTCGCCGCTCTCCTCATCGGTCATCACCTGGAAGGATGGATCCTCTTGCACCATCTTGGTAAGTGCCATCCCCATCTTCTCTGATCCACCCTTCTGCTTCGGCGTCACCGCGAGTGAAATCACTGGATCAGGAAAAACCATCGGCTCAAGGGTAGCAGGCTTCTTTGGATCACAAAGCGTGTGGCCAGTCTGCACATTCTTCATACCCACAATGGCGACGATGTCACCTGCCTGGGCCTCAGTCAGCTCTTCGCGAGAGTCAGCGTGCATTTCTACCAGACGACCGATCCGCTCAGTCTTGCCCGTGGCCGTATTGAGAACGGTGTCACCCTTGGTGATTTTGCCGGAGTACAGACGGGTAAAGGTCAGCGCCCCAAACCGATCATCCATGATCTTGAATGCCAGTGCCCGTAGTGGAGCCTCGGGGTCAACGATGGCATATTCACCGGTTTCGTTACCCTCCAGGTCAACCTCAGGCTGAGGCTTCACCTCGGTGGGGTTGGGCAGATAGTCAACCACCGCATCCAGCACCAGCTGTACACCCTTGTTCTTAAACGAAGAACCACAGTAAGTGGGGAAGAAGACCAGCTCACGGGTGCCCTTACGAATGCACTGCTTGAGGGTGTCAATGTCGATTTCTTCGCCTTCGAGATACTTTTCCATGATCTCGTCATCTTGCTCGACCGCCATTTCGACGAGCATTTCACGATAGGTCTCAACGTCGTCTGCCATATCAGCAGGCACGTCCTTGAGCTCGTAGTTCATCGGGTCGCCAGAGTCATCCCAAATCCAAGCCTTACGGGTGAGTAGGTCAACCACCCCGACAAAGTCTTCCTCGGTGCCAATGGGCAGCACCATCACCAGGGGCTTAGCCGCGAGCACTTCATCAACCTGCTTGACGACGCGATAAAAGTCCGCGCCCATCCGGTCGAGCTTATTGACGTAGATAATCCGCGCCACTTTTGACTCGTTAGCGTAGCGCCAGTTGGTTTCTGACTGAGGCTCTACCCCACCAGACCCGCAGAAAACACCGACACCCCCGTCAAGCACCTTGAGGGAGCGATACACCTCAATGGTGAAGTCAACGTGGCCAGGGGTATCAATAATATTGAGCTGGTGATCTTTCCAAAAGCAGGAAGTCGCCGCAGACTGAATCGTGATCCCCCGCTCTTGCTCCTGCTCCATGAAGTCGGTGGTGGCCGCCCCTTCATGCACTTCACCGATCTTGTGGATTTTGCCAGTGAGCTTCAGGATCCGTTCAGTGGTGGTAGTCTTGCCAGCATCTACGTGGGCGAAGATACCTATGTTGCGATAAAGAGTGAGGTCTTTCATGTCTGCTCTATAGAGTAGTATTAAGGGCTACAAACCGCTGGTGACCACCTGTCAGTGAGACTCAGAGGGAGTCAATTATACCTTTTTCAGCCAGCCAGGAAAGCGACCCAAGCGGTTGGGACGCTCAATTTAAAGTCCGTTTGTACGCATGGCGATAAGGCCAACTGTAAAATATCTTAATCTAAAGGTGGATAAACGTGAAAGTGGTTTAAAGTCCGCAACGGGGTGCGGATAACCGTCTGGGCAATTTTACGGACTTTCTATGGACGGCTCCAATGCGCTTTCACCGGAACATAGGCAGTCGTTTACACGGCCCAGAAAGGTATCCAGGTAATCGGCAAAGCGATCGCTGCTGAGGTACATCACGTCGATACTACAGCTGCCGCAGCCAGCCCCGCTTTCTTGCAGCATTCGCTCCATCATTAGAGACGACGCCCCTGGCCAGGGCAGATGCCCCACCGGAGCAGATGTGTCATAGTCAACTTCCGTGACCTGATCGCTGATTTCAAGATGAGAACAACTGCCCAATACA
This sequence comes from Cyanobacteria bacterium P01_G01_bin.38, assembly GCA_039180385.1. GTDB lineage: Bacteria > Cyanobacteriota > Cyanobacteriia > Phormidesmidales > Phormidesmidaceae > SIO4C1. The sequence continues at coordinate 44 of JBCDDJ010000524.1, read as the reverse complement.
AGGCGGTCGGTGAAATTGATAAGGTCTTCCAGTTTCAGACGTGG
>JBCDDJ010000523.1:0-4618 GCA_039180385.1 Cyanobacteria bacterium P01_G01_bin.38 | reverse complement strand
GTCACGATCTATTGCTGGCCTGGAGAAAGAGTTGGGCATTCGGCTCTTTCAGCGAACGACACGGAAGCTGTCGCCGACCGAAGCGGGGATGACGTATTTTGAGCGGATTGAGCCCCTGGTGGAGGAGATCCAGCAGGCGACCGCAGTGGCTACGGATGTGTCGGGCCAACCCAGGGGCGAACTTCGGTTGACAGCATCGGTTGCATTTGGCATCCAGTGCATTGTGCCGCTGTTGCCTCGCTTTGAAGCCCTGTATCCTGACCTTACTGTCGATCTGTTGCTCACAGATACCCGCGTCGATTTGTTCTCTGAGCGGATTGACCTGGCAGTGAGACTGGGGCTGCTCGCCGACTCGACCCTCATCGCCCAACGCCTGATGCAGGTTTGCTATCGGGTGTGTGCCAGTCCTCAATATTTGAAACGCTCGGGTCACCCTCGACACCCAAGTGATATCGAAAATCACAACTGTCTTCTCTTTCCATTGCCGGGCTTTCGCACCCGATGGATCTTTAAGGATAAAAACAGCGTAATGCTTGAAGTCTCTGTCCGGGGGCGAACTGTCATCTCGAATGCAATTGCCCTTCAGCAATGTGCGATCGCAGGCATGGGTTTGGCTCTGCTGCCCCACTGGTTGGTCGATGAAGACCTTCAGGTAGGGACCCTCGTTAATGTCTTTCCAAATTACGATGTCACCGCCACCGATTTTAGTACCGCCGCCTGGCTTGTCTATCCCTCCAGGGATTATGTCCCCCTTAAAGTTCGAGTCTTTATTGATTTCCTTGAGCAATCTGTTTCAAGGTTAGCGACAACTTAAACCTGCTAACGAGTACGCTATCCTACGGGGAAAGATGTTTCATTTTGAGGAAAAAAACCTGTGTCTCTCGAACTTTGGTTTGCCTTTGCGATCGCATCGATTGTGATCCTGATTATCCCTGGGCCAACCGTCCTTACGGTGATCAGCTATTCCCTGGCTCACGGTCGCCGGGCGAGTGCGCCACTGGTTACCGCAGTTGCCCTGGGTGACTCAACCGCACTGGTGATGTCGCTGCTGGGGTTGGGGGCGCTGCTATCCACCTCTGCTTTTTGGTTTACGGTGGTGAAGTGGGCGGGTGGTTTGTATTTACTTTATCTGGGCTTCAAATCGCTGCGTGCTGGGGTTTCATCGCCTCGGCTCGCAGCCCCTATGGTCATGAGTTCTCGACGACTGTTTATCAATACCTATCTCGTGTCAGCCCTCAATCCCAAGGGCATTATGTTCTACGTGGCTTTTCTGCCGCAGTTCACCAATCCGACTGGTAATATTGCCTTTCAGCTATGGCTGTTGGCAACAACCTTTATTTTGCTGGCTGTGTTGAATGTTGCGCTTTACTCGGTGTTTGCTGCGTCTGCGCGCAGGCTACTCTCTACGCATCGAGCCCAGCGAGGTTTTAACCTGGCAGGGGGTTCGTTACTGTCAGCAGCGGGTGTCTATGCGCTGTTGGCTAGACGTTCTTCATAATGATGACGACACCCCCCCCCCGAATCAGTCATGATTATCGGACTTGATCACGCCCAAATTACGATTCCACCTCATACTGAAGACATCGCTCGTGATTTCTATTGCGGTGTATTGGGGTTGTCTGAAATCCCTAAACCAGAGAGTCTTGCCGGACGCGGTGGTTTTTGGCTAACGGTTGGCGATCACTGTGTCCATGTAGGCGTCGAAGACGGCGTTGATCGAATTCGAACCAAGGCCCACCTCGCATACCTGGTGACGGATCTCGCCCATTGGCGGAAGGTCCTGGCAGCCCAAGGGATTGAGTTACTTGATGGCATCCCCATTCCAGGGATAGCGCGATTTGAGTTTCGCGATCCGTTTGGCAACCGGGTCGAACTCATCCAGCGGGGTTGTTATAGTGTGAGAAAGTCAAATGAATGAACTTGCATGACTAACGCTATTCGCACCATTATCAAGCCAGAAACAAAAGACCTGGGCGGCTTTGAGGCACGACGACTGTTGCCCAGTGATCAACAGCAGATGGTGGGGCCGTTTATCTTTTTTGACCATCTAGGTCCGGCTAGCTTTCCACCGGGCAAAGGGGTCGATGTGCGACCCCACCCCCACATTAATCTTGCTACAGTCACCTATCTATTTGAGGGGGCCTTGCTGCACCGCGATAGTCTGGGCACCGTCCAGGAGATTTACCCCGGTGAGGTCAATTGGATGACAGCGGGTCGAGGGATTGCTCACTCAGAACGTACGCCGGATCGCGATCGCACCCACGCCTCAACCCTCCATGCCATCCAAACCTGGGTTGCCCTGCCAGATGACGATGAGGAGACCGAGCCCTGGTTTCGCCACCACCCCGCCGCCGACATCCCCGCCTGGGAGGATCACGGGGTGATGATCACGCTGATTGCAGGTCAAGCCTACGGTCACACCTCGCCCGTCAAGACCTTCTCACCCATTCTCTATCTCGATATTCAATTTCCGACGGGGGGCACCTTTACCCTGACCGATGAGGTCAGCGAGCGAGCCGTGTATAGCGTCACCGGGGGCCTTGCTATTGACGGCTCACCGCTGGCACAGTATCGCCTGGCGGTGTTGCCATCGACTGGGGCCGTTGAGATTGCCGCTCAGACAGCCGCGCGCTGTGTCGTCATTGGCGGTGAGCCCCTGGGCACCCGCCATAAATGGTGGAATTTTGTGTCTAGCCGCCCTGAGCGGATTGAGCAAGCTAAACGCGATTGGAAAGCGGGAAAATTCGATCCCGTCCCGGATGAAGTTGAGTTTATCCCGCTACCTGACAAAGGTTGAGAATTACTGTTTTACTTGTTTTTGTCAGGGTTTGTGATGTAGGGCTGTCCTCACTTTTGTCAGTCAATCAGCTATGTCGCTTAGCCTTTAACAAAGCGCACTATTTCCTCAACTAGCTTAGCCTCTATCGGCAGCGATGGGTCAGTATAGGATGACTGCTGCTGTGCTAGATCTTCAGGCACCGATTTCAAGACATGATTCATTCCCTTAATGATACGAACTTCTGCCTCCGGCTTTGCCTGACCCAGTGCTTGCGCTTCTGTCACACCTACCTGGATATCTGTTGTCCCTTGTACAATCATGGTCGGAACATTTAACTTTTCAATTTCTTGGACTGGGACATATTTGAACAAGGAGATGAGATAGGGTTGCACACTCGGTCGATAGAGCGAAAAGAGTTCCTCTGAAACTTCATTAGTTGTTTGGCCTGATTCTAGGGCAGCCAGGATTTGCTCACTCTCTGCCTGTAGTTCCGATGGAAGCTGGTTACGGGCTTGTTCACGCAGCAAATCAGACGCCCGATTTGCACCACCTGCTATAGAAATAAAGCTATCAGCATCGGAGCGCTGCACGGCTAGCATCCCTACCAGAGAGCCTTCACTGTGCCCTAAAACAGTCACAGAGGTAAAGCGTCTGTCTGCTTTAAGCTTTTGGATCCACTCTGTGGCATCGTCAGCATAAGTCTCGAAGCGTAGCTCTGCTTCGCTAGATTCTACGTTAGCGCTTTCTGCAATGCCGCGCTTGTCGTAACGGACAGAGGCGATACCCTGCTCGGCCAGGGCCTCTGCAAGTAGCTTTAAACTATTATTTTTACCGGGTAAAAGAGCACTGTTTCCGTCGCGGTCAGTCGGGCCAGACCCAGCGACAATCAGGACCACAGGATGAGGTTCGGGATCAGGCGACAAAAGTAACGTCCCTTGTAAGGCTCCTGTATCAGTTTCTACCTGGATGGATTCTGATGCGAGTTCTAGCTCCACAGAGCGAATAGCCCCGGTCTCAGCAGTGCAAGCAACTAAGGGCAAAGCAAGCAGCAGCAGCCCTTGGGTTAGCAAGCTATTAATTGAACAGGTACGGAACATGGCTAAAACCTCAAATCATCAGAATGATGAACCCAGTGCTGTGTGAGTGTGAAGGTGTCTATATTTTTGTCGAAGACACGCCCACACAATCTATTGAACTCAATCTATTGAGCGATTGGCGTCAGATCTCCATAGCAGGTAAGAATAGCCTGGTAAAACGAGTAGGCTACAAATCAGTATGCTAACGACTAGAACGCTTAGGAGTACCCTGCTCGACAGCAATCCTGATACAACAAAAGCGAAACCATGCAGGATGAATAACCAGCTTGCCAATCGATGTGTCCTATGCCAGGCTAGCTCGCTTGAAAGTGTCCAAGGCGTGCGGACCCCTAAAAAATAATTACGACGAATCTTGCTGAGATAGTTGCCTAAGACGATAAACAACAGTCCCATTGCAATGCTTAAAACCGCATTGACATTAACTGATTTTCCTAGCGCCGATGAAATTATCACAATATGGACAATACTCATGAAGGCGACGATACCTACTGAGATAACGGCATAAGCCTGACCAGAACGCTTAATATTTTGTTGATGCGGCGCAATTTTAGGAATAGCTAGATTGATCAGCATGATGCCTAAGGTAATGAGAGGAAGCAGCAGCAGGCCTTCTGCCTTTCCCCCATATCTATCTGGCACCCCTTGGATGTTGAAGTGAGTCGGCACTTGACTACCGGATGGCAGCTGCCACCAAGCCCAAACAGATAACGCCAACATCCCTACGATAATTACCGCATTAATG
>JBCDDJ010000522.1:0-4620 GCA_039180385.1 Cyanobacteria bacterium P01_G01_bin.38 | reverse complement strand
TAGTTGGATAAGTGATGAAGGATGAACGATGTAGGGCTTTGCCCTTCTCGAAGAGTATGATGAATGTACCAGAACGGAAAGTTTTGTTGGTCAGGAGAATGCTTAAGACACTTAAATTCATCGTTCCTCGTTTCTACTTCATCGTTTGCATAAGGAACGAGGATTAAGCTAAGCAAGGCATTCAATATGAAATTTCGATACTTGCTCCCCTCCTGGGAGGGGCAACGGGGTGGGTTGGCTGTGAGTGCTAGCGATCGAAACCCACCCCGCCTTTCAGGCACCCCTCCCGAGGAGGGGATTAAGTTGAATACCTTATTAAATCCTTATTTCTAAGGGAGCTAAAGAGTGAATTTAAACGCTCTCCTTGCTCCCCCGCTCCCCCTCAGGTCCGAACTCAGGTCCGAACTCAGGCACCCCCTCCCCTGACTCAGGGATGACCTCGGGTAGGCAATTGTGACGATGCAATTGTCAACCAACGAGGTAACCAAATGCAGGTTTATTCCGAACACCTTCACGCGGCCTGGGGGCTTGTTCAGCGGGGGAGCCCGGCGGCGGGGGTCGATGGGATCACCACCGATCTGTTTGCCGGGGTGGCTCGCGAGCAGTTGGGGCAAATGCACCGGCAGCTGAGGCGTGAGAACTATCTGGCGAGTCCGGCCAAGGGGTTCTTTGTCTCTAAAAAGAATGGGGGGCAGCGGCTGATTGGGCTCTCGACGGTGCGGGACCGGGTTTTGCAGCGCTACTTGCTCCAGTCGATTTACCCCCGGCTCGAGGCGACGTTTAGCGAGAGTGCTTTTGCCTATCGGCCAGGGTTGTCTATCTACGGTGCGGTGGCTCGGGTGATGGCTCGCTATGGTGAACAGCCGACCTGGGTAATCAAGGCGGATATTCAACAGTTTTTTGACAACCTCTCCTGGGGGGTGCTGATGGGTCAGTTGGAGCGGCTGAAGATCTCGCCTGGCTGGGTCCGTCTGATTGAGCAACAGCTCAAGGCGGGAATGGTCCTGCAAGGGCAGTTTTATCGCCCCAATAAGGGCGTGTTGCAGGGGGGCATTCTCTCCGGGGCGCTGGCAAATGTGTATCTGAGCGAGTTTGACCGGCTGTGTCTGGCGGCAGATATTCCGCTGGTGCGCTATGGGGATGACTGTGTGGCGGTGTGCCACAGCTATTTGCAGGCAAACCGCTCGCTGGTGATGATGCATGACTGGTTAGAGGATATCTACCTGACGCTAAACCCCGCAAAGACGCGGATTATTGCGCCGGATGAGGGGTTTGTCTTTCTGGGGCATCAGTTTCAAGCGCAGCAGGTGATTGCACCTGTGCGTAAAGAGCCTAAAAAGGGCAAGCCGAAGACTGCGCAGCCGGTGTATGGGCCACCGAAGGCTTGCAGCCTGATTAAAGGGCAGTCCAAGCCCAAAGTTAAACGATCTATAGATGAATATTGGAGGGATGGCATGACGACACTGTATGTCACGGAGCAGGGTGCGTACCTGCGGGTACGGCATCAGCAGTTCCAGGTGTTTCACGAGCGAGAGCTGCGCTGTAGCGTCCCCGCCAACAGCATTACCCATGTGGTGCTGTTTGGGGTTTGTAATGTGACCCACGGGGCGGTGCGGTTGGCCCTACAGCGACGGATTCCGCTGTTGTATCTCTCAGACAAGGGTCGCTATTTTGGGCGGCTGGAGACCACTGGGCAGGCCAAGATTGACTATCTGGTACAGCAGGTGGCGAAGTCGCAGGATGAGGGCTTCATTCAGCAGCAGGCGATCAATGTGGTGGTGGGTAAGCTGCAAAATTCTCGGCAGTTGTTGATGAAGTTAAACCGACGACGCAAGCCCAAGTCGAAGGTAGCGGTCAAGTCCATCAAGGAAATGGCCGACCTGATCAAGAAGGTACCAACCGCACAGACTTTGGATACCCTGATGGGCTATGAGGGGCACGGCGCGAATCTATATTTTCAAGCGTATGGCTCGCTGCTGAATGGGCCATTTGAGTTTGATAAGCGCACCCGTCGCCCCCCCACCGACCCGGTGAATAGCCTGCTCAGTCTGGGCTATACGCTGCTATCGCAAAACGTCCATGCGATGACCGAGGCGGCTGGGCTGCATACCCACTTCGGCAATCTGCATATCCCCAAGCCCAATCGTCCTTCGCTGGTGTGTGACCTGGTCGAAGAGTTTCGGGCCATGGTGGTCGATGCACTGGTGGCTTATCTGATCAATTCTGACATCTACAAGCCAGAAGACTTTACGCCACCGGACGGGCGAGGTGGGGTGTATCTGCATCCGGATGGGTTAAAGCGGTTTCTCAAGCATTGGGAAGAGAAGCTACAGCAAACGGTGACCCACCCGCATACGGGTTATAGGGTGAGCTACCGACGGTGCTTTGAGCTACAGGTTTGGGAATATGCAGCCTGCGTTACGGGAGAGCGGGAGAGTTATAGGCCGATGGTTTGGAAGGGATAACGAGCAGGGGGGCAGGGGAGATAGGGAGCAGGGGAGATAGGGAGCAGGGGAGCAGGGGAGATAGGGAGATAGGGAGCAGGGGAGCTTTACTATCTCCGCCTCACCCCCTCACCCCCTCACCCCCTCACCCCCTCACCCCATCTAGCAAATAACTTTCGCTATAGGAGGAATATGTTTTACCTGGTTTGTTACGACATCGTACTCACTCGTCGCCGTAATAAGGTTGCCCACATCCTGGAGGGCTATGGTTTGCGCGTACAGAAGTCGGTATTTGAGTGTGTGCTCACGCCGGATCAGCGGGAGATGCTCAATAAGAAGCTGGCCCGGTATATCGACGATACGGAGGATCAGGTGCGGTTTTATCCGATGTCGCCGCGCTATCGCAAGTTGGTGTCGGTGATGGGCTTTCAGCCCGAACGAGAGGTGGATGATGTGGCGTTTATTGTCTGAGAAAAACGATGAATGATGAGCGATGAACGATGAAGTGTTGAGGGCAGAAATGCTTTCAGACGAAAGGATTCCAAACTGTATTCATTCATCGTTCATCATTCCTAATTTTGCATTTCAACTAATAGGAGACAACAATCATGGGACAGGAAATTATCAAGGGTTATCAAGAGCTAACGGTTTATCAGATCGCGTTTGAGGCATCGATGAAGCTCTACTGGCTGCTGCCGTCGATGCCCATCGAGGAGGGCGACTCGCTCTGTCACAAGCTGGTGGAGGCGTCTCAGTTGGTATGCGCCAACCTGGCGGAGGCGTGGGGCAAGCGGCGATGCTATGAGGCATTTGTCGCCAAGCTGACTGAGGCCGAGACTAAGGCAGCGGCGGTGCAGACCTGGCTAGCCTTTGCGGTGGAATGCGGGTATCTGAGGGCTGATGAGGGGCTGGCCCATAGCGATTGTTACGGCAGCATTTTTGCCGGGATTGGGGAGTTGATTGAGAATGCAGAGGCTTGGGTGAGGGCAGTGCCTGGTTAAGGGCGTGAACTTGGGTGATGGGGGGTAGGGGAGATGAGTGGCAGGGGATCAGGGGGGAGGGGCTGGCCTTGTGCCTGCACGGTTTCGGGGAGTAGTGCAGATGGGGGCTGGCCCTGTATCGCCCGGTTGTAGTGAAGGAGAGAATAAGGAGAAAGCAATGAGTCAGGATTTTATTAGAACCTATCAAGAGCTACAGGTCTATCAGCTGGCCTTTAAAGGTGCGATGCAGATCTATCAGCTCTCGCAGCAGTTTCCGCCGGAGGAGGAGTCAATGCTGACTCAACAGATGATCACGGCGTCTCGGTCGGTGTGTGCCAACCTGGCGGAGGCGTGGGGTAAGCGGCGCTACCACAAGGCGTTCATCGCCAAGCTGAATGATGCTGAGAGTGAGGCTGCTGAAGTGCAGACCTGGATTGTGTTTGCGGTGAGTTGTCAGTATCTCGAGGCTGAAGTCGGGCAAGATTTGCTGGGGCAATACAGGACGATTTTTGCAGCGCTGGGTCGGTTGATTGAAAACGCTGCGGGGTGGGTCAAGGTGATGGATTAGGGAGATGGCGTGAGGGGGAGTAAGGGAGCAGGGGAGATGAGGGGATGGGGGAGATAGGGGAAATGGGGAGGGGTAAGAATTGCGAGAAGTTTTGTGGGGTAAATGGGATGGTTAATCGAGTGAAGTCTGGATTGAAGCGGAGGCTAATCCTGTTGGAGAAACGGGTGAAGATGATTTGCAGGGGGGTGTCGGGTCAGGAGCACCGGCAGAATCGTCATTTGTTGATGCGATTGGCTGCGCTGCGGGGGGACTATAACCAGCTCAAGCGGGAGCTGGATGAGTTGGTTGAGTACAGCGATCGCGAAATTGTACAGCTCAAGGGTAAAAATCTGGAGCTGGAACAGGCTCAGGAGGCACTGCAACTCAGGGTTTGGGATTTGGAGGAGCAGATCGAAGCGCTGCTGGAGTATATTGCTAATGAGTTTGTGAAAGGCGCGGAAGTCGATGTTGTCGTTGAGGCATATGCGACTGAGGTTGACCTGTCAGAGCTACATCTGGCGTTGGTGGGGGGGCATGATGCGACTCGCCGCGAGGTGATTCGAGAGCTAACGGAGCGCTATGGCTTAAAGAAGTGGGTGGAGCTGCCGCCGTTTGAGCACAGCAGTTCGGGACTGGTGCAAATCCGACC
>JBCDDJ010000521.1:0-4623 GCA_039180385.1 Cyanobacteria bacterium P01_G01_bin.38 | reverse complement strand
CGCAAGATCTTTGGGTGCCTGGGCGACCAGGTGATAGGTCATGTCAGGCGCAGGCACGACATGGGGATCTTTCTTGAACCGCTGCAGCAGCGCTTTTTCTTTAGGTGTTTCGACATCCACGATATAGACCAGGATGATTTTCCCCTTCTTGCGGGCGTCGTAGCTGCGCTTAAAAATGGTGTAGCGGATTAACTGAGTCACCGGAATATGCAGCTTTTTGAGAATGGCTTCCTGAAGGGCGGATTCAAGATGATCCAGCGGCAGTTTAATTTCGGTAAGACGTAGCATACTCAACGTTGGGGCTGACTGAGTTTAGAGATGCGAGGATCTTTCTGGACAAGTCTTTAACCATCGCAGCACTACATTCTAACAAGCTCTCAATCATAAAAGTGGGCTCGGTGCTCAACATTCTCTCGGCTCTTCACCCGGAGGGCGCTGCAAATCACCTTTCGTAATCCTCGATTACACTGAATTCTAGCGATTTAGGAAATTGACCATGAAAATAGGTTTCTGGGGCAGTGGTAATATGGCGCGAGTACTGGGGGGTGCCTGGTCAGTCGTGGGCCATCAAGTGACATTCGGGTCGCGGGATGTGGCCAAGGCTCGTAGTGTCGCTGAGGAAATCGGCTCTAGCGCAGTTGGTGGAACCAACGACGAGGTTACTGACGCTTGTGAAGTCATTATCAGTACTGTACGTGCTGTCCCTTCTAGCTTTCTAAAGTCGACCACTGCACTGACAGATAAAATTATTATCGATTTGAACAATCGGGATTTTCCCCGTGAGTATCAGCCCGACGAATTTCTAAACTCTCTTGCAGAAGCAACTCAACAAGATATTCCTGCTGCGAGGGTTGTTAAAGCCCTGAATAATCAGGCAATGGAAGTTTTTAACTGTAATGCGGCAGCGCTACAAGAGGCGGGCATACAAGCTTTTATCGCTGGGAACAGTGAAGCAGCCAAGCAAACTGTCACTCAATTGCTCAATGACATAGGGCTTAAGCCAGTCGACTTTGGCCCATTGTCTAATGCCTGGTTGTTAGAAGTACAAGCAGATATCCTCAGAACTTATATGTTCGCCACTGGAAATGCTTTAGTCACGCCGGGCTTTATTGAGGCTCCCCCTGCTGAACCGAGATTTGGAGAACGTCGAAAAGGGACTTATTGAATCGAGATGCAAGTAAGAAGGCTAACTGCTAACGATCGAGAACTGGCGAAGGCATTGTTCACCTTTATGGCAGAGGTGTTTGAGGAAGACTGCAACCCTCTTAGCGATGACTATCTTGATCAGCTGCTAAACCAAAAAGACTTTTGGGCAATGGCGGCGGTTTTAGATGACGATATTCTAGGCGGCGTCACCGCCTACACGCTACCTATGACGAGAACAGCATCTTCAGAGATCTTCATTTACGATATTGCCGTGCGAGCAGATCAGCAGCGCCAGGGGATCGGACGTCACCTGATGACGGCTCTGCGTGAGGTCGCAGCGGCAGCAGGCATTGATGACATATTTGTCTTTGCAGACAATGATGATCGACATGCCCTTGATTTCTACCGGGCTCTAGGCGGAGCCCCCTCTCCGGTCACCGCTTTCACGTTCTCCAGAGCGTTTTCGTCATAAATACGCTATTGGGATCGTCCGTGTAATCAGCAAAGGGGCCTCGGTACTCAAACCCATATCGGGTGTACAAAGCTCGGGCTGGGGAAAATTCAGGCATTGCACCGGTTTCCAGGTATAGGCAGTTGTAAGCCCGCTGTTCGGCTGCTTGGATGATGTGTTCCAGCATCCTGGACGCGATGCCCCGACCCCGGTGAGCCTTGGCCGTTCGCATTGATTTGATTTCGCCACTGCTGGCATCGAGTTCTTTGAGTGCGCCGCAACCGACTAAGGTATGGTGCTGCCAAACTGACCAGAAGGTGATATTTTGAGCCCTCAATGCGCCTAAATCGAGCGCATGAACACTCTCAGGGGGCGTAATCTCATTCATCTCATCGAGATGCTCCTGAAGAAACGCAGCGATCTCTTTCCCGGTTAAGTCATCTTCACGAATGTGCAATTGACTCATCTGCTTAATTTGCTGGCAACTTTACTCTCATGAAAGCTTATGAAAGCCCACGTTCAAATTGAAATCTTACCTGAAAACTATCGCCCCCAGCGATCCGGCGGCTGAAGAAACCGTCTAGATTGCGATCAAGGATAAAATTAGCTTGAGTCAGTAAATTCAGCTGAAGGCCCAGTCCGCCCGGTGATGTTCGATCGGGCCTGGATTCCAATCATGGAGTGTAATGGCGATGTCTTCTGGGCCATTGATTTTGCCCCATCGACAGCGGGCACAGTTGGACAAATTATAGAAGTTGATTGGGAAGGTACTTCTTGGAAAGTCGTTGCTAACTCTTTTGAAACGTTTTTAGAAGATTATGTCTCCAGTCTGGAATCGGGCGACTATCAGATTGAGGATGGGTACCCCACCCAGGACGAGGGGTAGCTCAAAGAGCCAGTTTTAGCTGAGATTTGATTTAAATCAAAACGGTCGAGCCTTTTGATTTAAATCAAAAAAAATGGACTGCTCTTTTCTTTCGCAAGCAATACTATCGGATTAGATCTTCAAAGTCAGATTTGAAATTTGCCCTTGCCAGAGAGTCCCAATTATTGGGGCAACTCTTGTCATGATTGCTTTCAATGATCTGCCTTTGAAGCTTCGTCACGACAAGTTTTTGCTTACTGAGGGTTTATGACCGTAAATAAAACCATTTGGACCATTCCAAACATTCTGTCAATTTATCGGTTGCTCGTGTTTCCGGTACTCATATTTTTGATTTTGGGCAGATATACCCAACTCTTTGCCCTGCTTTTCTCAATGAGTTTAATTACCGATATTCTAGATGGCTGGATTGCACGAACCTTTCATCTGGAGAGTGAGCTGGGTGCAAAATTAGATTCTTGGGCAGATACAGCCACCTATATTGCAGGGTTCTGGGCGATTTGCAGCTTAAAATGGCAGGCCGTTGCACCCCATAGTCTTTGGGTCGGGGTGTTTGCGATCGCATGGCTTACCCTCTATCTGACCATGCTGATAAAATTTCGCCACATTGTTGGGCTGCACACCTACAGCTTCAAAATCACCGCCTACCTCCAGGGAGCCTGCATGATGGGGCTGCTTTGGTTTGGCTTTTGGGGCTGGCTATATTATCTCGCAATCGGATGGGGGATCGTCTCTTGCCTTGAAGAAATCCTGATTGTTTGCCTGCTGCGTGAGCCTCAGACAAATGTCAAAGGCTTGATGTGGTTACTCCGGGAGAGACGGCTGTAATGTCTTCCATCGTAATCTCTTCCACGGTAATCTCTCCCACGGTAATCTCTCCCACCATAATACATCCCATTTTGACTAATTTCATACTCTTCTTCTCCCTGGGCGGCATCGGCCTATATTGCGCCAACCGCAAAGTCAATGCCACCATCCGTCAGCAACGATGGCTCAAGTTTTTAACATATATCATCATTGTTAGCGGCATACTTGCGAGTATCTTTCTTAATCACTTTTACCTGCTCGCCAGCTTAATTGCGTTTATCGGTCTGGGGGAGATATTCAGCCACTTAGCGACGGTGCGGGGGCGCTTATTTAAATGTCTGACCCTTGTCGTTTATCTTGCTACGGCCTTTGGTTTTGTTGTCTTTACAATCTTATTCAGCCCGTTTTTCCTGGGGTCTATCTATTTTCAAGTTGTCCTATTTGACGGTTTTTGTCAGGTTGTCGGACAGCTATTGGACAAACACAAGTTAGTCCCCCAAATCAGCCCTGGCAAAACGGTAGAAGGTCTCATAGGAGGAACCCTCTTTTGTTTAGTCGCAGCGGTCTTAGCACGGGGTTGGGTTGGGTTTTCTATATCCCAGGCGTTGCTAATGGGCATGACAACAGCCCTCTTAGCGCTTGTGGGCGATATCCTGGCCTCCTATCTCAAGCGACTCCTCCAGGTCAAAGATTACAGCCGTTTGTTACCGGGCCATGGTGGGGTTCTAGATCGGTTCGACAGTTTGATGATGGTCGGGCTTGGCTATACGTTGCTGGCTCAGATTCATCTCTTGCCGATTCAACCCTTTTCATGAAATACAGCTATGGGTGTGTGCTTGGCGTTATCACAGGTCTTTAAAGCAATGATTGAATTATTAAGCGCACTTGATCCGGTTCGCTGCATTGGCTTTCTAGCCGGGCTAGCTGTTTTATGGACAGTGACAGGCATCTTGACCGAACAACAGAGACTGCACGAGGCAGATAGCCGAAAAATCAATCACATGGCTGTATTTGTAGGGGGCTCTCTCTTGTTCGGGTGGCTGCCAGAAGCCAGCGCCAGGGTCAATCTTTATGCGGTTTGCTCAGCCATCTTGATCATGGTGATAATCGTTTGCTATTTTCGCAATATCGCTCCTTTTCAATATGCCTATGCGGCCAACACCCGACAGTCTGATGCCCCTCACGTAACCTTCTTCTTTTGGTTCTCATGGGTTGTCAGCATCGCTGCGTTGGCGATGGTAGATTTGCTCTTTGCCCAGATGGCTGTGACCCGCATTGCCGTTTTGGTTGTGGGCATTGCAGATGGCGTTGCCGAGCCCATCGGTCGTCGCTATGG
>JBCDDJ010000520.1:0-4664 GCA_039180385.1 Cyanobacteria bacterium P01_G01_bin.38 | reverse complement strand
TCGGCTGGTAGGCATCATCACCCGGGCCGATATTATCCGGGCTGAGTCTGAGCACCTCAGCGGTCAAACCGCCTCTGCGCCTATCTCTGTGCCTTCCTACGAAGTCTATCGGACCCGTGCCCCGGCCATCGGTCGGGGGCGGATTGTGATGCCGGTTTTCAATCCGCAGACCACGTCCCAGCTGATGCGGGTTGCGATCGCACTGGCTGAGACGTACCACTACGAAATTGAGTGTGTCCACATTCGCGTGGTGCCTAAGGAAGTCGACCCGACGGAAGCAAGGGTGGATATTGCCGCTGGGATAACCCTGCTCCAACAGGCCCAGGCCCAGGCCCCTCACCTCTCGGTGCATACCCAAATCCGGGTGGCCCACGATGTGGCCCAGGCCTTGCTAGCGGTGGTCAAAGATCGCCACAGCAATTTACTCCTGATGGGTTGGCAAAAGACCTCTTTCACCAACCAATACGTGTTTGGCACGGTCGTCGATGCAGTTATTCGCCAGGCTCCCTGCCATGTGATGGTGACTCGCTTGGGGCAGCTTCATCAGGCCCGGGGCTTTAAACGCTGGCTGATCCCGGTGGCGGGGGGGCCTAACTCCCAGCAGGCCCTGACGTTTTTGCCCGCCTTACTCAAACTAGGACAACCCGTTGTGGTCAACCTTGCGCAGATCCGCCCTCTGCAGTCTCCAGAGCGCTATTCTCGCCAAAAATTGGCCCAGGCGGCGACCCAACTGAGACAGACCCTCCAGCGCCCAGTGAACACGCTGTCGATAACCAGTGATGACGTGGTCACCGCCATTGTTACCCTTGCCCAAGAACACCACAGCGATGTCATCCTCTTAGGGGCCAGCCGAGAAGGGTTGCTCAGCCACGTTATCAAAGGAAATATCCCTCGGCAGATAGCCCAAGCAAGTGACTGCACCCTCATCCTGGTTCGACAAGCCGCTAGTCAGGGGTTAGGCTAATTAAAAAAGTGGGGATCTGCCCCCTGCAGTGACATTGTTCGGAGATCCATTGTGACCATCTACATCGGAAATCTATCTTTTCAAGCCACCGAAGACGATATTCGCGACGTGTTTGTTGAATATGGCGAAGTGGTTCGCATTACCTTACCTATCGATCGAGAAACCAACAAACCCCGAGGCTTTGCTTTCATCGATATGAAAGAAGACGCCCAAGAAGATCTGGCGATCGCTGAGTTAGACGGGGCTGAGTGGCTGGGCCGAGATTTGCGCGTCAATAAGGCTAAACCCAAGGGCAGTGATACCCCTCGTTCACGACCTAGTTTTTCTCGTAATCCGCTTTAGCACTGTGTCAAGTTCAAAATTTTGGTCAGCGGGATGAATGGTGAGATGGTGAGTGGGCGATGGGGTCTTCACGACTCACTAGCGCAGCGCACTCACCCACCAAACCCGAATATTAGACCTTCCTTACAACACAATCCCTACAACACAATAGAGACCCCTTCCTTTGCCAGCGATACATTGGGAAGACGCTGCTTCAGACTGTTCTCAAGCTCATCCAGTGCGCCATCCGTCTGTATGGGGCTGTGATGAAACAGGATGAGCTGCTTTACACCAGCGCGTTTAGCAAGGTCCAACCCCGTTTCCCAGGGCATTGTGCCGGTTGGGGATATGCCTGGATAGTCTAGATCGGCGTAGGTGCCGTCATAAATTAAGATGTCGGC
Organism: Cyanobacteria bacterium P01_G01_bin.38; assembly: GCA_039180385.1. Classification (GTDB taxonomy): domain Bacteria; phylum Cyanobacteriota; class Cyanobacteriia; order Phormidesmidales; family Phormidesmidaceae; genus SIO4C1. The sequence goes on along the minus strand of JBCDDJ010000520.1, from coordinate 2,978 downwards.
CTGGTGGGCCAAGTAAAGCAAATTTTGATCAACCGTCTGATGCTCTGTATCGGTCGCGTATACCAGGGAGCGTCCCTGATAGCGGATGCGATACCCTAAGGCGTTAGCGGCGGGGTTGAGGCCAATGGTTTCGACCAAAACATCGCCCAGCTGAATGGTGCTGCCCGCGGACACATTGCAAAACTCGAGCTTAGCCCGCATGGCCTGCAGCGGTATTGGAAAATTGGGCCGCAGCATTTGTTCACTCAGCCGTTGCTTAATGGATGCCCCATTGGGAGCAACAGCACCATAAATCTTAAAGCGGTTGTGAGGGATAAAGGCTGGCACAAAAAAGGGGAACCCCTGGATGCGATCCCACTGGGTATGAGTAAAAAAGAGGTGAGCCTCAACCGGCTGCGAATCTTTGTTTAGATGATCCCCAAGCACCCTCAGCCCGGTCCCGCCATCAAAGATCAGTCGCTGATCGGCGACCGATACTTCAACACAGGCCGTATTACCCCCATAGCGAGCGGTCAGCTCACCTGGGGTCGGGATGCTCCCTCTGACTCCCCAAAACTTGATTGTCAGCTGGTTTGACAGCGACGACACTTTGGCGTTTGCGACCTCCGCCTTACAGCCAGAGCGGGCAGGTCGGGACGTCGTACTATAAGGCATTGTAGGCCTCGTATACTCCTAGCGTAGATGATGAAAGATGCTATGTAGTGCTAGGTGAGTAGTCCCTGACAGTAGGAACCTAAATCATTAAAATCAAATGCTCAGTATCTCTACTGAGCTTGACTTTATTATGCGCTGATTGCGACTACTTCGACAGTATTGTTCGATAGTATTTAATGAGGCTAACGACTTTGAGGGTAGTTTGGCAAGGGGTTGAGGGGATTTTGCAAAAAGGGCCATTGCAGATAGCTATCTGCAATGGCCCTTTTTCTTTTTTCTGTACGAGTTTTAGTACAACGTTATCTAGGGGTTACTGATAGGCCTACTTGGCAGCAGCAATGCATTGCTCAACTAGGGCTTGCACTTTGTCTACGTTTTGCCAACCTAAAATTTCAGTCGCTTTTTTCTCTAGGTTTTTATAGGTTCTAAAGAACTCGGCAATCTCATCTAAGCGGTGAGATGCGATGTCATCTAAGGATTTTACGCCTGCATAGCGAGGATCTTTGTCAGGCACGCACAGGATTTTTTCGTCCCGGTCGCCGCCGTCAATCATCTCCATCATGCCAATCGGGCGAGCGGCGATGACACACCCTGGGAACGTGGGCTCGTCCATAATCACCATCCCATCTAGCGGATCGCCATCATCGGCCAGGGTGTTGGGAATAAACCCATAGTCGAACGGATATTGAACTGAAGCATAGAGGACGCGATCCAACGCAAAGGCGTTGATGTCTTTGTCGAACTCGTACTTATTTTTGCTGCCACCTGTAATTTCAATCAGGACATTAACTAACCCAGGTTTCGGCTGGGCTGGAATGCGTGATAAATCCACAGTTTTTCTCCAAGTTAACTACGTAGTAGGAGCTAGACCTAACTCCTCGAATAGCATTTTAGGAGAAAGCGGCACGCATACTCGTAGCGGCGGCGGATCTTGGCTAAAAAATCACTGTTGTAAAATTGCGGCGGCGGGTTTTGCTATTGTGCCCGAGGTAATGAATAGGAGGGTACCGAAAAGGCCTCTACCTCAGAGGAAAATCGTGCGATCGCAAAGAGTGGCAGCGTCACGGTAATGACAGCAATTAAAACCCCTAAAAAACTAGAAACCCGGCTGTGAGGGGTTTCACTGTGAGCTTTTTCACTGTGAGGAGTTTCAGACGGAGGCTCAGGTTGACTAGCAGAATCCATATCTAAAGGTAAAGGTTGCCCAAACATTACACTAAACGCTCAACGGCTGATTACGCAGCGGTCAAGTAACGAAACTCCACCATTTATGGAGCTATCAGGAAGAACATCGACTATCTCACAAAAACGATTCTACAAACTATCCTAAAAACCACGCCTCAAGAGGGTCTACTCATAAGGGTATTTATTTCCGTGGCGCTTTCAGTGTCTTAGATCACCTTCTCAGGTAAGAACCTCAGACATTACTACCTTAACTCTTAGCCTAATTAAATGTCGGCGGGCATCCGTAAGTCCATGGATGTTTAGGCGAGACGCTAACTTACCTATCCTACTTTTTTTGCGCCTCCAGCAGTTGACGGATAGCCTGTAGCTCTGTCAAAACCTTTCTCAGGAGTTCGTGGGTGACGGTCTCAGGGGGCTGATTGATTTCAATGGTGACCTGCTGTATCCCCAATACCTCTTGGGCAAAGCGCGCCACCTCGTTGGGGTGAAACATCAGCGCTTCTTCTTTATGGTTTCTATGCTCTGGGTTAAGCCGCTTAGAGTCAAAGGGGGGGTTGACCAGATTGACATCGGTGTTGGCGTAGCGATACACAGAAGCCCGCGAACGATTCAAAATTTTTTGGACCGCTTCGATGGGCATCAGGTGCTGATCGACCACCCCGTTAGGTAAAGGGGCAGCAGTTGGCGGCAATGTTTCAGCATTCATAGGGAAAATCAGAATATCAACACGAGACCAGAGTGACTTGATTTGAGTCTAAATGAAAGTGAATTTAATCTCAACATGAGACAAACTCTTTCAAAGTCCCATCTAATCTACAGAAACATGGAACTCCTGAACAGCTATTTCTGAGATGGGATACCCTGTTCGCTCTTGGGAGGAGCGACAGATCGATTGGCCGTTGGCGCTAGCCAAACTGACCAGTCAACGCTGGCGCTATCAAGATCCACCTCACCTTTCAGTCACTCTTCCTAAGGAGAGAATTTAATCGAATGCCTTATTCAATGTCCCAAACACGCTAGTTGAATCTATGCACTTTCAGTGCAAGGCTTTAGCACCCTGTATTCCGGATTTATCTTTCTAGTTCTTCCGAACATGTTCGGAAGCCGGGACTTTTAGTCCCTCTCAGAACCTATGGACT
>JBCDDJ010000519.1:0-4672 GCA_039180385.1 Cyanobacteria bacterium P01_G01_bin.38 | reverse complement strand
GCATGGAGCAGCTGTAGCGTGAAGGTGGAGGGTTCGGTTGGGGTCTCCTCAAGGGTGAACTTGCCTACCAACGGCTCGTGGTCGCTGGCCACAATGGTGTCGGTAAAGCGGGCTCGGCCATCATCGCGGGGGAAGTCGTTGTTGACATGAACAATGTCGAACTCGGCTCCCTCCAGCAGCCCGTCGGTGACAAACATGTGGTCAAGCACCTGGCTATTACCGTCAAAGATGAAGGTGTAGGCATCATCATCGACCACAGCCTGGTCGACGAGATTAGTCAACACCTGCTCATCCCCGGTTCCCGGTAAGATTTCGCTCAGGTCGTTGGTAAATTCAAAGGTGTTGAGGTCGCCCAGCACAATCACTTTGGCCTCTGGGTGGGTGTCAACAATGCTATCCACATAATCGTTGAGCGCCTGGGCCTGGGCTTCGCGCTCGGCCTCACCTGCCTGCTCAAAGGGCTGCGGCCCACCAAACACAGGGGAGGAGCCGAACCGAGAGGTGAGGTGGTTGTTGACCACCGTAACCAGATTGCCGTTAAAGATAAAGTTGCCCACCAGCGGGTTGCGGGTGCCCTCAAAGGCGGGGTCTTGATCGATGGAGGCAAAAGAATCAAGGGTGACCCGATCGGGGTTGTAGAGATAGGAGTTGCGAATGTTGCCGCCGGGGACGCCGCCGGAGGTATCGTCAACGGGGGCTACGTCAGCGAATTCGTAGGTAGGGCCGCCAGCGGCTGCGATCGCATCCACCAGCACCTGCAACGTCTCTGTGGCATCCGTCACCTCGCTATCTAGCCCATCCGTCGTCCCGTCATTGTCCTGAATCTCTTGCAAACCAATAATGTCAGGCCCACCCAGGTTGTTGGCAATTTGCTCAGCCAGCAGAGTCAGCTGGGCCGCGTCTTCCTCCAGCGGACTAAGATTGAGCACGTTATAGCTGGCCACGGTCAGCTCAGTCTCACTACCCGTCAGGTCAGTGACCTCTTGCTCCAGACCGCTCGGGGTAATGTCAAAGGCTTCAGTGACATTGACCTCAAAGTTGCCAAAGCTATAGCCGACTACCCCGGTTACATCGCCAAGCTTGTCGCCCACGGTGAGGGCAGGGGTCTCAAAGTCCTCGGGCAGCAGGTTCGGGTTAAATTGAATCTGGACGCGCTCGGGGTTTTGGTCGCCCTTATTGTCAGGACCAGACGCCAGGTTGATGCTGCCGCGCTCGGTCAAGACGCCCTCGGGGGTAGCAAATGCACCCTGGTTCGGCAGGGTTACCGCCTCCGCTGAGAATTCGCCAAACACCCGAGTGGGGGAGACCGCCGCCGCATCTTCGACCGTGACGCGCATCCCTTCTACGCTTTCATAAAAATCGATGGCGTCTGCATCGGGGTCAAAATTACCTGCGGTTTCTTGCAGGTTGACCGGCAGTTCGTCCTCACTGATCACCGTCTCAGTGGGGGGCACCCGACCACTCTGGCCGATCACCACCGCCGCTGGCAGGTCGTTGCCTGAGGAGAGCACCAGCACATCTGGGTCACTCATCTGAGTGATCGAGAGATTGCCTGTATCGGCCCCGCCAGGAATGTCTTCGATGACTTCTCCAAACAAACGGACCTCGTCACCAATGCTGACGGTGGGGCTATCGCTGGTCGAGATAAACAGACCTTCAGACGTGGCATCATCGCCATCGTCCACCGCAGACTGCACGTAAAACCCTCGAAAATCTACCGCAGTAACAATGCCCTCAGTCTGCACCAACTCACCCACCAAGGGTGACAGATGCCCTGCCCCTTGAATCTCAGAGATCGTCGCGGCTGGGACATTGGTTTCGTAGATAGCCACGGTGCTAGAGACTTCGTTAGCAATGGCAAGCAGTGGCTGACCGCTGGGGCTATCTCCCGCTGAGATAAAAGCGAGCCCTTCTGGGGCAATATCCTCGTCACTGCGGGCATATTGCACAAACTCAGGGTTGGTGGGGTCGCTGAGGTCATACACCAGCACACCGCCGCCAGCCCGCTCTAACCCCACAAAGGCAAAAGGCCGTCCGCCAATTTCACCCACGGTGATGGCTTCTGGCTCGGCCCCTTTGTTATCTGAGCGAGTGTCAAACTCAGCTGGGTCACCGTCATCGGCATTGAACAGCTCAGGCGTCAGCTCCGCCGTAATCTGGGCAATCTGAGCGCCGCTGTCAAAGACCTGATTGCCGTTCTCATCCCAGATTGAGAAGGACCGTCCACCATAGGAGACAATCTGATCCAGATCGCCGTCGCCGTCCACATCCCCATCAATAGAAGAAACTGTCAGGCGACCCAAATTCTCATCTTCCGCCAGACCGGGGTCGAAGCTCTCATCCAGTGCTAGCCCCGTTCGCCCGAAGGAAGTCACATCCGCCAGGTCACCCACTCGAATCGCATCGCCGCGCTCGTCGGCGTCGGCGTCGCCCCGGTCATCGCCTTCGTTGGCTGTCACATAAAAAGTCTGACCGTCCACTTCAAAAGCGGCAATCGAGTCAGGCATAAACAGGCCAAACACCGGCTGATTTTGAATGTTGATGCCACCGTCTTCGTCACTGGCATCCAGCCCGTTGCTGCCCTCAAAGTCAATCAAACCAAGCTGCACAGCCTCTGCGCCGGGCACCAACCCAAAGTCATTGTCGTTGAGCACCGCCAAACGGCCATCGGGCAACAGCGTCAACCCTTCTGGTTTGTCAGAGGGCAGATAGCCAATGGAGGGCAGATTGGTCACCTTTGTCTTATTCACTGGCTGAATGCCCGCCGCCACCAAATCGTCCGGTGTCTGTTGCTCCAGGGTTGCATCGCCAAAGTCCTTGCCAAGAACGTTAGTTGCGCCCTTGAGATCGACCTCAAACACAAACTTTTGCGCGGTGGGCTCCAGGGAAGAGTCTCGCTCCATCACAAAAAACTTGCCGTCGCCTGCGTAAACCGCGTCGCCAATTTTATCGACGTTGTTCCCCACATCCGGCTTTTGCAGCAGGTATACATACTCGACAATCGGCTCACCTGCGGTCGGGTCAATGCCAATCATCCGAATCACGCTGGAGTTGTCACCGTCGTCACGGGTCGGGTTACTCAACGGCGTCTGGATAAAGGCATAGAGAATCCCCTCGTCGGTATCCAGGGCCATGCCCTCAAAGCCGCGGTTAGCCCGGCGGTTGAGATAGGCCGTCGGCAGGGTCTCAGTCCCAAAGGTGCCCTCAGCAAAATCGGCCCCTGGATTCGCCTGGTTGGCTTGGTCAACCGTACCCTCAGGCACAAATCGGTTGATTAGGGTCCCGTCCGGGTTGAAGTGGTAAATCGCTGGACGATACTCATCTACCATCCAGAAGGTATCATCGGCTGGATTACGCACAATCCCTTCCAGGTCTGCCCCGAGCGGATCGTAGTCGGTGCCAAACTCAGCTGCATCAATCTCGGTGAGGCTGGCCAAATCGACCGGGGTGTTGGCTGCATCGACGGCTTTCTCATCTACCCCTGGAATGTTCGGCAGCCCCGTAATCGGGGTGACGCCATCGGCGCGGGTCAGCAGCAGTTCGTTGGTGATAGTGACCTCACCCGTGGCTTCATTGAGTTCGAGAGAAACCACGCGAGCCTGGTAGTCAGGTAGCAAAAAGGGCCGCTCATCATTCTCATTGGTATCGCCGTTGGGGCCGCGATCGGGCACAGCTAGAAACTTCAGGTTGCCATTCTCAGCGACACCATCAAACCACAGACCCGAAAACCCGCCTAATTCGATGGTCTCTCCTGTTGCGGTGATGAGCGCATCGTCGCCGTTGGTGATGTCACCGCGCTCGGTAATATCAAACGTCGTCAGATTCGGCAATCCTTTACTAAAGTCTTTCAACCCCAGGGGAACAATCCCTTCAACTTCGTTGGTTTCCAGGTTGACTACCGCCAGTCCGTTGTTTTCTTGTAAGGTGACAAATGCCTGGGAGCCATCGGGGGAAACAGCAATGAATTCAGGCTCAAAGTCTTGAGCCGCACTGGCATCGGGGAAGATGCGAACGCCGTCAGCGCGCAGATCGGCCTCACGCCCGTTGAAGGCTTCAAACCCCAGGGTGGTGACGCTGTCTTGGGTGACGCTGTCAGCGCCACCGGACAGGTCGATGATGCTAATAGAGCCGTTCGGATCGACGCCGTCACCAGGTTCACCCTCGTTGGCGGTGAGCAGCTGGGTGCCATCTGGGCTAAAGACGATGTTGTCAGGCAGGGCCCCCACTTCCAAAAGGTTGAATCTGAGGGTGCTCAGGGGCACTGGCGCAAAGGGTGCAATCTCAGCAATGGCAACAAAGCCGTTATCGGTTTGCGGATCGGCTTCAACTGCGATCGCAACCACTCCATCCGACACAGCCACACTGTTGATGCCGCCAATCGGGCCATTAAACAGCGTAGATACGTCCAGCGAATCTAACAAAACCGGCGCTCCAGGGTTGGTCAGGCTAATCACCTCAAGCTCAGTCTCGCCACTGACCACAAATAACAAATCGGTGGTCGCATCAAAGGCGGCAATCTCAGCCCCCACATTGCTCGTTACACCCCCGACTCTCTCTAAAAAATCTGCCATGTGAACTCCATTAATGACTTTTACGTTCCAACTCACAAAGACCCCGCCCGCCCGGGCGGCTACACCTCAGTTGCCAGACTTGCCATACCAAAATGGAACTG
>JBCDDJ010000518.1:0-4686 GCA_039180385.1 Cyanobacteria bacterium P01_G01_bin.38 | reverse complement strand
GCGATATCCCAACTTAGTCAAAGAGCTAGTCGTAGAGCGGCCAGAACAAGTATGGGTAGCCGACATCACGTACATTCGGTTAAGGGAAGAATTTGTTTATTTAGCGGTGTTGATGGATGTTTTTACGCGCAGCATACGAGGTTGGCATTTAGATAGAACGATGGAAAAGCGTTTGACGATAGCAGCGTTGGAGAAAGGATTGAAACAGTATATTCCAGAGATTCATCATTCAGACCAAGGTGTGCAATATGCGGCAAATGATTATGTCCAGATGTTGGCGGAAAAGGAAATAGCGATTAGTATGGCTGGGGTGGGCAAAGCTTATGAGAATGGCTATGCTGAGCGGCTGATGAGAACGATCAAAGAAGAAGAAGTTGACTTATCGGAGTATCGCAATTTTAATGAAGTGTATGAGAGAATAGAAGAGTTTTTAGAAGAGGTGTATATGAAAAAAAGAATTCACTCTTCTTTAAGCTATTTGACACCCAGTGAATTTGAAGCAAAGTGGAGGGAGTTGCAGTAGTCGTCTAAAGATGAGACTGATAAGTCCAGTCTTTCTATCACCTGATTTTACTGTCCAAATTTAGGGGTTCACTTCACACCACTGTTCTAGGTATGCGCTCTAGGATGCGAGGTGTGAGGGCCTCGCGGGCAGCAGCGGCGTTTTGTTGGACAGTGGCAAGGAGCGACGAAGAAGACGGGGGAGGGGGCAAGTCTATCGTGGCTTGAGGCTGGATATCGGATTCTTCTACTACCTGCGACCAGTCGAGATTCAATACGGTGCAAATTTCTTGAAAGATGATCCGATCAACCGGCTTGCCATTGAAAAAACGGTTAATAGTAGACCAGGAGGCGATATGACGTTCTGCGGCGAGGGCTTTTTGAGTCAGGCTATTTCGCACCAGCGCTTGTCTAGCCAGCTGTTGTCCTGTTTTTGAGAGGGTAAGGGAACGGCCTGCCATTTCGCCAACAAAAAAGTCATATACAAATCATATACCGTCTCAGATAAGGCATATCCGTACTCAAATAGCGCGTTGCGATGCTGGTTTTAAGAGCAACCGCGAGGGTAACGAGTATGTTTTATGCGAATCATCTCAGTGCTGCGTGGCATTTGGTGCAGCGTAAAAGTAAAGCCGCTGGTGTGGATGGCATCACCGTCTATATGTTTGCGGGTATTGCCCCTGAACAGCTGCGGCAAATGCAAAAACAGCTGTGGCGAGAGTGCTATGAGGCCAACCCTGCCAAGGGATTTTTGATTCCCAAGAAGAGTGGGGGGCATCGCATGATCGGGATTTCGACGGTGCGCGATCGCATCCTCCAGCGCTTTTTGTTGCAGCAGGTGTATCCCGATTTAGAAGCCACCTTTAGCGACGGCTGTTATGCCTACCGACCGGGCTATTCGATCTACCAGGCGATTGACCGGGTGATGGAGCGCTACTGTCAGCAGCCTGCCTGGGTGGTTAAGGCGGATATTCAGAAGTTTTTTGACAATCTGTCTTGGCCGTTGTTGCTGTCTCAACTAGAGCAGCTTGATATCGAGCCGGTGGTGGTGCGGCTGATTGAGCAGCAGCTCAAGGCTGGCGTCGTGGTGCAGGGGCGACGATATGCCACCAATCAGGGAGTTTTGCAGGGGGGCGTCTTGTCGGGTGCCCTGGCGAATCTTTATCTCAGTGGCTTTGATCGCGCCTGTGTCGCCGAGGGCATCGACCTGGTGCGCTACGGCGATGACTGTGTCGCTGTGTTTGCGAGCTGGCTACAGGCCAGTCGAGCACTGACTTTTATGGGCGAGCAGCTCGAAGCGCTCTACCTCAGCCTGCACCCCGAAAAAAGTAAAGTGATCGCCCCTACCGAAGAATTCACCTTTCTAGGCCATCGCTTTTGCCAGGGCGAAGTCTTTGTCCCGGAGTGGCGTCGGCCCTCTGCAAACAAACCTAAAGCGGCCAAATCTAAACCCATCTGGGTAGGGCCGCCCAAGGCGTGCAGCATTGTCAAAACCCAATACAGCAAACCTCAATCCCCAGATACCTATTGGAGTGAACCCATGACGACTTTATATGTGACAGACCAGGGCGCGTATTTGCGGGCGCGCTATAAGCAGTTTCAAGTTTTGCATGAGCGCGAGCTAAAGTGTAGCGTGCCGGTTAATCGGGTCAGCCATGTGGTGCTGTTTGGCACCTGCAATGTGTCCCACGGGGCGGTGAGTCTGGCCTTGCGTCGCCGTATCCCGATTTTGTACCTGGCCAGCAACGGGTGCTATTTTGGTCGGTTAGAGACCGAAGGGCAGGCCCAGATTGACTACTTGATGCGGCAGGTAGCCTGTGCCCAAGACCCAGACTTTATCCAGCGGCAGGCGGCGAGCATTATTGTGGCAAAACTGCACAATAGCCGGAAGGTGTTGCAGCGACTCAATCGCAAGCGGCGGACGGAGGTGGCGACGGATGCGATTTCTGAGCTAGAGGCTCTGATGAAAAAGGTGCCCCTGGCGGAGTCGGTGGAGTCAATGCTGGGGCATGAGGGCCAGGGGGCAAATCTGTACTTTCAAGCCTACGCCAGTTTGCTCAAGGGCAAGTTTGAGTTTGAAAAGCGTACCCGCAGGCCACCGACCGATCCGATCAATAGTTTGCTCAGCCTCGGCTATACGTTGCTCTCACAGCACCTGCACTCGATGGTCGAAACAGCAGGGCTGCATACCCATTTTGGCAATTTGCACAAACCGCAGAAAAATCGGCCCTCGCTGGTGTGCGATCTGGTCGAAGAATTTCGGGCTCCGGTGGTTGACTCGTTCGTCGCCTATCTGGTCAATTCCAATATCTTTACCGAGGAAGATTTTACGCCTCCAGATGATCGCGGTGGGGTTTATCTGCAACCCGATGCCCTCAAGAAATTTCTCAAGCATTGGGAAGAGCGACTCAACAAACGCATCAAGCACCCAGCCACGGGGCACACCGTTAACTATCGACGCTGCTTTGAACTGCAAGTTTGGGAGTATGTGTCGTGCCTGATGGAAGAGCAAGAGACGTATCGGGCGATGCACTGGGAGAACTGAGGTAGGAAGAAAGGATGAAGGCGGAAGCAGGTTTCTGGTTTAGCCTTCCGTCTTTCACCCCTTCCTCTCCTCATCGCTAGTACAGATTGCTGTAGGAGAAAATTTTGTGTTCTATCTGATCTGTTATGACGTTGTGAAAGATCGGCGTCGCAACAAAGTTGCCCACCTGCTAGAGGGCTATGGGCTGCGGGTTCAGAAGTCAGTTTTTGAGTGCATGTTGACAGAAAAGCAGCATGAAATGCTGGTCCGCAAGCTCAATAAATATCTCAACTCAGACGAGGACCAGCTGCGGTTTTACCCGATGTCAGGTCATACCCGTCGCAAGGTTGTCATCTTAGGGCTCCAGCCTGAGCGTGAAATTGATGACGATGCCTTTATTGTCTAATGCCTGTTTGATTGATTGTTTGACCTATTTGGAGAAAGTCCCATGTCTAATAAAGGGTTTGTCATGAGTCACCGCGAACTTAAGCTCTATCAAACCGCTTTTGAGAGTGCGATGCGCGTCTTTGAGGTGGCTCAAGCTTTGCCAACAGAAGAACGCCCATTGCTGGGGGAGCAAATCATCCGCTCATCGCGATCGGTGTGCGCTAATTTGGCCGAGGCCTGGCACAAGCGTCGTTATAAAGGGGCTTTTGTAGCCAAGCTCAATGAGGTTGAGGCGGAGGCCGCAGAAACTCAAACCTGGTTAGAGTTTGCCATTGTCTGTGACTATCTCGATGCAGAGGTGGGCCAGGAGCTATTTGGCAAATATACCGAAATTATTGCCGGGGCGGCTCGGTTGATTGATCACGCCGATGCCTGGGTGACATCATGAGCCATCGCAGTCGGAAACATAAAAAGCGATTTGGGTGTGGTCATCGGGGGTTTGGTCGATATTGCCATCGCTGTGCTGATACAGAGCGTCAGCGACAGGCTAAACGAGCCGCTAGAAAAGCAGCCAAGCAGCGGCGGCAGGCCCCTTTTCAAAAGGATGTGATTAATCTGAGGGGGTTACCTCAGCCCATTGTAAAAAAGGTGCGAACGGTATTAGCAGCCCTCAGCGAAGGGACGAACTACTGGCAGCTAGCGGGTAAGCGATTGCATTCCTGGCGCGAGGTGATCAGGATTCCGATCACCCGACGATATCGATTGCTTTGCGAGGATGATGGGGAGCAGGTTAATCCGGTTAGGGTGGTGTCCCATGAGGCGTACAATACACTGGTTCGAAATCCACGGCGGTTGAAACGATGATGAATCTGCCGATGAGCTGTTGGGGTCACGCGATCTCTGAAAACCTTATTCTTTGGTTGACCCCAGCAGCTTGCCTACTGGGCAAAGGTTTCAGCCGTTTTCCACAGGCTCTTGTTGGGAATAATTTGCATTTAATAGAGGTAATCATTGACCCCAAAAGAAATGGGGGGTTAGAATGTAGGCGCAGGGCGGCTTTCAGGAGCTGGCCTTTCAAAACTTCTTCGGAAGTTGAATTAATGGAAAATCCGCACCGTTATGAATCTTGCACAAATAAATATCTTTCAAAACTTCTTCGGAAGTTGAATTAATGGAAACGCGCTGCCATGCGTTACCGATTGCCGTATGAAGGTTTCAAAACTTCTTCGGAAGTTGAATTAATGGAAACCCCCTTTAAGGGCACCACCAACGGC
>JBCDDJ010000517.1:0-4697 GCA_039180385.1 Cyanobacteria bacterium P01_G01_bin.38 | reverse complement strand
AGTGTGGGTCGAACGACAGGAGATCGAGAGTCTATTTACTTTTTAGATGCCAGGGCAGAGGGTATTTTTTGTACCTGCGAAGATTTTCATCGACAGCTATCCGCCTGGAATCGCGGCTGTTGTAAGCATTGTTATGCAGTCTTAGCTCACTTGGGGTTTGATTCGTTACAAGGCTATTTGACCGCGCAGGGTCAAGGTGGGTTAGTAGCATAAAAAGACAGGCAAATTGGCCCCAGGGGAGGCATAGGCGTGAAGGGAGCGCTAATGCAGGATTGAGCGCAATTCATCAGCAGCACTGTAGGGGCAGCACGGCGTGCGCCCTTTTGCATATTCAGCCAGAGTGCCCTCCGGCAAGCTACCGTAGACAAGAAGTCTTTAGCTCAGGGAGTTGGGCGACGTGTTAGAGCTGACCTTTACGCTGGTTGTGTTTGCAGGTTGGGTCATTTCGGTTTGTTTGCATGAGTTTGGTCACGCAGTCGTTGCCTATTTTGGAGGTGACACCTCCGTCAAAGATAAAGGCTATCTCACCCTCAACCCGCTGAAATATACCAACCCAGGGTTGAGTTTTATGATGCCGCTGCTGTTTTTGCTATTGGGGGGCATTCCCCTGCCGGGGGCAGCCGTCTATATCAATCAAAGTCGGCTCAAAAATCGATTGTGGAAAAGTGCTGTATCCGCAGCGGGGCCGCTGGCGAGCTTTTTGTGTGCGGTGTTGATTGCAGTCGGGCTATCGGTGGCCCGACCTGGCGTTTACCAGCAGCTTTTTACGACTGGAGCGGCTAACTCAAATGCTTTAGCCACCGCGTTTTCTCAAATTTGGTTTTTCCAAGCGATGGCGTTTTTACTCACGCTTGAGGTGGCGGCGGTGTTGTTAAACCTGCTGCCGATGCCAGGGTTAGATGGCTATGGCATTATCGAACCGTGGTTGCCGCCCGGGTTACGCATTCGATTTAATAAACTGCGACGCTATGGGTTTATTGCGCTGTTTGCCGCGTTTTGGCTGATCCCATCTTTTAATGCTGGCTTTTGGGGCGTTGTGGATGCGATCGCACAGCTCCTGGGGGTCTCCCCTGTGTTTGCCGCCTATGGCTTTATGGTCTTTCGTCAAAGCTCTCAGATCATCTTGATCGTACTGATTGTAGCGTTAGTGATTGCCAATCAGCTCCGTAAACAATCGCCTGCCCCCGCCTCAGACAAGCTATCTGCTCCGGAGCTACAAAACTTGCTCACCGAGGTAGATGAAACGCTAGCGGTGCTCCCTCAAGATTGGGAGGCTTGGCAGCGGCGAGGGGCAATCTTAGTAGAGTTAGGCCGCTACGATAAGGCGCTTGAAGCGTTGGATCGAGCCATAGCGGCAAATCCTAAGGCGGTCAAAGTGCTTAATTTTAAGGGGTGGTTGCTGGCGTCGCATTTAGAGCGGTGTGAAGATGCGATGGCAACCCTAGAAAAATCCCTGGCGATTAAACCGGGGCAGCCGGATGTCTGGCATTTACAGGGCATCACCCAGGCCCAGCTAGGACAGCCCAAAGCTGCATTGGCCGACTTTGATCGAGCGATTCAACTCAATCCTAAGTACGAAGCGGCCTGGTTTAGCAAAAGCGCTACCTTGTTTGCGCTGGCAGAATACGCCCAAGCCTTAAAGGCGATTGATCAGGTTCTCAAAATCGCCCCTCGTCGAGCCGATGCGCTTTATAACAAGGCTTGTTGCTATGCCCAATTGGGGGAAATTTCTCTGGGCATCACCTGGCTAGAGAAATCACTCGCTTTGGATGCCGGGGCATTGAGAGAACAGGCCAAAGACGATGGTGATTTGGGGGCATTGCGATCGCATCCCTCGTTTAGCGCTTTAATTGGGCCAAAATAAAAGGCCACCAAAGTGGCCTTGATAAAGAGAATGAATAAGTTTTGAATCTTACTCACATATCTGATCTGAACAATTAACCATCCCTACTTACTGCGCTCCTGCTCCAGGCGACGAGCATGAACAGTAGTGTTAGCCAGGGAGGCATCACTCTTGCTGCGCTCTTGCTCAAGGCGACGTGCATGAACAGTGGTATTGGTCAAGGAAGCATCGCTCTTGCTGCGTTCCTGCTCCAGGCGACGAGCATGAACAGTAGTGTTAGCCAGGGAGGCATCACTCTTGCTGCGCTCCTGCTCCAGGCGGCGGGCATGAACAGTGGTATTGGCCAGGGACGCATCGCTCTTTTGGCGGGCATCGAAATTCTCGATTCTAATATCGTGGAGATTAAAATCTTCGTTGACATCTTGGGCGTTTGCAATCGGAGCAATGGCACCAGCGGCAAGCAATAAAGACAGGCTAGAAAGAACAAGGCGTTTCATGTGTGTTTCTCCTTCGGTGGTTTCTGTGTAATTCATGTGTGTGGGTCATACAGTGCGACTCCGATCTGAAGCCGTCCTGATAGTGTTCTGAAAATCTCTTTTATTTTCCACAGTTTCAAAGTTAAACCGCGAAGGAGAATAAATCGGGATGTTTAATTGCCGTAAGCGAGAAAAAGTCGAGAAAGGTGAATTTAGATTGCATGACTCGACGAACGCTCAGTCAAGCCAAGGAGGCTGGACTCAGAGCCCACAGTCTATAAGGGGCATTCGAGAAGGGAGGGTAGGGCTTACACGGCCAAGGCAAACATTTTGTTGACGGTTTACAACCGTTTGCAGAATAATGCAGCTGACTGACTCCAAACCTCACTAAAAAAAGGCCTGGAAAAATCCAGACCCTTTATAAATTCAAAAGGTGAGTCGCCATGAAAGAGTTTCTAGAAGATATCTCCCATAGCGAAATTCACCTTACTTACGATGCATTAACCAGCAGCGTCTGTTATGGAGAAGTAATCTCCTCTTTACCTGATAAGGTAGGACTAATCTGAGCTGTCGTGGTTGTCTAGGAAGTAAAGACGGGCTTCTGAGATAGTAATAACCCCATCTCCGTTTCTGTCAGCAGCACCATCAACTGCGACGGCAAAGGCCGCGGGGGCCACAGCTGCAGCAGTCAATAAAATGGTAAGCATGGAAATAGCGAAGCGTTTCATGATATGACCTCTGTTAAGTAAGTAGTGCTGCATCAGAGAGCAACACCACTCCATGTGCTTGATGTTCGTGAAGCTGGTTTAAATGAGTGCTTTCACGTTTTTGTCTGTATTCAGCATCACTAAATACACTGAGATCGCTCTGATAGTAACCTGAAAAAAGGCTAAGAATCCTCTGAGAGGTCGCTGAGATTCCTTTTTTGGGTAAAATTTGACTCTAAGCTGTATTTCTTTTTCTTAAAAGGTTTTGGCTGTCTTAAGGCAATAAAAAAGGCCACTTGCGTGGCCTGGGTGATGTCAACGAGTGATGATGTTGCTACTCGTTGCGTTTACTAAACAAGCGGTTTAACTGTCTGCACCCTAGTTTGAGCTGTCGTGATTGTTCAGGAAGTTGATGCGAGCTTCATGAACGCTGATGACTCCGTCACCATTGAGATCAGCGGCATTGTTGTCGGCGATGTCAACTGAGCCGCCATAGGCACTGGCCGCAGGGGCAACGGCAGCGGCTGCCATGAGTAGAGCAAAGCTAGAAAGCATTAATCGTTTCATTATTATGTCTCCGTGTGTTGTAAGTGAGTAGCGTGAAGGGACTGAAAACACTTGGCTCAGTTATTTTTTTGCCCTCCACGTTTCCTAAGGTAGAGAGTGAGTGAGAACAAATCGAGAAGAAAATTTAGCCTGAAAGGGAAATTTTAGAGAAGGACAGAGTCCCTAGCCTTACTGTCTCCGGGCAATCTTGGGCAATCTGAAGATTAGAACACGTAGATATTGCGGCATAGACCCTATGGCAGCAGAACCCGATAGCCAACAGCCACAGCCAGACTGGAATGCCCTTGCAGCAAATGGAGAGGCTGATGCGATTGCCCCCCTACTCAGGGCCGTCTTTTCCCAGCCATCGTTTCAGATTCAGGCGCGGGCGATGGGGCCTACCCTACAGATTTTCTTGTTGGGCGATCAGCTACCTGAGGCTGCGATCGCAACCCAGCAAATTCAGCAAGCCCTTATCCAGCGCTCACTCCCCTGGCAGTCTGCCACGGTTGAGGGCTATATTTTGGGGGCGATCTTACCCACTTGGACTCACCAGTTTGACTTGCAAACACCCCAGGCGTTAGCCCCTCCATTCCAGCAAAAGGCCCATAAAGCTGGTCAGAAAACGTCCCAAAAAATCTCTCGCCAGGCTGTGTCTGCCCCAGATGAGGCTCGACCGACCAGGGCTCAGCGGATTCGGCCCAAGGTCATATCTACGCTCTCCAAAGGCCCTCAAACCTTAGCCAATGAGACCATCGGGGTTTTAGTGACCGGATTTTTCCTGGCGATTCCCCTCTCGGTGATGGGGTTCCTGAGAATGCTGTTTCACGGCTGGTTGATTTTGGTGCATGAGCTAGGCCATGCGCTGACCTACTGGTTGTTTGGTTACCCAGCAATACCGTCTGTGAATTTGCTCTATGGGGGTGGCATTACCCTGGCCATGGGGCGTCTTTGGCTACTGGTCTGGATGATTTTAGGTGGCTTGGGCTATCTGATGTATCGCTGTCGGCGTTCGTCCAATGCCCTGAGCTGGATACTGACCATGACCGTGGCTTATGCGCTATTGGCGTTTTCTCCGTGGCATACCCGACTCATCAGCTACATGGGCCATGGTGCTGAAACCCT
>JBCDDJ010000516.1:0-4702 GCA_039180385.1 Cyanobacteria bacterium P01_G01_bin.38 | reverse complement strand
TTCAAAGTTCAGCGCAATCACATTGCCTTCTAACGATTGCTCTGGATCGAGCACCAGATAGAAACTATTGCCCGGTTGCGGTCTGGGGTTAAAAATTGACTGCTCACTGCCCGACCATCGGCCATCCGACTGCCGAGTCCAACGGGTAGACAGCCGATCTCGCAAAACGTTAGGAATCCGCTCAGCGGTGTCGGCGGTCAAAAGGTGGTGAATATATGGAAGGCCAATGGTGAGGGGGTGATCTGTACTAAAAACAATCGCCTCTTCAGTCTCGGTCCGTTCGGTCGCCACTTCCACTGCTGCCGAGATTTGATACGGCTCTGGTAGACTCCCGGCTAGGTAAAAGGTGATAGCCGTGTGGGCCGGGGCCGGGGGCTGTAAATGAATGCCCAACAATTCTAGAAAGGCCACATAGTTACGACGGGGCACCTGGTTAAACCGCATCATCATCTGATCGGTGAGCCAACCAAATAGCTCAACCATGGTGATGCCTGGGTCACTAGGATTGTGGTTAGTCCACTCCGGACAATATCGCGGCACGCGCAGCAGACATTCTTCGACCAGATCTTTAAAGGCGCGGTCATCTAGATTGGAGTTTGGGAGCTTGGGCAGAAAGTCAAATTCCATAATGATAGCTATTCAGATGGCGACTACTCAGCAGATGGCGTGAGATAAAACGGGTAGACCAGACTACGCCGATGGTGGCTCTCTTTGATGCGATAGTTAACAGTGATATTGAGGCTGGCAGCATCGGTTGCAGGCGCAGCTGTGATTGCCTCAATCGAAATCCGCGGCTCCCATTTCTGAATAGCATCGCGGGCGTAAACTTGGGCCAGCAGCAAGGTGTCATCATTGAGCGGAGCAAAGACAAGCTCATGCAGCTGAGAGCCAAAATCAGGTCGGTAGACTCTCTCGCCTAAACGGGTGCTGAGAATAATGAAAATTGACTCTTCGAGATTGCGGAAATTGCTACTGAACTGAAGCCCTCCCTGCACGGTCATGCGCATAGGGAAGCCCCAACCCTGGCCTAAAATTTCTTGAGTGGTGGCCGATGCCTGTCCGAGGATTTCTTGAGTAGTGACCAATGCCTTTTCGTTCCAAAACTGTTGCTAACTTTTTTTGATATATTAACCAGTCCAGGATTAGAAAACTTCCGTAATTCTGACGATTCACGAAGGTAGGGTTGGCAGGGTAAAAAGGATTTAACAGACAAATTAAATTTGATGGGAACTAGCTTAATGTGGGACGGGGAGGTATTAGGCGTTAGGGGTTAGGCAGGTTCAGAAAGCTAAAACTTACGACCTCAAACCTAGAATCTAAAAACCTAAACCAGCCAGAATTTTTCGCTTAAGTAAATTCCCCTAAATGTACAAAATTAGTGAGTAGTTTAACTATGGCTAGAGAGCAAGTTGTCAAGCTTTACCGCGAAGCTCAAACAAATCCTAACCTTCGCGAAACCCTCAACACAGCCCCCAATATGGAGTCTTTCGTGGCGATGGCGAATCAAAAGGGGTTTGCTTTTACCCTTAAAGAGTGGCAGGAAATGATCAACTTCTCAGTCGAAGAGCTGGAATGTGAACTCTCTGAGATTCCTGGAATTTAGGAGGCTTCTGCCACGTACAAGGTCATGCTTACAGGGATCTAGACAGGATTTTTACATATCTCTCCTACCGTGTTCCAGAAAGGGAAATTTCAACCCCCTTCCCTTCTGGAACATTTCTTTTGGAATCAGCCAGCTTAGGGCGAGCATTCTCAAAATGAAGTTTGTAACTGGGTGTCCAAAGCCGCTTGCGTAGAGGCGTGTTGACGTTAAATAGGTGTGCCATTTGGGAATCTTGCCAATAGTGGCTACAGCTTATCAGCGATGTAGCCGCTAATAGCTTCATCTCCTCATTAAGTTTACCCATCTGATTAAGTAGGAATTACCTCAATGAATTCCGTAGCTCATTACAACAAGCTTTTTATTGTAGGGTGTCCCCGTTCAGGGACTACGTGGTTACAGCGTATGTTAGTTAATCATGATGATATCTTGCCTGTAAAAAGTGAGA
The DNA here is from genome assembly GCA_039180385.1 of Cyanobacteria bacterium P01_G01_bin.38. GTDB lineage: Bacteria > Cyanobacteriota > Cyanobacteriia > Phormidesmidales > Phormidesmidaceae > SIO4C1. The sequence goes on along the minus strand of JBCDDJ010000516.1, from coordinate 2,654 downwards.
GTCATCTCTATCGTCTTGTATATGAGCCTTTTACCTATGTGTCTAGTCTGAATTCTAAACAGCGTCTTGATCGTTGGCAGTGGGTCATCAAGAATTTTGGGCTCAAAGCGCTCTTGTTTGGAGCCAGTTCTCAGGATATTTGGAATAGCATTTTAAGAAGCTATCGCATTTATCAACGAAACGACGATATTGGATTGCATCACCTGGTGAGCTATCAGACACTCAAAACACTCATTCGACAAGTCAAGCCAGGACCCGAAAATGATCGGATTAAAGCACAAAGACTGATTCGCCTGATCCTAGATGCTTTCTTTGAGCAGTCTGGTGGGAAAACTAGCCAAATTCTCCTGGAGAAAACACCGCTGCATATCAAACATGTCGATGTGATCTTGAATTCATTTCCTGAGGCAAAGGTCGTCAATATTATTCGGGATGGTCGGGATGTTTGTGCCTCGCTGAAGTCAAGATCAAAAACCCAGAAATGGGCACAATACAACATCAAAACAATCATCACCCAGTGGGAAAAGTGCATTCGTCTGGGAGAGAAATTCGCGGCTGATCCAGCTCTGAAAGATCGGATATATTCAGTAAAATATGAAGATATTCGCCAAAATACACTGGCAGAGCTTAAAAATATCTATGCTTTTGTGGGGATCTCCATTGAGTCAGAAGCTCTACAACGTATTGTAGATTCTTTAGATATTAAAAACGTCAAAGACAAGGGCGAAGGTCAACATGTGAACAAAGGCCAGATTGACAATTGGAAAGAGGCCCTTCCTGAGGAGGATATTCAGCTTTGGCACAGTTCTGCCGGAAAAGCACTCGTAAGATTAGGCTATTCCCTAGCTTAGCCTTTTCCCATAGTGCGATCGCACCATTCCGCTGTAGTTGGGTTGACGCCCAGGAAATCCTCTCTCCTGCCAAGACTCAGCGTTCATCATCCTCTAAACCCAGCCCTTAACTTCTGCATCAGTCAAGGGTCTTTCTAGCTTCAAATATTCTCGTTTGGCAGCCTGTAAAAGATGTTTCATCATAACAGGTTCATCCGCATTGGCGGCAATAAAGGCAGCATTTAGCGCAATGTTTCGAATGTTGCCGCCTGCAATGCTAAGTTTTGCCAGGCGCTCATAGACCAGCCCTTCGGTAGGGGTGTCAGCCGGGAAGACTCGTCGCCAGATTTCGGCGCGCTGTTTGGCATCGGGGAAGGGGAACTGAACGACGAAGCGGAGGCGGCGCAGAAAGGCTTGATCCATTGAATTTTTCAAATTCGTGGTGAGAATGGCCAGCCCTCGATAGGATTCCATTCGCTGCAAGAGATAGCTAACTTCCATGTTGGCGTAGCGATCTTTGGAATCGCTAACATCACTACGCTTACCAAATAACGCGTCGGCTTCGTCAAATAGCAGAATCACACCTCCGCCTTCGGCGGCATCAAAAATGCGGCGCAGATTTTTTTCGGTTTCGCCGATGTATTTACTGACGACGGCACTCAGGTCAATCCGATAGAGGTCGAGATTGAGGTCTTGTGAGATGACTTCGGCAGCGGTGGTTTTACCCGTGCCACTGGCCCCGCTAAATAGAGCACTAATGCCGAGCCCCCGACCGCTTTTGCCGCCAAAGCCCCAGGTTTCGTACACGCGGGCGCGCTGGGCGACGTGGGCCGAGATTTCTTGAATGATGTGCTGCTCTTTTTCGGGTAAGACCAGGCTATCCCAGGTGGCGCGGGCCTCGATGCGTTGGGCTAGCTCGTCCAGACGAGGGCGAGCCTGGGCGCGACATAGATTCCAGAGTGGCTCAGGGGTGTCGGCATTCTGACTTTGCAGACAGATGGTGTGAATGGCGCTGGGGCTGAGGTTGAATTGAGAGACCAACGTACTAATCGGCTTGCCCCAATCATCGGCGCGATCGCCCAGTCCCGTTTGCCAGAGATGACGTTGTTCGGCAGGGGTCGGGTGAGTCACGTCCAGGGAGACAATCGGGCGCTGACGCTGACGGCGACGATCGCGGCTGGTGATGATTAGGGGCAGGTTAACGGTGTCGATAAAGGTTGCGATCGCGCCCCTTCGCTCTGCCCCCTCAGTCTCTAAATCCTCACAGTTGAGCAGGATTGCCAGACTACTCAGGCTGTATTCCCGCTCACACAGCGTTGTCAAGATTTTGAGCTGTTGCCAGTCTGTCGGTAGCGCTTCAGCAGGCAGTTCCTGTAGGGAGATGCCTAGCCGACGACAGGTTTCTAAGGCCACCGTTCTGAGGCTGGCACCATCATCTCCAATCAGCTGAATGACAGGTAAAGGACTACCGGGCACCCGCTGGGTCCAGGTGTTTTCTATCTGCCCAATCAGATGCTCGTGGGACGGCACCAGTCGCCCAGTCGAGTGGACAGATCTCATCAGCGTTTGCAATCGCTGGTCAAGATATTGCACCCCAGTCAAGTAGTGCAAAACCCGCTCGTCGATGCGAAGGGGGCTGCTCACCAATGCATTGCCACCTCCCACTTCGATCAGCTGCCAGCGGCGCAGGGCCGCACTCGGGGTTAAGACTTCCCAGGTGGCACTTTCAAATAGGCTCAGCGCTAGGCCCAGGGTCGGATAAGCGCTGCCGCTAGCGGCCCGACATAGCTCAGGCCAGTGACCATCTAGCTCCATCCCAGCACA
>JBCDDJ010000515.1:0-4721 GCA_039180385.1 Cyanobacteria bacterium P01_G01_bin.38 | reverse complement strand
GTGGCGACGTTGGCCGATGCGCTGCTGACGCCAGCGGTGTTTGCGTTTCTAGAGTTGCTGAAACAGATAGTAGCTTCAGACGGCGACTTGTAGGGGTTGCTCGCCGGACTGGCCGGCTTGACCCACGACGGTGGGGGCTTCAGCAATCAAGTCGAGAGTTTTGCTGTGCAGGGTCATCCAGGGTTGACCCAGATTTAAGCTGGCGAAGGGGCTGTCTGGTGGGAGGGTAAGTTGGCCGTCTACGATTTGCGATCGCGTCCCAAATTTCCCCTTAAATTGCAAAATGTCGCCCTGCAATTGGCTGAATACGTTGCCAGTTAACTTGCCGGGAATGCTGTCCATAAAGCTCAGCCAGCCTTCTTTATAGGTCAGTGAGCAAAATTCTTGCCCAACTCGAGATACATCAACGCCATCGCCGCGCCAGTTGAAGTCTGCGAGTTCTTTGGGCAGGCCCCAAATTTCGCGACCGCCTGCCTGGGAGTCGGGGTTATCGACGTAGATGTGGGAAATCCAGGCTCCGAGTTCATTGCCGTAGCGGACCAGGCCAGGGGTGATAATCAGTTCGTTGTAGTCGAGGGTGGAGCCAGTGCCGTAGGTGGCGAGGTAGACGCCGCCCAAGGTTTTACCGGGGAGCACTGAGATCAGCTCAAAGTCGTCTGGGATGAAGGGCTGGGCAGCGGCCATGTCAATCCAGTGAAGAGATTGGAGGCACTGGCCTTTGAGTTGCCAGGGGGCGGCGGGATAGGGCATTTGGGAGGGTCCTTGGAGGGTGACTAGTTGAGCGTAACACTCCATTTTAGGATTTTTGTACCAGATCTGAATAGGGAAGTGCTGTCCTGGGGATAATCAACCAGGATTGCCGATCGATCCTTCTTGTCTCTTTTTGTGAGGAGATTAGGGTCATTCTATCTGTGAACTTGTCTGCTGGTTCTTGACAATCTGATATCAATTAGATAAAAATCTAATTAGATGTTTTTCTAATCAAAGAGGTGAAGTCATGCTTGCGATGACGGTGCCGCAGTTTGAGACGCTGTTAGCTTTTTTTAAGGCGTTGGCGAATGAGAGTCGTTTGAAGTTGGTGGGGCTGCTAGCGCAGCGAGAGCATAGTGTTGAGGAGATGGCGGCCTTGCTGCAACTCAAGGAGCCGACGGTGTCTCATCATCTGGCGAAACTCAAGCAGCTTAATTTGGTGGAGATGCGACCGGATAAAAACACGCATTTTTATCGGCTCAATCAGGAGGCATTGCAGTCGATGAGCAAAGCAATGTTTACGCCTGAGCAGATGGCAGGACTCACGGCGGATTTGGATACGGATGCGTGGGAGGCCAAAGTCTTGCGGAGCTATTTTGAGGAGGGGCGTCTGCGGGAGGTGCCTGCGAGTCGTAAAAAGCGTTGGGTAGTCTTAAAGTGGCTGGTGAATCAGTTCGATGAGGACCGGCTCTATGCAGAAAAAGAGATTAATCAGATGCTGAAACAATTTCACCCAGATGTGGCGACGCTGCGCCGGGAGTTTATTGGGTACAACATGATGCAGCGAGAGGCAGGTCAGTACTGGCGGGTGCCTGAGGTGCAATGGCGGACTGAGGCAGAGCAGAACTGATTTTCAGGGTTCTCTCAGGAAAATTTCATCCTTCTAACAGCTCCAAGGGCAAAAATGCTGTAAGCGTCAGCCCTTTTGCTATCGGTTAAATATTGCGGTGTTTGTTGGGAGATGGGTTGCCATGCAACGGGTTCTGAGATTAACGATGGGTAGCCTCTCGGTAGCGGGCCTCATTTTTGGGGGCCTGATTTGGCAGGCGCGGGGGTGGGATAATTTTAAGCTGCGGTCGTTTGCGTCGGCGCAGGTGTTGCGGAATCAGGTTCAGAATGCGGTGGATCCCCGTAAGCAGACGCCGCCTGAGTCTATTGACTCGCGGGTCGATATGAATGAATTGCTGAGTGGCGGGGTGCCTAAGGATGGGATTCCCAGTATTGACGCGCCCGAGTTTGATACGGCTGAGACGACCCCTTTTCAAGGAGATGATGTGGTGATTGGTCTCGTGGTCAATGGGGAAGCCAAGGTCTATCCGTTTAGGGTGATGGACTGGCATGAGATTGTGAATGACACCGTAGGTGGGATGAATGTGACGGTGTCTTACTGTCCACTGTGCGATACTATGGTGGCTTTTGAGCGGGGGGAAACGACGTTTGGGGTGTCGGGGATGCTATATCAAAGCTGTCTGGTGATGTATGACCGGGCAGATGAGACGCTCTATGCGCAGCCCTGGGGGACGGCGGTGTTGGGGCCAAAGGTGAATGAACCCCTGGCGCGCATACCTGTGGTGAAGACCACGTTAGAAAACTGGTTGGCGCAATATCCGGAGAGTAAAATTCTCTCGACGCGCACGGGGCATAATCGCAACTATCAGGCGTATCCCTACGGGAGTTACTACACCGACGACAATATTATCTTCCCGGTGCGCAATCAGGAGGCGCGGACACTCCATCCTAAGGCGATTGTGAGCTATGTCTGGCAAGAAAATGGAGAAACTCCCCAGAATGAGTTTGCAGGGGATAGTCATCAGTTTGTGCATGATCAGCTGAGGCAATCGGGTACTCAAGCGGTTGAGTTTGCGGGGCGTCAGATTCGGGCGCGTTGGGATGAGGATTTGGAAACGGTCGTGGTTGAGGAGATGGATGGCACGGTGATTCCGAGTTCAACCGCGTTTGCATTTGTGTATCCGGCTTTTTATGGAGCGGATTAATATACACCCTGCTTCATCTGTTTATCTCAAGCGTTGCCACGGGAGGTTTTGACCAGACAGGCAATGAGGAGACTTTTGAGCAAGAGTGGTCGATTGCTAACAAGATTCATAGAAAACCTCTATCTTGTACTCTCTCCAATATTAGATGTGTTTGTTGTTTTCGGTTCGTCTGATTGTAATCGTTGCTATTTATTGAGTCGGAATCTGGCAGCGCTTTAGGGGTTGGCCTTTAATGAGATGACTCTCTACAATCGCGCTAACGTCTGTAGGATGTAGTTGGCCGTAGATATGTCGCTTAGGGAACAGCAGGCGGCGCAGTTTGGTGCGAAGTTTAGTGGGTAGCCAGTCAAACTTGTGACGATCGGGCTGATACACCATCGCAACAGCGCCAGCTTCACAGTGATCCAGACAGCCAGATTTACGAATTTGAACTCGGTTACCCAGTCCTAAGCGTTTGACCTCATCTTGAAAAGCTCGATAGATATCCAAGGCCCCGACATTACAGCAGCAGCCTTCTGGAGCATTGGGTAAGCGCTCTTTGGTGCAGACAAAAACACGATATTGGGGGCAGTCCATCATTCTTGCTAAGAACAGGTCACTAACTGTGCATGATTAGTCGCATCATATGAGCGATGGCTGATGCTTGCCAACTCGCATTTGATGAAGGTATTGGCATCCCGAGCAAAGTTTCAATAAAGCCTTGTCAGTTGATCCACAACTTCTAAGGGGGCTTTTCTCAACACCACGCAGCAGACTCTCAGGATAGCCCTATTCTCAGGGACTCCTAATGTTTGATTGAGTTGTCTTTCAGCTCAACACAGCATCCTAACTATTGACCCCAGCTCTAGAATATTAACCACAGCTCTGGTCACCTAATCAAGAGGCCTAATTTATAGGAGTTCAAGTGATGAAGCAGATTTTTGTCGAAGGTATTATCAGCGTAGTAGTGTCTACAGTCGCGATCGCAGCCAGCGTAAATGCACTCTCTGGTCACACAACACAGCAGGCTTTTGATTTCACTCCTTTCCAAGCGACACTCAACCGAGGAGCACTCAACGTGGGAGCAAATCGGCCAGATCAAGCTGTGGAAGTGGGGGACAAAAACCATACTCAATCTGACAACTATGCAATCTAATCTATGTATGGCGATGATTCCTGTCCTAAATTTGTCTGCAAAAAAATCTCCTCGATCTCAAACAGCGAAGGGATTTGCAACCATTTTGGTCAACAGCAAAATCTTTATTTTCACCTCAGGGTTAGAAGCTAGCTAAGTGCGGCATGAATGTTTTGTTTATTTGTAGCCGAAACCAGTGGCGCAGCCCAACTGCAGCAGCTGTCTGGCGAAAGATTCCAGGGCTAACCGTTCGCTCAGCAGGCACCAGTCCCAGGGCAAGAAAAACGGTCACCTCTGAAGATATTCGCTGGGCAGATGTGATTTTTGTGATGGAGACCCAGCACAAGCAGCGCTTACAGGCTGAGTTCCGTCAGTTGATGACTCACAAACGTCTGGAGGTAATGGATATCCCCGATGAGTATCGCTATATGGACCCAGAATTAGTCGACATTTTTGAGGCAGCAGCAGAGATATTTCTGAGTGAGTAACTTCCTAAAAGTCAATGACTTTGCGATCGCGCCAAAACTGACCTGTCTCACTCTGGGGTGCTTCGGTCGCTAGCCAAATCGCCGTGTCAGCCCCCTGCTCAGGCGAGCGCGGTGCCGAGTCGCCGCCCATATCAGTCTTGACCCAGCCTGGACACATGGCATTCACACTAATGTTTTTAGCCTGTAAGGACTGGGCCAGCATGAGCGTTGCGCCATTTAAAGCCAGCTTGGAGAGACAGTAGCTCGGCGCAGTCGTCGTTAAGCCATCCAGCGCGCCCATGCCGCTCGACATATTGACGATTCGGGCAGAGGGAGATTTCTCTAGCATCGGCAAAAAAGCCTGCACCATGCGAATCACGCCAAACGTGTTGATAT
>JBCDDJ010000514.1:0-4741 GCA_039180385.1 Cyanobacteria bacterium P01_G01_bin.38 | reverse complement strand
TCAGAAACCTCTGAACAGACCGTGTATAGCCCGTCTGAGATGGCTCACGCAACGCCTTTAAATCTACAAAGACCGAATCGACAGTACCATGATTAGATCTTGGATGGTGATTGCCGGGGTAACCTTTGCGATCGCACTTGGCGCAAATGTCATACGTCCCGCTGATGTTAAATGGTTTCGTAGGCTAGAGCGTCCCCCGTGGCTCACATTTGAAGCGCTGATCCCAGTGATTTGGAGTATCGTTTTTGTCTGCGGAGGGTGGTCTGCCTATGTTGTCTGGGAGCAAAATCCAGGTGAGCCGATTACCTGGGCCACAATGGCCGGATACATCGTGTTAGAGGTCCTCATCGTAGCCTATACACCGGCGACTCTCTGGTCCCGCAACCTCAAGCTAGGCACCTATATTGGAGGTATTGGGTCAGTTCTAGGCGCGGTTCTAGCAGTCTGGGTAATGCAGTTTTCTGCCTGGGCGTCATTCTTGTTGTTGCCCTATCTAATCTGGAGTCCTATTGGCGCGTTTACTACCTGGCGCATGCATCAAATAAACTCGTAGACTTCTTCAACAGTCTTATTTTCCAAAAAGCGCCTGGTCAAAAAGCGGACGGAATTTCAAACGCCTCAACGGGAATGATCCGCACGCTTAGGTCGATGGGGCGCTGTAGTTTTGATTCTAAAAACTGATGGACAAGTTCGATCTGGTAGTTAGAGACAGATTGTGCTGGTGCAGCCACTTCTAGATCTACCAGCAGCCGCCCATCTTCTACCGAATTGACTTCAAGTCGGCGAATATCGGCACTGCTAAAAGTAACTGTCTCTCGACGAATGATGTTGCTAACCAAACTACGGGTCTTAGCTTCGACGACCAGGTCTTTGAGCGAAAACGCCAGGGGTATGGCTAAACCACTCAGGGTAAGTGCCGCGACCAGAAGTCCGCCTTTGGCACGCGCTAGAGAACCGTATTCTTGCCAGACAAAGACAACTACGCCGGTAAAAATAATCCCGGCTAAGTTTGTGATAAATAGAATCGTTGACCCCAACGCAACCGATCGAGACGAGAGGGCTAGCCCAACTCCAATCACGCTGAGAGGAGGGACTAGGGCGACTGCGATCGCAACCCCCGGCAGTGCATCGGCAACCCCCCGCCGGGTTTTGGCAAACGACCCGGCTGCCCCAGCGGCCAGGGCGATCACCAAATCAATTAGTGTGGGGCGCGTGCGGGAGGTGATTTCTGGGTTAAGGGCGTTGAGGCCAATCATGACCGACAGCAAGTAGGCCGTTACAACCGTTAGTAGACAGCCCATAAACAGGGAGAGTCCAGCCCGCTTGAGCAATCGTCGATTGCCAACTGACAGTGCGAATGCAATCCCGGTGATCGGTCCCATCAGTGGAGCCACAATCATCGCCCCAATAATTGTGGCCGTGCTGCCCGCCAGCAGGCCCATCGTTGAGATCACCCCCGACAGAAATAGCAGTATAAAGTAATTGCCAGAAGGGTCGGCACTGCGCCACAGGCTGCGGTTGAGAGCCGTCAGTGAAACGGGCTTCCCCTCTAGCCAATGCCAGTCGCCGCTGTTGATATTCCAAATCGATAAAAAGCGCCGATGGATGCGAATAATGGGGCGATGAACGAACGGGGGCAAGTAGTGACGTAGTAAAACTAAAAGCGGGCGACGCTTATAAGGTAATTCTTTTGGGAGCTTTTTTTCAGACATATTTCGTTGCAGCAAGATAACCCTTGCGCCCTATAAATGGGTATTTTTGCCTGATTCAGGCCATTGAGACAGATTATCAAACCCTGATTTAGCTTCAGCCAATTATCATACCGCCTCAGAAACGTTGGCGCGCTCTATCTGTAGTAAGGGATTGACTCATTATTTCTAAAAGGCTTGAGTCAAAGCGGGCGGTGTTAGGGGTTTGGGGGCTTTGAGTCTAGTCTCCCCGGCTCGACTGAGCGCTCGCCGAACGTCTAGCCTATAGCCCAAGAGGCATTCAAGAAAGGGGGAAGGAAGGCTTCGACGTGAGGCTTCGACGGTGAGCTCAGCCGAACCGCTCAGCCGAACGGGGACGCGGGATGTGAAGCATAATTGACATAACCTACTTAAATGATGATGTTGAACCACTTACTCAACAGCTTGCTTCTTAATCTTTTCTAAACCAAGCGGATCTCTCCAGCGATAGAGGAGATTGTCATCGTGGCTCGCTAAGGTAGTCAATATCAATCCAATTCGTAGGAGCACTTCAAATATGAGTCTCGAAGATAGAGCAAAGGCAACTGCCAAAAACATTGAAGGTAAAGTGCAAGAAGCGGCTGGCGAAGTCACCGGTGATACCAAGGCCCAAGCCGAAGGTAAGTCTAAGCAAGTAGAGGCGTCTGCCCAGCACGCTAAAGAAGATGTCAAAGATGGTATCAAAGACATCGTTGACTAAGTCTCTTGCTGCTTTCACATCTACTCAACTGGGTTGCCTATGGCAGCCCAGTTTTTTGCATTGGGAGATTTTAATGCTTCGACGACAGGTGATTGGGCTAGTCACGGTGCTAGTCGTGTTGAGCCCCCCCACAGCTGCGCAGGAGGCAGCACCGCTACCGGAACCAACGCCTTCATCCCCATCAGCTATTGACGGCCTATATTTCGCAGATATTACGGTCCGAGGACGTCCGGTCTTTCAAGTGGGCAGTTTGGCTGACATCAGCGCCCAAGAACGGGCAAATATCATCAATCGCCGCATCTCTGGCTTGATCAGCAATCGTGAAACTCTGGGTGAGGTTATGGTGAGTCTAGATCGCGATCGCAACCTGGCGACGTTGCAGCTCAACAGTCGGGTGCTGATGACCGTAACTCAACAAGATGCAGAAGACTATGGCCTTTCTGTCAATAGCCTCGCCCAAGACTGGGCCGATCGGCTCAATCAGGGCCTGGAGCGACAGCCGCTGGCGATTGATGTTGCCCAGCGGCTCAACAGTACGCTACGCCAGATTGGGCAACAGACCGTTGACGGGATTCCTGCTTTTACTGGGGCTATCATCGTGGTGGGTCTAACCTGGCTGATCGCCCGGGGTGTCCGCTACGGAGCCTTTACCTGGGCTCAGCAAACCGAAGGCGATCACAATACTGAAGTTCTGATTGGGCGGCTGGGGTATGGGGGAGTATGGGTACTCGGCAGCATTGTGGCATTAGGAGTCTTGGGATTCGATTTTGCCGCCCTACTGGGGGCGCTCGGGCTAACCAGTGTTGCCATTGGTTTTAGCCTTAAAGACGTGTTGAGCAACTATATTTCTGGCGTTATTTTGCTAGCTGCTCGGCCCTTTCGCCTGGGCGATCAGGTGGTCATTCAAAGCTACGAAGGAACAATCACCCAAATTCAGCTGCGGGCCACCACTCTGAAAACCTATGATGGCAGTGTTGTCTATATCCCCAATCAAGAAGTCTTTCAGGCCAGCGTGATTAACCACACAGCTTCGCCTATTCGGCGCAGCGCGGTGATGGTGGGCATCGACTATGACGCCGATATCACCCAGGCAAAGCAAGTTATCTTAGCAGCCATGCCTGCCATCATAGAAATTGAGACCCGCCCAGAACCCCAGGTGCTCGTCAAAGAGCTAGCAGCCAGCACCGTTAATCTAGAGGTTCTGTTTTGGGTAAATTCTCGTCGCGCTGACTTCATTGAGGCCACTGCCCAAGTTGCCCAGGCGATTAAAGAAGCTCTAGAGGCAGCTGACATTGAAATGCCAACCGAAATTTACACCCTGCTGTTTCGCCAACTCCCCAATACCCCCTCAGCCTCGGCCTGGCTAAAAGCAGAGGACTCTAATAAGTCGTAGTGACGGCTCTTTCCTCAGGAAGAGGCTATCTGGAAAAAAGTGTGAGAACGTTGACATAGCCCAACAAAACTTTGAGCTTAGCGGTTGGTAACCGCTCCTGCAGATACACTAGCGGAGCCTAGGAGATATTTTGATGACAAATGAGTCAGACTCTTCTATTCAAGATCCTTCTCGTACCAAAGCTCGCCCACGGACCAACGCCGGAGCGATTAAGGGGCTTTTCCTAGGGCTCTTGGTGGCGATGATAGCGGTTACCGTGATTGGCTCGATGTACTATTTGAGCAGAGGTATTTGAGAAAAAATGGATAACCCATTCTCTCTCTGTAGATAGATGTTCAACTTAGCGATATCTGAGAGGATTATTTCACCAGCTAGCCCAAAACCTATAAAGGCTCAGTTGATTTTATTGATTTTATAAGAGAGGTATCCCATGGATCCACATACCGCATCAGCTGAAAAATACGATCGTGGCATCGTACCCGCTGAGACAGCTGCTCGTAAAGCGCGTGAAGGGGAGAACTTTAAAGAGACGCCTGAGGCATCTTCAGAAGACGGTATTGATACCACGGGGGGATATACCGTTGGCAGCGAAGGGTTAATTAATAACTTTGCAGTCGAACCAGAAATGTACGTCGAAACACCGGGCGATCTGAGTGAGGCTCAGTAACCTGGAGTAAGTAAGGCAATTTTATATAAGCGCCTTCGTATGAAGGTAAAATAAGTCGCTACGGGGGCTTAGTCTGCAGACTAAGCCCCTATGGTGGTTTGTGTACAATACTGACTATGTTTAAACCGACCAAAATCGTCAATCGCTGGCTTAATGCAGTACAGTCATCGATTAAGCTTCCCTGGGTCAAAGTGCCCCAATCCCTTGTGCAGACTCGAGATCAGACGCTGCCAGCGGCATTAACTCGAAAACTA
>JBCDDJ010000513.1:0-4754 GCA_039180385.1 Cyanobacteria bacterium P01_G01_bin.38 | reverse complement strand
TCGTTGGTGCGATCGCAGGGCCCCGTTGATATCGCCACCCCCGACCCGGATGAAATCCTGTACCAGTTGGCGCGCTCTGAGCCCATGCCCACCCTTGCCTCGCCCCAGGCAAAACTGCTGGGGGGCAGCCCCTGCCAGTTTGGCAAAGCTCAAGGATTGCGACTCACCTACCAGCTACCCACCGAGCAAACCGTTTCGGTTTACCAAATTGACCTGAACGGCGATCAGTTCCCACAATTCTTAGAAACCCATGTCACCCTGAGAGACCATGATGTCAACCTGATTTTTTGGCGCGAGCAGGATTACCTCTATGCCCTGGCCGCTGATTTACCCTTGACCGATTTGCAAACCCTCGCTCAAACGATGTAGCCCATGTTCTCAACAAAACTGTTCTCAACAAAGCTGCTTACAAAGAAACTGCTTACAAAGAGACAATTCCGGTTTCTCTCCGCTGCTGTGGTTGCCGCAACCGTGACCACCGTAGCCGCCTGCTCCAAGCCCCAGGTCACCGCGGGTGAAGCGCCCCCGGCCATCGAGACCACCTCTGGCAATGCCGAAGTTGCCCTGGCTGAGCACCTTACCAGCATTGGTGCTAAGAAATACGGAGCCTGGTGGTGCCCCCACTGCCATGCACAACAGACCCTCTTTGGGGCAGAAGCGTTTGAGAAAGTCACCTACGTTGAATGTGATGCCGAAGGTCAAAACGCTCAGACCAGCACCTGCCAGGCGGTAGGGGTTTCGAGTTTCCCCACCTGGGAGATTAATGGCGAATTGTATCCTGGTGTGCAGTCATTGGAAGCACTGGCAACCCTTTCGGGATATTCAGGGCCGGTGTCCTTTCAAAATCAGTTAGAGCAATAAGGGTTAGGTAGGGGAGGTTCGGTCATTCACCTATCGCCCCTACTGAAATGAGTTTATGAGTTCCTGATGTCAACACAAGTGTGTTCCCCTTGTTTGATCCACACACTTCGCTTTACACACTCAAACTATCAGGGAGCTTTTCTCATGTTGAAACATCGTTTCGCAGATTATTCTCTTTTGTTGCTACGCCTCATGGTGGTATTTATATTCCTATACCATGGGCTACCCAAGGCGATCAACTGGCCCCTGGCAATGCAAAAATTTGTGGATATGGGTTTTCCTGGTTTTTTGGGGCCGATCACGGGCATTGTCGAGGTCATCGCCAGTGTTTTGATTTTGCTGGGTCTCTATTCAAAGCTGTCTAATCTGTTGCTGGCAGTTATCATGGCAGGAGCGATCGCAGGGGTTCACATCCCGGCGTCGTTAGCACAAGCGACGGTCACAGCAGGTTTGGAGAGAGATTTGATGATTTTAGTGGGGGTATTGGTTTTAGCAGCTTTTGGCCCAGGAATTCTATCGTTATCTTCAAGCCGCTCAGTCTTGGAGAGTTGATCGGTCTTCTCATGATTTCAAGATGAGTAGAGTCCTGGGGGGGTGCTTCCAGGACTCAGGAGGCACATTTTGGGTTCAACCTCCATGGACATAGTGACGTCCGTTTGGTTTTTGCCAAGTTGCTTGAGGCGGAGGGTTGCGATCTCACGTTTCAGCGGCATGGTTCCATCGTAAATATGGCAGACGCGTTTCGGCAAAAGCGAGATTGGTTGGAGGGGCGGGATGGATAAGTCAACAATCTTAAGCAGACTGAATATCTAAAATCCCCATCATGCCAAGGTCTTCATGATCTAAAACATGACAGTGGTAAACTGTCTTTCCGGTGTAATCTCGGAATTGCATGCGAAGGCGCACCCGTTCTCCAGGACTCACCGACACCACATCTTTCCAGGCGAGATAGGGAGGCGGCTGGCCGTTGCGACTGATCACCTGAAACTTGTTGACGTGAACATGAAAGGGATGGGCCATCGTACCCGTGTTGATAATCTCCCAATCTTCGGTGGCATTGAGGGTGACTTGTGTATCGATACGATTGTGGCCAAAGGCTTGCCCATTGATCAAAAACACCATGCCCCTACCCATGCCATGATTCAGGGTGAACTGTCGCACCATTTGCGGGTCTGGTAGGGGTTCGACGGGAATAAGGTGGGTAGGTAAGGGGATCTCGTTGATTGTGTCGCCATAGGTCAGAGTCGCGACCGTTTCCGACTGGATCTGACTTGAGGAGCTGCCCATCATGCCGCCGCCCATACCGCCCATGCCGCCCATCATTCCCTGGGCGGGGTTAAAGGGGTGATTGAGCAAGCGATACTGACCGGGTTCCTGGGTGCCGCGCACCAGTACTTCGGCGCGCTCGCCAGGGGCCAGGACGAGGGTATTGATTTCGACGGGAGTTGCGATCGCACCGCCATCCGTCGCGATCAAATAAAAAGGATGCTCTTGCAAAGATAGCTGAAAAAAGCGAGAGGAGGACGCATTTAAAAACCGCAGCCGCAACAGCCCTGCTGGGAGGATTTGCAGGGTCGGGTTAAATTGTCCATTGGCTGTCAGCAGGTCGCCAATGCGCCCAGTCATCTGAGCCATGTGACCCGGTTGGGGACTATTCCCATTGCGATCCAGGGCAAAGTCTTTGAGAACTAAAAATGCTTCCTGAGCCGCCTTAATTTCAGGAATTTCGTCAAGTTCTCCCCTGACGATGAACAGCCCCGCCAGACCCCTAAAGAGTTGCTCAGCCACCAGTCCGTGGTAGTGGGGATGGTACCAAAATGTCCCAGCTGGATGGTTTTGAGGGATCTGAAACTCATAGGTATGGCGCTCACCAGGGGGAATTTCTAGAAAAACGTTGTCCCCTGTCCCAGTGGGGGAAATGTGTAGCCCGTGATAGTGGAGATTGGTTGGCTGGTTCAGCCGATTGGCAAAGTGAATTCGGACCGTATCGCCAGGGTTGGCCTCTAACCGAGGACCGGGCACCTGACCGTTATAGGTCAGCAGATTAGCAGTGCGGTTACCTAACTGGACAGATTGGGCCTGGGCTTCTAAATCAAGGCTGAGTAAACCGCCTTTACTCAGGTAGGTCTGGGCCTGGGCCAAGGCAGCCCCAGGGGCAACAGATTGAGTCTGCCGCCTCGAGCACTGGGACAGCAAGAGAGTCGCTGTCACGCCTGCACTCAGGCTGAAAAAATCTCTTCGTTTGATCGTCCCCATGGGTGTTTGAGCCCCAATCGTTTTACCCCAAGGGTAAAAGCTCCAGTGAGGTGTAGGGTCAAGCGGGTCAAACATAACTTAACCCCCCTTGACTCTCCAGCTAACTATAGGTTTTAAGGTAGAGTCATTCGAATTCAACCTGGGCACTCAATCCGATGTGCCCTGACGAGGTGAGCCTATGATGACGGCTATATTGGCAAAAGCGATTTTAGCTAAAATTCCTGCTAAACCCTATGCCATGTCTATTTTAAAGAGTCTATTTATAGTGGGTCTGATGATGGTTAGCCTTGCGTTGACCGGTTGTACCGGATCTGATGCTGGGATGGCGGTAGATACTGCCAAGCAAATTGCGATGGCCCACGAATTAACCGTCTTTCACAGCCCGACCTGTGGCTGCTGCGGTCTATGGATTGAGCATGTGCAATCGGCAGGCTTTCAGATCAAGGACGAAATCACTGAAGATATGGACCCTATCAAACAAGCGTATGGTGTTCCGGCAAATCTGGCCTCTTGCCACACAGCGAGCGTAGATGGCTATGTCATCGAAGGGCATATCCCTGCCGAAGACTTGCAGCGTTTACTCATCGAGAAACCAGCGATCGCTGGCATTGCGGTGCCCGGCATGCCCACGGGCTCTCCCGGCATGGAGTCTGGCGACTATGTTGAACCGTATACGGTTTTCTCTTTCACAGAAGATGGCGCAGTTGCAACCTTTGCTGAGCATTCCTAACGTCTAATGGGGAGAATGATTGTGAGTAAAAAAGTTGCTCGAATGGTTCCTATGGGTGGGCTCTTTGCCTACGGTACTCAACTGCTGATCGCGCAAAATGCGGTAGCCCATACCAATCACGATCATACAAAGGATGTCGAATCATCCGGGGATGTCGAATCATCCGTTCCTGCGGCGGCTAGTGACAAGGTAGAGATTGAGCACACAACCCCGTCCTCAGCCGAAGTGCAAAAACATGTTTCAGAGGGAGCCGCTATTCAGGAGGTCCCTGTCACTGAAATGTCTCTCCCAACACCTGTATCTAGAGTCAGGCTATCCGATGGGGTGTCCATTGGTCTGGGAGAAGTCTTGCTTGGGTTGATCATTGCTGGGCCATTTCTCCTGATATCTTTGAGAAAGCGCCTTCAATCCTGATGCTGAGTAAATTGACCCATGACTATTAATCGCGCCCGTCTACGCCAGCTACATAGAGCATTGGTCCCATTTATGGTACTCCCACTGCTGTTAACTTTAACGACGGGTATGCTGTTTCAATTCGCCGTGGTTGGCGATCGCACCAATGATTTTCTCTGGTTGCTCGATTTGCACCGAGGTAAGTTTGGGCAAATTAATTTGGAAATTGTTTATCCGATTCTCAATGCCTTAGGGCTGTTAACGCTAATTCTGACCGGGTTGATCATGTGGTTACAATCGTCGCCCATCCGGAAAAGTAAAAAACCTGGGTAGACACCTCGTTTAACAAAGGTCACCTCGTCGTTAGCGGGTCATGTGGACATCGAAAATAAAAGCGCTAGAAGCTGGTAACCAGATCTCAATTTGGCAAGACAACCAGCAGATGACCTATCGGCAGGTTATCGAGCTTTGGCAAGCAGAGAGCGCCTTTTGTGATTTCTTTGCAACTTTGCTG
>JBCDDJ010000512.1:0-4770 GCA_039180385.1 Cyanobacteria bacterium P01_G01_bin.38 | reverse complement strand
GGTTCAGGGGCTGGATTGCTAGGCGGCTCAGGTTCAGGCACGGACGGTTTAGGTCTGCTGGACAGAGTGTAGTCAGAAATTTTACCCACCCGTTTTGTTTTTAACAGGTCGCTATTAGGATTGAGGGGGCCGAGGGAAGGTTTGTTATTAGTCCAAAAAGAGTCTTCGAGGGTGATCACTACCGGATATTTCAACATTTCGCCAGTGACTCGATCCGAGAAATACTCGTTAGCAACAATGGCCCGTTGACCGTTGGGTAGGGTGTAGTACCCTTTAGCGACCAACCCTTTGATGTCCTCAAAGCGATATGTTAGCGATTCTGAACCAAAAGGATAGCTAATTTCGCCAAGGGAATCTATTTTAGTGCCTTCGACCACAGCGTAGTCGCCTTTGTCACCTTTACGAGCCCGTAGATCACTGCTGGGTGACAACTCAAACTTTAAGTCGCCTGACTTAAGGGAGTTCTTGGAGACAATCCGATCGGTCGCTTTATCGAAATTGACAAAATCTTTCTTATTACCAGAGACTTTCGGATCAACAAAGACATAGCCCCAGTCCTTTAGAGGCGCTTTCCCTGGAATAGATTTCTCTAAGAAGACACCTTGCTCAAACCCTGTGGCCTCAAAGTTGTCAAACACCATATCTTGAACGTTATTGCCCAGATTGATGCCATTGCTCACCCAAAACCGACTCCCATCCTTCGCGGCTATCAGATCAAAATCTTTAACGGTGTAGTGAGCTGTGTATTCCATCTTGGAACCTTGCTCAACTTCCCACCCTTTGAAGCCATCAAGCACCGTGCGGGCGTCATGTTGTTGCTGAGGAAAGTTTTTAATAATCCACAATCCCGCCCCAGAGGCAAAGGCTTCGTTATTACGGAAGCCCATGATTGGAGAATCTTCTACACCAATCTCGTCCTTGCCTTTTGCCAGGTCAGCAATGGGGAGATTGTCGGCGTCAACCTTGATGTTATCTACACCGCGGTGGAAGTACATAAAGGCAGCAGACTGGCTACCAGCAGCTACATTGTTTTCATTCTCAAGCACCCGACTCTGTAACCAAAAACCATTACCATTAAAGCCAAGGTCATGATTCTTAGTTCCCTCTTTGGGATGGCCACTGCGACCAGTTGTATTAATAGCAATATTGTTTCGCCAAGCCCCGGTTTCATTCCCGGTTTCACTCATAAAGCCAACACCATTGACTTTATATGTCGCATTGTTTTCAAGAATGGCGTAGCTGTCATGCTGAGCGATTCCCCAACCGGGTGACCCCCAAACGGCATTCCCCTCTAAGATAGCTGGGCTACTGTCTACATCAGTCCCTGATTGGTGCAAATGCAGTGCGTAACGCCCTCGAATATTTGTGCGCTTACCACTAATAGGGTTGCCATTAGCATCCAAAACCCGCTCTGGGAATCTGTCGTCTTTGGTGAGGAAATCATCTAACCGCTTAGATTTGTCAGTCCGACCCAGTTCGTCAAACTCGGCATAGCGCACATCGATTTTATTGGAGTGCATGAGCATGACATGCCCCCGCTGGTTCGCCGGTAGAGACTCGGCATCACGGGTCGAGACTACTACGTTTCGACTGTAGTTTGCCACATAGGCTTTTAAGTCACCTCGGGGGGTGGTATGGTCGTATTCCAGCGGTTTATCTAGGGTAATGCGATTCCCGGAAATCGCTTCGATAGTAAACTCTTCGTCTTCGGTGCCCAGATAGGCTTTATCCTTGCCACGGGGAAGAACTCGAGTCCCTGTGAGCACAATAGTGTCGCCCACCTGCCAGTTTTGTGGCGTTTTCTCAAGAACTAAAGTGTTTTGCCCAGCCATCGGATCAACCGCCACCTTGAGGTGGGAGGTTTTTTGTTGACCGTAGATCTCAACCTCACCAATGGAAATAATCCCTCGGCTGAGCTGTTGAGGGTCCCACTTGAGATCGATGGAGCCATTCCCAGCAATTTCAATCTCAGTTTTGACATTCCCTTTAACAGGGTTGTTTTTAGTCCCGATTTGTAATTTGCCGTCGGGTGATACCACAAAGGTATCAATAACCATTTTTGTGTTTTTGTCCGGTGCAAATTGAATTTCACCGTCTACCCTCAGGGTAAAGAGTTCTGCCTCACTGACGCCGTCGTATTTAACCGTGGTACCTTTTTCGATGAGAACGTTAGCATCATCTCCAGGGATGCGACCGCCTTGCCAGGTTGCGGGATCAAACCAACTGCCGTTCTTAACAGCTACGTGGGTCGCTTTATTCGTTGGGACTAAGTCAAGAAGCCCTTCGTGCTCCTTCATCTTAG
This sequence comes from Cyanobacteria bacterium P01_G01_bin.38, assembly GCA_039180385.1. Lineage (GTDB taxonomy): Bacteria > Cyanobacteriota > Cyanobacteriia > Phormidesmidales > Phormidesmidaceae > SIO4C1. The sequence goes on along the minus strand of JBCDDJ010000512.1, from coordinate 2,468 downwards.
TCGGATCGTCTGGATGCATTTGATGGTTCATCATAAAGTTATCGGGTGATACGGTTTAGCTGGCTTTGCACCCTGAGTTTGAGCAAAATCAACAGCTTGGAGTTCTAAACTCCATCACGTACAGCCGATAGCCACACCTCCCCATTAAGAAAGATGAAGCTTTCACAAAGCAATCCTAAGTGTCTTATAAAGCGAACTTTGACGTCACTGTGCCATTAAGCAAACCTGCACATTGGGTTCAAAAAGTGCCGATTATTTCGAATAAAGTTTGCCTTTTTAACCCAGAAACTGCGCAAAAACCAAGAAATAGGCGTTTTCTGCGGTTTTAAGGCGATTCCTGCCTGGGTTGCTTTTAGGGTTGGCTAGCAGTTGCATAAAGCGACGATGAATTTCCATAAAGTCCAGGGGCAAGCTAGTAGCGCCATCTCTAATTGGTTGCGGCTACCCGAGCTGTCTGAAGTTCTTGAATGCGGTCTAAGGTGCCGATAGGAATGGCAGAGATCAGCTGCTTTGTGTAGTCTTGCTGGGGACTGTTATAAATTTCGTGGGCCGGTCCGAGTTCTTCGAGCTTGCCCTGGTTCATGACCATGATCCGGTCGCTCATAAATTTCACCACCCCCAGATCGTGGGAGATAAATAGATAGGTCAGGCCAAACTCGGCCTGTAGCTCTTTGAGCAGATTGAGCACCTGGGCCTGTACCGAGACATCCAGGGCTGAGACCGATTCATCGCAGACAATAAATTTGGGATTGAGCGCCAGCGCTCGGGCAATACAAATCCGCTGTCGCTGCCCCCCCGAAAACTCATGGGGAAAGCGGTTAATGCAGCTGGGATTCATGCCGACTCGATCGAGCAGATATTCAACGCGCTCCCGCAGGTTGCGCCGGTTGCGAATCACGCCATGGATTTTGAGCGGTTCAGCAATGGCGGCCCCGATGCTCATCCTGGGATCCAAGGAGCTAAACGGATCTTGGAAAATAATTTGCATCTCACGGCGTCGCTGTCGCATCTGAGCGCGACTCAACCCGTCCAGGTTTTGGCCCTCAAACAGGATATTGCCCCCCATTGAAGGGATGAGTTTGAGCAGGGCTCGCCCCAGGGTGGTTTTGCCGCAGCCAGATTCTCCGACCAGCCCAAAGGTTTCGCCCTTGTGGATCTCAAAGGAGACGTTATTGACCGCCATCACAAACCGAGTGGTCTGGCCAAAAACCCCCTTGATGGGGTAGCCCACTTTAAGGTTTTGGACAGTTAGTAAGGGGGCGTCTGATAGTAGCCCCTCCAGACGGGCCTGCATATCTGCCGGGGTGATTTCTTCGGCCAGGGGCTGGTCTTGGGTTTCCTCGAAGTGACGGGCATAGATTTGAACATCGCCCTGCTCTTGCTCAACCACCTGCATGTAGTCTGACACAGTGGGCAGCTTGCGCAGCTGATGGTCGGGTTTGGGTCGGCAAGCCAGAAGTCCTTTGGTGTAAGGGTGCTGAGGGTTGGAGAAAATTTCCCACACGGGGCCATATTCGACAATTTTGCCGCGATACATCACGGCGACCTGATCGGCGATTTCGGCAATAATGCCGAGGTCGTGGGTGATGAACATCATCGACATATCGCGCTGATCTCGCAAATCTCTCAGCAGGTCTAAAATGCTGGCTTGGACGGTGACATCCAGAGCCGTTGTGGGTTCATCGGCAATCAGCAGCGACGGGTTGCAGACGATGGCCATGGCGATCATTACCCGCTGGATTTGGCCGCCGGAGAGCTGATGGGGATAGCGGTTAAGGAGGGCTTTTTGGCGGCGACTGACTTCCCGCTGGATTTGGGCGCTGTTGGTGAATCCTTCTTCTGCGGCGATTTGCTCTGCCATGACGACATCGCTGGGTAGCAGTCTGACTTCTTGTAGGCGCTCAATGGCCAGTTTTTGAGCGGCGGCCTTAGCAATGTCTTGGTGCTGACGAATCGCTTCAACCAGTTGAAACCCACAGGTATAGACTGGATTTAGCGAACTCATCGGTTCTTGAAAAATCATGGAAATTTGACCCCCCCGATAGTCCTGCATACGCCGGGGTGGCTGAGTTCTCAGATCAACGGGGCCATGGATACTGCCCGTTTGACCGTCATCAAACCAAATTTCGCCGTCGGTCACTTCCCCCGGCGGACTGGGGACTAACCCCATCACCGCCAGCGATGTGACAGATTTGCCAGACCCTGATTCCCCCACAATACCCAGGGTTTGGCCACGTTTTACCTGAAACGAAATGCCGTCAACGGCCTGGATTGGGCCAGAATCAGTGGCAAATTGCACCTTGAGATTGCGGACATCTAAAATATTGTCGCGGTTATTTTCTCGCATAAGGGGGTCGAGGAAAGGTCAACACAGAATTACAGTTGAGTTAGAAGGATCATAGCAATGTGTCATCCTTTGCTGCGTATCATATTATTCATCGTCCCTCCCTAACCATGATTCAACTTGC
>JBCDDJ010000511.1:0-4785 GCA_039180385.1 Cyanobacteria bacterium P01_G01_bin.38 | reverse complement strand
TGCTTAATGTCTCCCCATCGTTGGCCTGACTGAGATTTGGCGGCTGAGAGCTGCTCCGCAATCGTCTCTGACACGATGACTCGGGCCGGGGCAAGCTGCCCTAGCTGCCGCGCCAGCCGATAGTGAAAAGACTCGCAAAGGCCTTGCTCAAGCTGGTGGGCAATGGCGTCAACCTCGCAAATTGAGCCGTCGGCGCGATCGCACCGATCAAGCAGCAGCACATAGCCGTTTGGCTGTCGCACTGGCACCAGGCTTTGAAACCGTGCCGACAGAGCCAGCCGATCTAGAAGATCGCTCACAAACTGAATATGCAGCTTTTCACCCACCAGATCGCTGACCGCTTGACCCCGTCCCATAAATTGCAGACAGGGGGTTTCTAGAAAGTGATGGGTGACTCGCACGCGATCGCCCATGCGATAGCGGGTGAGACCGCCTGTTTGGGAAATGATGATCTCGTAGACCTGTCCGACCTCCAACTGGTGTAGTCCAAAGCAGCGACCCTGGCTATCTTCAAATTCAAAAAAGATTTCGTCTAACAAGGGCACACACCCCTCAGCAGCCAACAGCGGCAGCGTCATGGGGGCCTCGGTGGCGAGCAGCCCCTTGCCTTGGACAAGCACATGGGGGAACTGCGATCGCAACCCTGCCGCGCCATCCGCTGCCGTGACGCTATCCCAACAAGAGATCAGCTTGAGCTGGGGCCAGAGCTCGGGCCAGGGAATGTTGTCTTGACAGAGGAGTTGCGATCGCGCCGCCGAGAGCCGATCTTGCAGATCTGTTTGTAAACGCTGTTGATGAGTCTGGATGTAATCCAGCTGGGCAGTCAAAAAACTCGGGCTCCAGATCGAAATAATCTCCAGCGCTTCGGTTTGCAACAGCGTTCGGGCCAGGTTTTCTTTGAATGCCGCCGGGGTTCGAGAGTAGGGTGGCATCACCAGAAAGGGTCGCAATAGCCAGCGCAGCCAAGGGTCGAGATAGTCTGAGTCATCGGCAGTGCCCCCGGAGGTAACGTCACTGAAGCTAGGCGAGATTGAAAAGTAGAGCTTCCCAGTTGAGAAGTTGGGACCTTGGGTAATCAGGTCATAGGCCCATACGCAGAACAAATGGTTAAACGAACGGCGCAGTGACCGGGTATAGGGGATTTGTTTCACCGGACCACTGCTGCCCGATGTGGGCTCATAAAAGAGAATCGGTTCTGGGGTGAGGGGAGAGGATTTGGCATGCGATTTTGAGAGCCAGGGTTCTAGATCCGTGTACTCAACAATGGGTAATCGTTGCCAGTTTTCATAGCTGTTAATACCGAACTTGCGGCCATATTCGCAATTCTGTAGCCGATCTACCAGGCGTTGCTGCACAGCCCGTTGAGCTTGCTGTGGTTGGGTCAGGGCAGTGTAAAACCGTCGAAAGGCAGGAGCTAGTAAATGGCTAAATCCCTTTATGAGTCCACGCATTGCTTCAGTCTTTTACAAAGTTGCAGCATCTAATTAGATACACCGAAAATTTCCATATATCCATCTAATATAGGCGTACTATATGGACAAGTTTCCGTATATCTAACGTCAGTTCGGGATAAGAAAATCGTTAAAAGTTGAGAAAAAGGAGGAGCAGGTACGCTGAAATTAAACAAACCTATCAGCCCTGTCCTCCACTATGTCTAGCTTAGAAGAACTCTTTTGCTCAGTCGATGACTTTTGCCAGCAGTTCGAACCTCAGTGGCGTCAAAGCCTACTGAGCCATGGCTTGAAAACTCGAACTCGCCAGCGTTCGCTTTGTCTGAGCGAAGTCATGACGATCCTCATCGGCTTCCATCAAAGCCACTACCGAAACTTCAAACACTACTACCTGAAACAGGTCTGCCGATACTGGCGCAAGGCGTTTCCCAACCTGGTGAGCTATAGCCGCTTTGTTGATTGGATACCCTCATGCCTGCTGCCTCTATGCTACTATTTGAAGACCTGTTTCGGGGCCTGCACCGGTATCAGCTTCATGGATGCCACCAGCCTGAAGGTCTGTCACAATCGCCGTATTCCCCAGCATAAGGTGTTTAAGGGGATAGCCGCTCGGGGCAAGACCTCAGTCGATTGGTTCTATGGCTTCAAGCTGCACCTGATAGTGAGTGAATGCGGTGAGCTGCTCAACCTCACCTTGACCCCCGGCAATACAGATGACCGTAAACCCGTCATCGACCTGCTCAGCAGTTTGAGTGGGAAAGTGTTCGCTGACCGAGGTTATGTGGGCAAAGCCCTGGCCAAACAACTGCTTGAAACCTTTGGCATTGAGTTCTTTGCCAAACCTCGGCGCAATATGAAAAATCAGCTGATGCGCCTGACTGACAAGCTATTGACTCGCAAGCGGGCGATTGTCGAAACCGTGATCGACCAGCTCAAGAACATCTCTCAGATTGAGCATTCTCGTCACCGCAGCCCGACCAACTGCTTTGTCCACATCCTCTGTGGCCTGATTGCCTATTGTCATCAGCCTAAAAAACCGGGGCTGCATCTAGAATAGGCTCTGCCGCCTGCGGCTTAACCCGAACTGACGTTATCTAGCTCGACAGGGTGGATATATGGGAAAAGTCGATCTAATAATAGTTAGCCACGCAACTTCGAGATTGCACATATGACACGTCCACAACAAGCAGAAAAATCCTTTACTATCCGGATGCTGGAACTTGTTCGTGCGTTACAGTTAATCTCTGACTCCCTGAAGCATCTTCGCCAAGGTGAACATTGGCACCTCGTCACATTATCTGGTCAGTTACGTGCATTGCTAACCGAAAGAAGCCGTCAAGCTGATCCGCTTCTTATGTATATTGCACAATCTTTGCAAAAGACCTTGAAGATCTACTGCATGCAAGATGTCAATGATCCAAGTTTTCCAGAAAGCTTACGTGATAAGCGCCAGCTCCATGTTGCTGGATTCCCACTAACTGTAGAGCGACAGTTTCCTGCACAGTTTGAGTTGAACTTCTCTGAATTGTTGGATCTTGAAATCATCCTATTTAAAGGAAACAGGTATTCAGTTCGTACATTAATTGAGTGGTATGCCAATAAAACAGGAGGCGCACATTACTCAAAACAGATTCCTAAAGATTTTGCCTCACTGCTTGCTATTAATTTTTTTAATATTCAACCGATAGCTAATGTTCTTATCCAACTAGGTGAAGCAACTTTAACAGTTGGTCGTAACCTTCTCAAATCTGTAGTCGATTTAGAATTTCACGCATTAGTAGTCATACCTCCTCAGGATGCTCAGAACTCAACCAATTCAAATATACTCTTCGATTCTCGTTATGAAGGTTCGTCAATGCAGTTAACACTTTCCTTAAATCAGCGTCTCATGCCTAGTTTGGCAGTAGTAGGTTTGCAGGGTGTTGGTGCACGAGTCGAGAGTGATCGTCTTATTGACTGGAGTAAACCTAGGCACCTTTTTGCTACCTTGACCATTCAAGATAATCTATCTACACGGATTGAGCTTGCAGTAGATGGGGTAAGTGTTGGTCGCACTGAAGTAAAGGAACCATTATTTGTTCTCTCTGACCCTCTAGACTATGATATGTTTCATAATCGTGCAGTAGAGGGTTCTACTCAGCAGTTTTCTTTTGGTGTTTGCCAGGTGCTAATGATCGGACGTGAAGTCTCATATCTTGACCGTGCAAATCTTATGATTTATATGAATAAACAGCAAAAAGAAACAGACATTTCTCTCATACTATATACATCTGGATCTTATGGGCATTCTGCTAGAGGCACTAAAAATCTGACCATGACTGGTAATGTAAAACATTTGAAGCTCAGTGAGATACATTTTGGTAGCTAACATAGTCCCTGAGGCGGACAATGCCCCTGGTCCCTGCTGCCTAACCCTACGCAGGAGCGGACGGAATTTACAATCCAGGCATCGATGCAAAAATATTGGCCGCCGCTCAGCTTCACGTTATACCTCTACTCCCCTACTCCCAACGGAACGCCAAAGCTATAGAAGTTCATCCCCAACCTCAACATAACCCTTTCCCCCTGTCCGATTTGGATACACATCACTCCCTGCCGACAAGTACCCGCCTGCTTCCACAACTACCCCTGGCCCCAAATGGGAGCCTGCCCCAACAAAAGCGCCTGCCCCGATTTGGATAGGTTTGACATAGAGCATCAAATCCTGTCGTTTAGGTTTAATCACATGGGCATAAAGCCCCACCCGGTGGCCTATCACCACCCCATCGCCAATGCTCAACAAACCTCGATCAGCAATTTCTAACGCTGGCGTCCAATAAACCTGCTGGCCGATCTCGGCTCCCCACAAACGTAGCCAGGCTGAGAACATCCCTGGAATGAGCCGCAACACCGTCTCTAAGGTTGGAAATGCAATATAAATTGCCTGAATCTGATGACTTCCCCACCAGGGTGAATATTGTTCACCCTGTAGATAGCTTATCCCTTCAGAAATAGGGTGAAACTGGGTATGTAATCGATAAACAACTACGGGCAACCCATAGACTACAAACAGCAATAGTCCGAACCGCCACGTGCCTGTTAGCCAACTATCAGCCAGACAGAGCCAAACAAATGATACCCCGGATAGCCCTATTACCAGGGTGGGGAAAAATGCTAACAGCTGACTCAGTAAGGTCATAACACCTCAAAGGGGGACAACAACTTTTGCCAGAGACTCAGGGATGTTTCGATGCCCAGAGATTCAGGAAACTCAGGAGAGTATCGAGCTGTGCCGTGCAGCCAATCCCACAGTTTGAGGTTGGCCCCAAAGTTGCAGGTATGCTGGGCATGGTGC
>JBCDDJ010000510.1:0-4787 GCA_039180385.1 Cyanobacteria bacterium P01_G01_bin.38 | reverse complement strand
TACCGAAAAAGAAACGGGTTCAACCAAAGTCTAAGCCGGTAAAGGTTGAGGCAAGCAAGCCTTTACCTGAATCGCAGATTGATCTCGAAGATGAATTCAATTTCTGAAGGGGGATGCGATGCCAGCCATTCATTTCTTTGGCGGTGAAAAGGGCGGTGTAGGGAAATCCTTTATTTGCAGAGCGGCGATTGCATATCATCGCAGTCATGACCTTGAGTTTGTGCCCTTCGATACGGATCGATCCAATCCCGATGTGATGCGCATCTATGGAAAAATTGCGGGGTGTAAAACCGCCGTCTTTTCGGAAGGGGTGCGCTACGAAGACACGGCCAACCATGTCTTCAATGTGGCCACCGAAAAGCGAGTGTTGGTGAATTTGCCTGCGCAGAGTTTTATCTCACTGCGGGGCTGGATTGAGAAGAATGAACTCCTGGATTTAGCCGAGGAGAACGGGATCGACTTTTATATCTGGTTCGTTTCAGACTGCGGCTATGACAGCCTCAAGCTTTTGAATAAGTCGGTGAGCTATTTTCAGGATCGCGTGCAGCATATTCTGGTGGCGAACTACGGCATGACCGAGGACTGGGAACCCCTCGAAAGTGATGCGTCCCTGCAAAAGCTGCTCAAGAAATATGGGGTCAAGGTGATCGAGTTTCCCAAGTTCATCGGCAATAGCGATCGCAACCGGATTGATTCATTGAGTCTGAGTTTTGAGGCAGCCACAGAGCATGAGGAGTTTGGGCTGATTTCGCGGCAGCGGGTCAAGACATTTTTGAGAAAAGCCTTCGCTGCGTTTGACGAGGTGGGGGTGTTCTGATGGTAAATATTCATGACCACAGAATTCACTGGTTGGATGAGGCGTTAGCCGGTGAAACGGCTGAGATTAAGGCCAGGGTGCTGGGTATCCTGCTGCGCTACAACGTGGACCCGCAGAATGAGTTTTTTATGATCTTTGTGGCCATCGGCCAGCTGCTGGTGTTGGTGGAGGATACCCCCCAGGACTGGCAGCGGCTATTTGAAAACTTTCAGCAGGAGTTAAATCAATGGACCCAGCAGAATCTCAAAACCCTGGCGGGAGTGACGCAGCAGTCCCAGATGCTGGTGGAACTGATCAACCAATTGAAAGAGCTGACCAGCTTAACCAGCTACTTGCACAGAACAACGCAAGATTGGCGGCAGGGATTAAAGGAATTGGGGCCGATATTGACGAACTTAAGCGAACTCTCCAGGCAGACGGTCTCGGACAACCAAGCCCTGCTCACTCGCCTGAACCGGATAGAGCACCAGCAAAGCCAGTTCAGGACTTTGATATTGGGTATTAACGTGCCCTTGGCGTTACTGCTATTGAGCGGGATGGGCTGGATAATAGCGGGGCAGTCGCAGTTAGGAAATGAGCAGCGGGTGCAGGGGCAGCGGGTTAGCTGGCTACTGGAGAAGGCTAATCGGTGGGAGTGTTGGCGGGGGATCAAGGCACCCGATAGTCCTGAATGCAATTGAGCACGGGCAGAGGTGTGTGCTCGTTCCCCTTAAATCCCTGATTAGCGAGGGGATAGAGCGAGATGTGGTAGATTTTGACACGTAGTTTTGACCTGGGATGGATTTAAAGTGCTCGACACTGACCCCGTTGCTGCGGAGGCCATCTAGTTCATGCCCTTTGAGAAATCTCGCTATCCCGATAACTGGGATGACATCTCGCTAAGCATTCGCGCCGAAGCAAACTGGGCCTGCCAGGGTTGCGGGCTTCCCTGCCGCCGCTCGGACGAGTCCTGGACTCAGTTTTGTGAGCGGATGGGCTGGAATGCCTTCGACCCAAACCACAAGCGGGGGCAATACGTTCTAACGGTGGCCCACCTCGACCAGAACCCGCAAAATTGCGATCGCGCGAACCTGAAAGCGCTATGTACCATTTGTCATCTTCGCTATGATGCTCGCTTTAGGGCAACTCAGAAGCGTATCATCGCCGAATTTCACGGTCAGCAGCGGATAGACGATTCAAGCGTTGAAGGATTGCAGTTATCGCTGTTGTCGGGCCGTATAGCCCCCTTCTCGTTGCCATTGCAGGGGGAGGCCCCCAGTGAGGGGAAGCTCTTATCTCCCCCAGAGCAAGGTTTTGATCCGGTGGCGAGGGGTGAAGGCGATCGGTCTGTTGATGAAGGTTGTTCTGGGGGAAGCCAGAGGAGGAAACTCAGGCGGCACACGCCCAAGGGGTCGGCCTGTGGGTGGATTGAGGAACGCATCGGCAACCGTAAGCGAGTGCATCTGACAGTGAGTTATTACTACCGTTGGGATGAGCCGGATGATCGGGGTCGGTTTATTTGTCGGTTGAGATCTCACCTGCCGTGAAGCGGATGGTTCGAAGTAGAGCGGCAGCCGGGGTCCAAGGTGCTGGAATTCATTCAGGAGAAGAAAAAAGACTTCATCAGAATTAATATTAAGTCAACTTAATGTTTTAAGCAGGAATTATCTGTGGGTCAGTTAAAAAAGGGGGTGTAAGCGGTGCATGGGACTCAGATATGAAAGCTGCCGAGTTACTGAAGCAGTATGAGGCAGGTCGTCGAGACTTTAGGGGTGAAAGTCTCAGAGGTCAGAACTTTAAAGGGAAAGATCTATCTGGCTCTGACTTCAGCGGTGCGGATATCCGCAGCACGAACTTCACCAATGCGAATTTGACTGGGGCGAACTTTGCTCAGGCTAAAGCAGGCTTACAGCGGCGTTGGACTGCCGGGTTGCTTGTTTGCTCATTACTTTGGTCGGTAGTTCCAGGATTTCTTTCGGTTTTCTTCGGCTATGTTGTTGCCTTTATATTTCAGATCGGCAATTTTGGTGATCAGTGGGTTGGCTGGGTAGCAATTACTGTTTCAATGCTACTTTTCTTCATTATTTTTATTCCTGCACTTATCGTGCAATACAAGCACATAGTGACAGTCCTAGGAGAAGGTGATGCAGTATTTAAGGTATTCGGAGGCGCAGGTACTCTCTCAGGCCTTGGCGCTGGTCTTATCGTAGGTCTTATCGCGAGTGTTGTATGGCAAGAAGACGACTCTGTCGTATTTGCAGGCCCTTTTATAGGCATGCTTGTAGGTTCTTTGTTAGGTATTTTTTTAGGCTGGATTACAGTCTCTCTTGCAAGTATTTTCATCGTTACAGGCATATTGATAGGCATTTTTGCAGTCACAGTCACAGTCACAGTTTCCCTCGTAGGTGTTTTTGCTACCGCAGGGGTAGTTGTGGGCACATTCGTAGGGATTTTGGCGGTCACGAGTATGTTCGTGAGTGTCTACATTGGCTGGAGAGTATTTAGGAGAGACAAGAGGAATTTTTGGATTTGGCCTACTGCTGTGGCCTTTGCTGCGATTGGTGGTACCAGTTTTCGGGGTGCAGATTTGACTGATGCTAATTTCTCTCAGGCACGACTTCGAAGCGCTGACTTTAGAAGGTCTTGGTTAATACGGACCTATTGGAAAAATGCTAAACAACTAGATCGAGTACGGGCAGGAAAGACTTACCTTAATAGTCACAAGATTCAACAGTTACTAATAACTGGGTGCGGACAAGGCCAATCTTTTGCTCACCTATTCAATTTGGAGGGTATCAATTTACATTATGCAAATCTGATGACATCTGATTTCACGGACTCTATATTGGCAGGAGGAACCTTGAAAGGTGCCAATTTGTCTAATGCTGTTTTAAAGGGAACTAATCTCAGTCATGCCAACTTACAGGGAGCCGACTTATCTAATGTGAATTTGCTTCAGACCAATCTTGAAAATGTCGAGCTGCAAGAAGCTAGTTTGAGGGAGGCTTGTTTTCGGAAAATGGACTTGCGAGGAATCAATCTGAGTGGTGCTGACCTGAGTGGTGCTGACTTGTGTGAGGCTGACTTGAGCGGGGTTGATCTGAGCGGTGCTAACCTGAGCGGTACGAATTTGATAGCTATTCAAGGCTTGGGTGCTAATTTTAAACGGGCAATATTTACAGGAGCTTGCATAGAGGACTGGAATATCAATAGTGCTACAAACCTAAAAGGTGTAGTCTGCGATTATGTTTACCTTCAGCGTAATCATCAAGAGCGTCGCCCTCACGGAGGTAGTTTTCAGCCAGGGGAGTTTACCCAGCGCTTCCAACAGTTTTTAGAGACCGTTGATCTGTTTTTTGATGATGGTGTTGACTGGAAAGCTTTTTTGACATCGTTTCAAGACTTGCAATCTCGATACGGTGACGAAAATTTAGCGGTTCAAGGCATTGAACGTAAGAGCCAGAACAGCTTTGAAATTCGACTTGCTGTTCCGCCAGAAGTCGATAAAGCTGAGATTGAGCGGATTGCCTATAAGCGATACGAAACTGAGCGACAACTACGAGAGGCTCAGTTTCGAGAGCAACTAGCGGCTAAAGAGGGTGAGCTGATGCTTTATCGTCAGCAAGCTGATTCCCTGAAAAATGAACTATTAGATGCTTATCGTCAGCAATCCCGGCAATCGACACCAGACCTCATGGAAGTCGTTAAAATATTGGCTGCTCGTAATCCCGTTATCAACGTAGAGAGTAAAGCTGTGGCAGATAATCAATCCCAGAAATACAACCTCAGCAACGCCCAGTTTGCTGGAGGCTTTGCCGAGACTGTCCAAGGCGATCAGATAGGCGGCACTATCAATAACTACGGTGCCAAGCTCGACGACATCACCCAACTGATCACATCCCTACGCGAGCTGGCCCAGTCCTTTCCCGCTGAGCAAAAAGACGACGCGCTCATGGAGCTGGATGATATTGAGGCTGATGTTAACAAGCCC
>JBCDDJ010000509.1:0-4829 GCA_039180385.1 Cyanobacteria bacterium P01_G01_bin.38 | reverse complement strand
GCCATCAAAATGCCATAGTTTTCGCGATAGATCTGGGTGTAAAGCTGGTCAAGGCGCTGTAGCGTATCCTGGCTGAGCAGCCGCATGATGCGGTGGCGTTCCTCGGCAAACAGGTTTTGCAAGCTAAAGGTCTGCTCACCAAAGGCATTGTTGATCGCCACAATGGTTTGGGCCACGCTGACATGACCAAACGCTTGCAGGACCGATTCCTTAGCGCGGGCATAGGCCGGACGACTCTTAAACGCCTGAATGCCGCAGTGAAAATCCCAACCGCCCAGGTGAAGTACCGCAAAGGTGAGGTTGGTTTTCTCTTGGGTGATATTCGAAACAATTTGAACCTGCCCCAACGCCAGGGTCAGCGATCCCAGGGTTTGACGGTGGTAGTCTTTTTGATAAATCGTGTAGCAGTAAAGCTGCTGCTCGGTGTGATACGTGTTAAACAGCGATGATAGGGCGTAGTGCGCCGCGACTTTTTCCAGAGCAATTCGCGAAGGGAGGACAAGATCGCGGTAAATGCCAGCCCCGTTCTTAAAGTGGGTGATATTGCTGGGGGCGTGGGCTAATCGCTCGAGGAAGCTGGCCTCTAAGCCCTGACCGGAAACCTCCTCTGCTAGCTCAATGGCGCGGCCCGCATATCTGAGAATCTGGGTCCCCTCGGGACGAGAAATCTCTTCAAAAAACCAGCCGCAGCTGGTGTACATCAGCAGAGCGTGACGCTGCATTTCAAGTAGTCGCAAGGCGTCTACTTTTTCGGCGGAGGTCAACTTATGGGTTTGGTGGCGATTGAAAAACTGATTAATATTGCGGGTACTGCGATCGCAAATCACCTCGACATACTCATCCCGCGCTTTCCAAACGTCGGAAAACAGCTCACTGCCGTAGGCTTCATAGATATCAGCCAGGCGATCCCGCAGCCAGTCCAGGGCGTGACGTAGGGGTTTGCGCCACTGCTGATGCCATTCGCCGCCACCGCCACAGCCGCAGTCATCTTGCCAGCGGTCAACCCCGTGGGAGCAGCTCCAGGCGGTGACGGGTTTGAGCTGGGCTTCCCAGGTAGGGGGAAACAAACTCAGGTAGTGGGCATAGTTGGTGACTTGCCAGCCCCACTTGGCAAATTCTTGATGCAGGGCATAGGCCAGGGCCTTTTCGGCACCGCCGCGATGGTGACCAAAGGTTTCACCATCGGTGGCCACTGAGATCAGCTGGGCGCGGTCGTTCTCGCCGCGAATGGCTTGCCCGATCCGACCGGCAAAATGTTGAGAAGAACTCATCACATCGCTAAAGCCCATATCTCCAGAGATGGGGCCGTCGTAGAAGAAAATATCGATGTAGTTCTCCCCATCGGGCAACCCTGGGACATAGCAGCGATAGGGACGGGTGGGGTCAATCTGTCCCCCGCCGACCTCGTTCCAGTCGTGATCCCCATAGCCGTGTTCCCCAGACATCGGTCGACATCGCTGTACCTGGGAGGGGGCCATGATCGTGAACTTAATCCCTTCCTGGATCAAAACCCGCAGGGTGTCGTAGTCCACGGCGGTTTCTGCCAGCCAAATCCCCTCCGGATCGCGGCCAAAGCGACGGCGAAAATCAGCGATCCCCCAGCGGGCCTGGGTAACTTTATCTCGCTCATTTGCCAGGGGCATGATGATGTGGTTGTAGACCTGGGCGATGGCGTTGCCGTGGCCGTTGTTGCGATCGCAGCTCTTGCGGTCGGCCTCTAAGATGCGATGATAGGTCTCGATATCGTGGCGCTCGAGCCAGCTCATCAAGGTGGGGCCAATGTTAAAGCTGAGGTACTCGTAATTATTGACAATATGAAGCACCTCTCCCTGCTCGTTTAGAATGCGGGCAAAGGCGTTGGGGCGATAGCATTCATATAAAATCCGCTCATTCCAGTCATGGAAGGGGGCTGCGCTGGGCTGCCGCTCCACGGATTCTAGATAGGGGTTTTCGCGAGGGGGCTGGTAAAAATGGCCGTGGATGCAGACAAAAACACCGGTTGAAACAGTCTGAGCACGGGGTAAGGGCTCAAACGTCGGCTTTGAAACCGAAAGCGATCGGGGATCAGACATAGATTGTGCTGAAAAATTTCCGTAAAAGACTCGAATGAGCGAAGCGATTTTGTGTTGGTGACGGTTGGCCCGGTGCTTTCCCTAAAGCCCTCTTTATCCTTGGGCTAAAGCCCTCTTTATCCTTGAGCTAATATCAAACGCTTGCCTCAAGCGTTTGACCGACCGGGGTTAACAACATCTATATTGCCTACTTTAGCCGAAGCCTATGATCCCCTCTGGAGACTTCATACTTTCCCAAGAGTCTTTGAATTTTGACGCAAAACTTCACAAATCAGAACATGGGGATCAACCCAATCAAGGCCAGTTTCTGACCTCTGGCTGGGCCAATGTCACGAAACCCTTAAAAATAAGCAATCTCTGAGCGCTCAGTTTTGTCAACGATGGAGCCACTTCTTACGAGAAATTTTGAATGAGCTGTCTAGCCCAAATGGATGAGCCATTCAACTCAAAATTCAAAACTCACCCTAATGCCTAAGCTTTTAGCTCAACCCCCAGATAGGTCTTGCAAAGATAGCCGCTCATGCGTTTAAAGACACCCTGGGTAGGAGCCTTTAGCTGGGTCCCTGCCGCCAGGCCAATCTGACTGGCAAATTCGCTATCCGAAAGCTCGCCCTTTTGATGTTGCTGAAACGCATTGACCACGCTCAGTAGCTCATCAGGTGAGAATTGGAATCCTTTTTGAGCTGCGAACTCTGCCACATTTGGGGCTCTTTCGCTGAGGGCCGCTGATTCATCCGCATCGAGTTCGGCGGATGAGCTGATATCGCCATCACCGACGCCGAGCAGCGCTTCTAATTGCTGTCGCAGAACATCATCTGCGGCAGTTTGCTGCATGAACCTTAATACAGTCTCGTTTGACATAATCCACCTTCGAACGCAGCGGTATATGTCTCTATCTATAGCAAGGCAATCAACGGTTTCCTGTTAACAAAAAAGAAAATTTTAACGCCCACCGCCAGACGCTGGGGTGGAGGGTTTGCCGTTGGGGCTGGGGGTATAGGTAGGCCGACGACGGTTGCGGCGCTTGGCCCGCTTGCCTTGACCGCTGATTTTGCCACCACTGTAAGCCATGATTATTTTGCCTCTGATTGATGTTTGCTGTGTCCTGGTTACTGCTTCATCGAGAATGTATGGAATTCCGAATGTGCTTAAAAACTATGATCTGGGAAGTGATGCTCTCCCCCTCAGTGAGGATCGGTTATGTCGAAACGGGGGCGCGTGAATGGGGCAATCAAGAAACTTATAATTTAAAGCAGACTCGCTTCCCTGGAGACCCAATGGCGCAGCCCAACTTAGAGATCCTGGCCAATCAGCTTAAGACAGGTGACGTTAAGGATAAGAAGATTGCCCTGGCGTCCCTGCGGGATGTGGCTGCATCGTCTGCTGTGCCGTTAATCAAGCTGGTGCTAGATGATCCCAATCTGCAGGTCCGTTCGATGGCAATTTTTGCCCTGGGGGTCAAACAAACTGAGGATTGCTATCCCATTTTAATCAAGGTCTTGGAAACTGATCCAGACTACGGACTTCGCGCTGATGCCGCCGGAGCCCTCGGGTATTTGGAGGATCCACGGGCCTTTGAGCCACTGGTGCGTGCGTTTTATGAAGATACCGATTGGCTAGTGCGCTTTAGCGCCGCAGTGGCCCTCGGCAATCTTAAAGATGCCCGCGCCCATGATGCCCTGATCCAGGCGCTAAATAGCGAAGAGGTGGTAATTCAGCAAGCTGCGATCGCAGCCTTTGGCGAAATCGGCGACCTCACTGCCATTGACGATATTTTGCGCTTTGCCCAGGCCGATGACTGGCTCGTACGCCAACGCCTGGCCGAGTCTTTAGGCAATCTGCCCAGTGCTAAAAGCAAGTCTGCCCTACGCTACCTCGAAAAAGACAGTCACCCTCAAGTTTCCGAAGCAGCCCGGATTTCGCTTGAACGGATTGGTTAAGGGTGCTAGCGTAGCCATGCCCCTTGGGCTAGGGCAAAGTCGAAGGAAGCGTTCTTGGAGGGCTTTGACCCTTTTCCTTTCGCCGCGCCAAGCTTAACCAGAGTTTTAAGCTCGACGTGGTACTTGGGCGCATCCAAAATCATTTAGGGCTGTCACAAACTTTGAAGAATTGTTATCTTTAAGGAGTCGGGGCGCTGAGCCCCACAATTGCTCATACGAACGCGCTCATGTTGGTTGAGCGTACTCATCTATCTGTAACCCGGTATTCTGATTCACAGGATATGGGCTTCCACATCGTTTATTTGGCGTGCTAGTTAAAGGGACTGGTTGCCTGGAGCGATGCGTCACAGCTAAATATGTGCTGGATCTGATTCGGCTCGCCCTATGTGCATGGGGAGAGCCCTTCTTTATAGGTACGTAGATGCGTTCTCGCGAATCTTCAATTTGCCTGGGGAGGTAAGGAATGGTCAAACCTCAAATACGTCGAGCTTCGAGAAAGCTGCTGCTCTATAGAGGGCATCGGTATCCTGATGTCGACCGGGTTGGGGTTCCGTATTATTCCTACTGGGGCGACCTGTACCACATTTTGCTGACCATGCCGTGGACGGTGTTTATTTTGCTGGTCGGTGGGTTTTACTTGGGTATTAACGCCCTGTTTGCC
This sequence comes from Cyanobacteria bacterium P01_G01_bin.38, assembly GCA_039180385.1. GTDB lineage: Bacteria > Cyanobacteriota > Cyanobacteriia > Phormidesmidales > Phormidesmidaceae > SIO4C1. Next base: position 156 of record JBCDDJ010000509.1, on the reverse strand, counting down.
GTTGCCTACAGTCTTGATCCAGATGCGATCGCAAACGTAGAACCTGGGCATCTTCAACAGCTATTTTTCTTTAGTGTGCAGACCATGGCCTCGATTGGCTATGGGGCAATGTACCCTGAGACGACCTACGCCCATTGGCTGGTCGTGATCGAGGCG
>JBCDDJ010000508.1:0-4829 GCA_039180385.1 Cyanobacteria bacterium P01_G01_bin.38 | reverse complement strand
TACTGTTCTAGCCCTTTGACCAAAGTCGTATCAAAAATATCCTTAGCGGGCACATCTGACTCAATGTACTGGAGGTCAACCATCTTATCAACCACCGTCTGTACCGCTTCTAAATCGGGTGTGAAGGTAATCGGGGAAGGCTGGGTCTCAAAGGCCGTTAACAAAACCTCATCTTCAACCCGATAATAATTGCCCCCCTTGAGCAACTCAATGGCCTTAGCGGGGTCGGTGTTAATAATTTCCGCAGAGCACTGCATCCCTTTGATATAGGCTTCAACCACCTCTGGACGCTCACCCAGGGTTTTGTCTAAGACACTGACAACAGTGTTGGGCGTGGTCGGAGACCAAACCTCAGCATTGTCAGTTAATACCGTCGCCTCACCGCTGGTCACAAATTGAGTGGTGTAGGGCTTAATATGGCTGAGAATATCCACCTCGCCGACCCGAAAGGCATCGACCATGGCTAACAAATCGTCAAAATAAACCATCTCAAAATCATCGGGTGAAACCCCCGCTGCCTCAAAGGCATCCACCAAAATCAACTCAAGGGTATCCCCTCGCAGGGTGGCGATTTTTAGCTTTGTATCTGGATTCTCCGATACAAAGGTGACCAAATCTGGAATCGAGCTTACCCCGTACTCATTGTTGATGATCACCTGCATGACTCCCCAACCCCCTGCTGCGGATACAGTCTTGATCGGGACACCGCTATTGGCAGCAAAAAATGGCAGGGTAAAGGGGTTGGTGCTAAAGTCAATGTTCCCCCCAGCCAGGGCCGCATTGTTATCCCCTGGGTTAGTGAAAGCTACCGTCTCAACGGCTAGGCCGTTCTCTTCAAAGCAGCCTGACTCAACCCCTACAAACAGAGGAGCCATATCCAAAGCGACCAGGTGACCTGCTTTGACCGGGATCAGCTCAGCGGCACTCTCCTCGGTAGCCGGAGCCTCTGACGCAGCATCGGAGGTGGTTTCGGGTGAAGTCTCTGTTGCAGTTTGCGATGTGCAGGAAACCCACAAAAAGCCGCTCACAGAAAGGACAACTATCTGCTTTAGCAATCGGGCTGTGGATTTCATGACATTCACCTCAGTCTCCAACACTTAATTTTTGTTGCGCTATCGTTTGTTGCGCTGGTTGCGCTAACTTTCGATGCGTCAAGATATGACACTCGTCACTTGAGAGTAGATGACTCCATCAGGACTTTCTGTAGTTGATGGCACAGTTATAGCAAAATATGACCGCTGGGGTTACTTAATCCGTAAAATGGGGCATCTTCGCTGCGAATTAATTTAAGATTTACTTAATTTCTTTGCGAAATCGTTTATGGCGAGAGTGCTTGCCTCAAAGAGTTGCGAAGACCGGGCCACCCAGCCCAAGACGCCGCCCTCAGACTGGAGAATATGGACCGTAGCGTCATGATCTTTGGAGTCAAAGGCGGCGCAGCAATCCTCTAGCAGCAGGCAGTAATAGCCCAAATCGCTGGCATGGCGATAGGTGGCCAACACACAACACTGCGTGGTCACCCCGGCTATCAATAAGTGGGTAATGTGGTCAGCTTGCAGCCTTTGATCAAGAGGGGTATTGACAAAGCAAGAGTGGGCCGGTTTGTCTAGCTGCCACTCTGCTGGCAGGGGCTGTAGCTCATCAATGATAGCCGCTCCGGGTTCTCCTCTCACTAAAAACCGGCCCATTTTTCCGGGTTGACCAATGGGTGACCCGGCATTGGCGTAGCGGATTGCTTTGCTGGGGGAGACATCTGACAGGTCAGGGTGATGACTTTCACGGGTAAAAATAATCTTGAGCCCCGTTTGCCGAGCCCAGTCTAGCAAGGTTTGGAGGGTAGGAATAATCGCCCGAGCGGCTGATAGATCAAGGTTTAGCTCACTGCCATTAAAGCCGTCGGGATGGCAAAAATCATTTTGCATATCAATAATCAACAATGCTGTTTGATCTAAAGGCAGACTGAACGGATGGGCATATGTATTGACGGTAATCATGAGATACCTCAAGTGATAGGAGCAACTATATCTTTTCAAGAGTTTAGGCAACAACTCTCATCAAGGTGCCCCCTCAAGAATATGCCCTTAAGATTTAGTGTAATCTTGATAGAATCATCCAAATAAAGAATAGAATCATCCAACAAAAATTAATTGAAGGCTATGACTGCTCACCATCATCGCCCTGAATCCGAGATTGCCCTGCGGGTAAAAGCGATTGAGTCGCTTTTAGTCGAGAAGGGGATTGTTGACCCCGCCGCCCTCGACGCCATTATCGATACCTATGAACATAAGGTCGGTCCCCATATTGGCGCACGCATTGTTGCCAAAGCCTGGGTGGATCCTGAGTTTAAGCAGCGGCTGTTAGCCGATGGGTCAAGTGCCATTTCCGAGTTGGGGCTGACTGGCTTTTCCAGCGAACACATGGTGGTGGTTGAAAATACCCCCGAAGTCCACAACTTGATTGTTTGCACCCTCTGTTCTTGCTATCCCTGGGCGATTTTAGGCTTACCCCCCACCTGGTACAAATCCTTTGCCTACCGGTCACGAGCCGTGATTGAGCCCCGCAACGTTTTGAAGGAATTTAACTTAGAGATTCCAAACGAGGTTGAGGTGCGGGTTTGGGACAGCAATGCAGACCTGCGCTATCTGGTGCTGCCTGAACGACCAGCTGGGACTGAAGGTCTTTCAGAAGCAGGCCTGGCCGCCCTTGTTACCCGTAACGCCATGATTGGGACAGCCAAAGTTCAGCCACCTGACTTACCGACCCCCCTCGTCGCCCAGGAGTTGTCATGATGAATGGTCCCCACGATATGGGTGGCATGCACGGCATGGGTCCGATTCCCATCGAAGAAAATGAACCTGTTTTTCACAGCGAGTGGGAAGCCAAAGTGTTCGCCATGAGTTTTGCCACCTTTGTTAACTATTTCCCGGTGGATGAAACCCGCCACGCGTCAGAACTCATGCCCCCAGGAGAATATTTAAGCGCTAGCTATTACGAACGCTGGCTATACGCCCTGGAGCTGTTGCTGGCTAAACATGACCTGCTTACCCCAGCCGAGATCGAAGCCAAAATCACGCAACTCGCTCAATCAGACGCTTGAATCTCATCCCCCAACCCTCCCCGCCCATTCCACCTGTATCCTGAATTGGGCAGGCTTGTTACCTATCCACTCTTCATGTGGGCGGTGCCCATCCTACTCGCTCCCGCCTCATCTTCCCTATCTTCTCCACCTCCCCTACCCCGCGTCCCCGCGTCTCTCCCATCTCCCCTATCACCCTTCCCCCATCTCCCCCATGCCCATCGAAACCCCGAACCAACCCATGACCGCCCAAGCTGCCAGAGCCCTGCTTGACGAGGGATTGAGTTGTCAGGTTGACAGCGATTTACCAGCCCAGTTTCAGGTGGGTAATCAGGTCAAAGCGAAGGTGATGCACCCCCAAACCTACACGCGTTTACCCCGTTACATTCGGGGTAAGGTAGGAGAAATTGTCAAAGATCATGGCGTTTACGTGTTTCCAGATACGATGGGGCAACGGCTCTCCACAAAGCCTCAGCATGTTTACAGTGTTCGGTTTGCTGCCCAAGAACTTTGGGGGCGCGAAGCCTCTGTCAAAGATTCTCTCTATATCGATTTGTTTGATGATCATTTAGAAAAAGCGTAAAGCTATGTCCCCGTCATTACCTGACCCAATGCCCAAATACCCTAAAGGAGAGCATGAACCTGTCTTCCAAGCCCCCTGGGAAGCTAAGGCCTTCGCCATTGTAAATCAGCTCACCTCAGCGCAACACTGGAGCTGGCCGGAATGGACAGACACGTTCGCCCAGGAGATCTCGGCGGCGGAATCGGATGCCACTGATACGAGTACCTATTATGAGCGCTGGGTCAAAGTGTGTGAAACGTTACTCATCGAGAAAGGGATTCTTGACTCAGATGCGATCGCACAGCGGATTGAAGCCCTGCTCAGTGAACGTGAGATTGAGCCGACCCACGAACCTCGAGAAGAATAAATTTAAGGTCATGTCTTGACGTACGCCCATGATCTCCAGGATAGAGAGCATGTTATGGAACTTACATATTCAAATAGAAAAGTAGTCTAACGAACAGAATCCCCCCTTGGTGACGGCGTTTAGTGATTTTATAGATGCCCGGAAGGCAATAGCTCCAATTTTCTTGCGGCGGGAAAGGAATAGGAGATTGTTTTACTTGGGCACGTCGGAACTGTTGAAGCGATTTCTTTGATAAAGACTTTTAGCGGGTTTAGCCGGAGGATTTAGATATGGTTGGTACAGTTAGCAAGACCCCAGAGGTGGTTCATGGCGCTTGTCCCCACGATTGCCCAGATACCTGTTCTATGTTGGTCACCGTGGAAGAGGGTCGTGCCACCAAGGTAGAAGGTAATCCCGATCATCCCTTCACCCAAGGGACGCTGTGCGGCAAGGTCAGTGATTATCTCGATCGCGTCTACAGCCCAGATCGGGTGTTGCATCCTATGCGTCGGGTGGGTCCGAAGGGCAGCGGCCAGTTTGAGCGGATCAGCTGGGAGGAGGCCCTTGATGCGATCTCACATCAGTTTAAAGCCACCATTGACGAACATGGGGCCGAGGCGATTATGCCCTGTAGCTATCTGGGGCACGAAGGCTTGTTGAACGGCCTGACGGTCGGCGATGCCTTTTTTAATCGCCTGGGTGCCACCGTGACCGAGCGCACCATGTGCATCTCCTGCACCAGCACTGCCTACCTGATGACCTACGGCCCCACCCACGGCACCGACCCCGATACTTTTCGCCATTCTAAATACATTGTGCTCTGGGGGTGCAATGCCCTCAGCACC
>JBCDDJ010000507.1:0-4845 GCA_039180385.1 Cyanobacteria bacterium P01_G01_bin.38 | reverse complement strand
TTCTGAAGCCTATTTAAGATATCTTCCTGGCTAACTGGGCATACCAAGGAAGGATATCCATAGCAGCTACCCAGAATTTTAGATGCCACGGCTTAGCGAACGCGCTTTTTCCCTGCTTAACCAAGAGCTCAAACGACTAACCAAACCGCTAGAACAGGTTCGATACGACATCGTTCTCAAGCGACTCCAAAAATTTCGTCAGCAAGACGGTCCACCGCTGGGCTATGACGCCCTAAGAGACGCCATCATTGACATTTTTCCAGAGTTTAATGACGCGGTACTAAGAAAAGCCGCCCAGGTCAATCAGCCAAACCCGGTGGTTAGCGCTGCGGGTTGGATTGCGACCATTGCGGTGGGGGCGGTTGCGATCGCAGGCGGCCTGTGGATTATCAACCTGCCCTACCCAATGATCCGCTGGCCGGTGGCCAGGACCGCTCCGATGCTGCTGCTACCTAGCTTTATGCGCATGGACCACAACTATCGGCAAGCAATTATCTACACCGAGCAAGCTGATCAGCTAATCAACAATGCCACCAGTGCCCAAGACTTTGAGCTTGGGGCCGATAAAGCAGATCAGGCCCAGCAGCACCTAGATAAACTGCCTGTTTGGTTTCTTGGCTACTATCCTCAGCGCTATTGCGCCTGGTTTAACTGCGGCTGGCAGTTTACCCTCGACGAGTTTGAAGACGCCCGCGCCCTGATTGGCCGCATGGATGCCCAGATTTTCCAAGAAGAAAATGCCCTCCAGCTTTTAGAAGAGGGCACTCTCGCCGTCGAAACCGCCAAGCGCCGCTACGAAGCCCTACAAAGCACCGAAGAAAAGCTCGCCATCTTAGGCATGTGGCAAGAAGGCATGGACAAACTCAATGAAATCCCCAGCGGCACCCTGGCAGGCGAAACCGCCCAAACTCGCCTTGAGGCCTTTCAGCGAGATTATGAAACCGTCGCAGGCACCCGCACCAATGTCAGTCAGTCAAATACATTTGTGCAGGTGGCTAAGCAATATGCCAACCAAGCTGACCAAGCCGCCCAAAATCCGCCCCACACCGCCGACACCTGGGGCCGCATTGTCATTCTCTGGGCAGAAGCCATTGATCAGCTAGATCAAGTCCCCCCCAACAGCCCCGGCTATGCCGAAGCCCAAACCCTAAAAGTGGGCTATCTCAATAACTTGGAACAAATCAAAGAACGACAGTCCACTGAGACCGCGGCCACCCAAACTCTCAAACAAGTGGAAGAGCGGGTAACCAGACTGATTCAAACCGGCTCGACTCAGCCCACCCCTCAGCTGCTGGCTGACCTGCAAAGCGTCATCAATCAGCTTGACAAGATTCCTCCGGGGACCACCGCCTACAACTCGGCCCAGCAACTGCTGCTGCAGGCCGAAAATCGGTTGAGCATACTCCAAACAGGGGGATAATCCTTAAAGTTAGCGGGTCAGGATTTTTGACTGTCTAAAGAAACGTAATTTTTTCCTTGGGATCTTTTTAGGTCAGGCCGCCAATTCCCGTGCTACCCCAGAGATATGGGCTGTTCGATAATTGATGAGTAGTCACTGCTCAGCAAAAAATTAATGTTCTGACACATATCCAAGCCCTTGGGCAGAAAATTGCCCCCTTGGGATATGTCACAATGTAGGCGGTTTTGCCAACTCAGAGATGCCACATGGAGTGGGCGCAAAAATATGGAAATTGTCGAATCTATCTATAGCTATGCCTGGTTAGTTCCGGTGCTGCCCTTGCTGGGCGCGATGATCGTCGGGACCGGCCTGATTACTTACAACGAAGCTGTTAACAAACTACGCAAGCCCAGCTCAATTTTGATCGTGAGCCTGACTGGGGCCGCTATGGTGCTGTCCTTTGCTCTGTTTTGGAGCCAGTGGCAGGGCCATGAGACTTACCAGTATATGTTTGAGTGGGCCTCAGCTGGCGACTTTAAGATCCAGATGGGTTTCGTTGTCGATCATCTGACGTCGCTGATGTTGGTGATTGTCACCACCGTTGCTTTTTTGGTAATGGTCTACACCGATGGCTATATGGCCCACGATGCTGGCTACGTGCGTTTTTATGCCTATCTGAGCCTATTTAGTGCCTCCATGCTGGGCCTGGTAGTGAGCCCTAACCTGCTTCAGGTCTACGTGTTTTGGGAGCTGGTGGGGATGTGTTCTTACCTGCTGATTGGCTATTGGTATAACCGTAAACCCGCAGCCGATGCTTGCCAAAAGGCATTTGTCACCAACCGGGTGGGTGACTTTGGCCTGTTGCTCGGCATTTTGGGCCTGTTTTGGGCAACCGGCAGCTTTGACTTTAGCATCATGGGCGAGCGGCTGACCCACCTGGTCGAGACGGGTGGCCTCTCCGGTGGCATCGCTGCTTTATTTGCCATCTTGGTATTCCTGGGCCCAGTCGCTAAGTCAGCGCAGTTTCCGCTGCACGTCTGGCTACCCGATGCGATGGAAGGCCCCACCCCGATTTCAGCCCTGATCCACGCGGCAACGATGGTCGCCGCTGGGATTTTCTTGGTGGCGCGGATGTATCCCGTGTTTGAGGATATCCCCACTGTCATGACAGCGATTGCCTGGACTGGGGCGATCACGGCATTTCTGGGGGCGTCGATTGCGATTACCCAAAACGACATTAAAAAGGGTCTGGCTTTTTCAACCATGTCCCAGCTGGGCTACATGATCATGGCGATGGGCGTCGGGGCTTATAGCGCTGGCCTTTTCCATCTGATGACCCACGCTTACTTTAAAGCAATGCTGTTCTTGGGCTCTGGCTCAGTCATCCACGGCATGGAGGAAGTGGTGGGCCACAATCCGGTTTACGCTCAAGACATGCGCCTGATGGGGGGCTTGAGGAAATATATGCCCGTCACCGGGATCACCTTTTTAATCGGCACGCTTGCCATTTCCGGCCTGCCCCCCTTTGCGGGTTTCTGGTCTAAGGATGAAATCTTAGGCTCAACCTTCCAGGTCAGCCCCACCCTCTGGGCAATTGGCTGGGTGACCGCTGGCGTCACGGCGTTTTACATGTTCCGCATGTATTTCACCACGTTTGAGGGCGAGTTTCGCGGCACCCGCAAAGATATCGTCGAGCAGCTGCGCGTCGAAAATCTTCAGCGCATGGGCGCTTCCCTCGGTCCCGGTGCGATGAGCACTCAGGAGATGCCCGTCGAGGAGGAAGCCCACGAGCATGATCATCATCACGCCAGTGAGCCCCATGAGTCTGCCTTCTCGATGATCTTCCCGCTGATGGCGCTAGCGGTGCCGTCGGTGCTGGTGGGTCTGGTGGGCACACCCTTTGCCAACTACTTTGAGGCCTTTATCAGCCCACCGGGCGAAGTGGTCACGGTGGCTGAGCTGGCTGAGGAGGTTGACCTCCATGAGTTTGCGGTGATGGCCGGTAGCTCTGTGGCGATCTCGGTTGCGGGGATTGTGCTAGCGGTGCTGATGTATCTGCTCTACAAGATTGATGCGGGTGCGATCGCAAAAAAAATCGAGCCGCTGTACAAGCTCTCCCTCAACAAGTGGTACATCGACGATATCTATGATGTGGTCTTTGTCCAGGGCAGCCGTAAGCTCGCTAAGCAGGTGCTTGAGGTCGATATTCGTCTGGTTGACGGCCTCGTCAACCTGACTGGCTTTGTCACCCTGATCTCCGGGGAAGGGTTGAAATATCTGGAAACCGGACGGGCTCAGTTCTATGCACTGATTGTATTTGGTGCGGTCCTGGGGCTGGTGCTGCTGTCGGGCCTCACCTGATTGATTTAGATCCCCGGCTTCTTGGCTTAGAGCCGATTACTATCGGTTTATCCAAAGCAAGAAGCCGGGGATCTGTGCCTTAAAACAACATCTAAGGCAGCATATCAGCCACTGCCACCGTCAGATTTGGGATGCTCAGGGGTGCGACCTGTTGACCCCCTCTGTAGATTTTTGAAACCCCGTAGCGAAATCCATATCTGGCGTCTGCATCTAGGACAGGTTGGCGGTACACCTCGAGCTGTCGTTCAATGACATTGATGATCCAGTAGTCTGCGATAGCTGCTTTGGCATAAAGGCTGCCTTTTGTGTTGCGATCGTAACTTAGAGATGAGTCCGACACCTCCACAATCAGCTCCGCAGCGGTGGGATGAGCATCAGCAAAGTCTCGAATATCCCCCTTAATCACAGCGATATCCGGCTCAGGTTCAGAAATATCACTAATCACAAACGGCTTTTGCTGACGGATGTAATACCCCGAGCCAAAAACCGCTTTTAGAGCTGCATCCGCCAGATCAATGGCGACCGCATGGGGGCTTTTCATTGCAGCCATATCAATAACTTGCCCTTCGATAAGTTCTACCCGTCGTTCTTCAAATAAACCAACGGAGGCCATCCGGTTGTATTCTTCACGAGTCCACAGGTGAACCTGGGGTTGAGCAATAGCTACCATACTGTCAACAAGTAGTCAGAATTATAGGACTAGCGCATTTGGGACTTTATGTGCAGTGTAGCAAGTACCCCCACACTTCCCCACCTCCTCATCGCCAGAATCTACCGCACTCAACCCACCCCCACACTTCCTTCATAAAATTCTGTAACCAAAACTATTTCAGACTCTTAAGAAATGCGATCAACTTTCGGGGGATCGCATTTTTTCTTTTTAGAGTGAGAAGACATGATTTTGTCTCTCCTCGGTAGGCAAAATCAGGCCAGATGTTCGCGACGGCGGCTTTTGGTAGTTGTCTAACCACAGCCGACTTTTACAGCCTTTTTGTTTGTATGGATATTGCAAATTTCCCCTGGCTGACCACCATCATCCTATTTCCGGTCCTGGCCGCCTTATTGATTCCGTTTATTCCTGATGA
>JBCDDJ010000506.1:0-4849 GCA_039180385.1 Cyanobacteria bacterium P01_G01_bin.38 | reverse complement strand
TTGCGCTCATTTAAGGCCCTGACCTGGGCCTCGGTACATAGCTCTGTCATACCAATTTCAACGTTGGGGCAGCGATCGCGAAACCGACGCACGAGGGTGGGCAGTACGGTGGCGGCGGCAGTGTCGCTAAAGCCGATGGTGAGGGCTCCTTCCTGGCCACTGGCGGTGCGTTTGACCCGCTGAATCATCTCATCAATTTGCAATAACATCGGGTTGGTCCCCTCAAGCAAGGCCTGCCCCGCAGGGGTTAACTGCACCGTGCGCCGGGTGCGGCTAAACAACTGCACGTTCAATTCTTTTTCTAACCCGGCAATTTGTTTACTCAGGGCGGGCTGGGTCATTTGCAGCCGCTCGGCGGCCCGCCCAAAGTGAAGGGTCTCGGCAACCATTACAAAATAACGCAGGTGTCGGAGTTCCATTTGATAACTCAAAGTTATTAGTCGTGGGTTAAAAATGACTTGGACAGTCATTCTAGTTGTAGCCTACGCTCTGGTTAGACGGGGTAGCCCGACTTTTAATCTAAACGGAGCAGCGGCATGCAGTGGCTTAAGTCGAAGGGATGGCGACGGGTGGTCTGGCTAGTTTTGGGACTGTTGCTGGCGTTGATCGGCTATGGCTTGCTGCAGCTGATTGAGCCGGTCAGAGTAGCCCCGATTGCCCAGGCGACGCCCCCGGTCCAGTTTGCCGGGCGAGCTTTGCTGTTGGCGTCTGATGCCGATATGGTGGCGACGGCCTACGCCGATGGCCAACTTGATCGGGTGCCCGACATTGAGGACGCGTTGACGGTGGTGGAGCTGCCCCTTAACGCGAGTCAGCCCAGCGTTAAGTCGATTCAGGTTTCTAATTCGGTGATGTCATGGCCCCAAATCATAGCAGTTTCACCCAATGGCCAGCGGGCCTATGTGGCGGAGGTGAGATCGCGACCAGCGGACAACATCCAGGCGTTTGACACGATTGAAGAGATGCCGGCGGGCGATCGCATTTCAATTGTTGATATTGAAAACCCAGCCGCCCCTGAGCTAATTACCTCGGTGCCGGTGGGCCGCAATCCGAAACACCTCAGCATCAGCCCCGACGGTCGACTGCTGGCGGTTGATCTAGAAGACACAAACACGGATTTAAGCCTTTTTCAAATTAACCCGGATGGCACTTTGGGACAGCGCAGTGACTTTGCGATCGCGCCAGACCTGCCGCCGGCGACCGTACCCTCTGCGACTGTCTGGCATCCGTCAGGGCAATTTTTAGCGATTACGACTAATGGCGAGGGGTCGGCCTGGCCATCCACTTCTGGGGTCGCTTTCTACAAGGTTATTCAAGACAATCAGACCCTTCGACTGGACGCCTACAGCGAGCCCCTATTAGTCGGCAACTACCTCAGCCACGCCCGGTTCAGCGCGGACGGTCGCTTTCTCCTGGTGCCTGACTTAAAATGGCAAACCCGCCGCCTTCGAGCGTTAAGCTACCTGCTCAATCCTAAGGGCGAGATGATCGCCATTCGCTTTGACCCCGCCTCAGGCAAGGCCCCTGAAATTGCCGACAGGGTCGAGGTCGGGCTAAGCCCTGAGGGGTTTACCGTGAGTCCAGATAATTCTCTCATTGTCACGGTCAATATGCGACGGACTTACCTCGGCCCCAGACCGCTGCCCGCCTGGCGCGGCAAGCCCCATAGCTCACTATCATTGCTGGCTTTTGATCCCACCGCGGGCGCACTCACCCCCATAGATGAGTACGGGTTTGAAGGGCTCCTGCCAGAACAAGCCACCTTTGATGCCGATGGCCAGTCCATCGCTGTTGTCATCTATAACTATCGTGAGCCCAGCCCAACCACAGGGGCCGTTGAGTTTTGGCGAGTTGTTGCCGACGCACCGCCTCGCTTAGAACGAACCGGCTTCAAACTGGATGTGGTGCGAGGTGCTCACGATATTGTTTTGGTGTCTTCATTGGGAGAATGACCATTCGACTGGGGGCGCGGACTGAGGTTGAGCTGCTAGACCCAAGATGATAGCCAAAATCTCATCTGTAAGGCCCGCTCTGTCAGCGGCAAGCCCAGGTGTAGGGGCAGCCAAAACCAGCAAGCCAGTGCGATCGCACCCAACATTCCACCTGTCATCCATCGCCAGGCAGGGCGCTCAGACGTTAACCAGTCACTCATCAACCAGGCCAGCCCCATAAAGCTAAACAACGCAGCGGGCATGTAGTGATAGAGAAACGTACAGCGATTGACCAGTGCCCAGGGCAGCCAGTTCAGGGCGTAGTTGAGCACCAGATAGCCTTCAGGAGAAGCCATTGCCTCCCCCCCCTGGCGCACCGTCATAAGACTGCGCATCAACAACACCGTCATCGCGCCGACCGAGAGCCACCAAAGCATAGGATTACCCAAACCATGAATGTCAAAGACCCTGCCGTCAGCCGCCAGCTGATACCAGTAGGCCATCGGGCGAATCAGCAGCGGCCAGGTGTACCACGCTGAGCAATAGGGATGGACGGCGTCTTTGAGCCCCAGATGAAAGCTCAACGTCGATTGGTGTATTGACCAAAGCGTATCCCCGGTTATGCGCAGGTGCGGTATCCACAGCAGCCCGTAAATCGCCAAAGGCATACCGACAGCATAAAACACCCAGTCTCGCCGGGGACGCAGGGGCAACAAACCCACCAGCCAGGTTAACCCGTTCCACTTAGTGGCAATGCACGCTCCCAGCGCGAACCCCGCCAGGGGTTTGAGTCGCTCAGACCGCAGCCATAGCCAGTGACCGAGGCAGCCCCAAAACACCAGATGGATATTGATCAGCGCGTAGCGAGACTCGACGATAAACAACCCATCGATGGCCACAAAGCCCCCCGCTAATAAGGCAAACCATCCCCGCCGAGAAACGCTCAACGACCGACCCAACTCCCAGGCCAGGCCCGCCACCGCTAGGGGAGTCAGGGTGCCGATTAGCGCGTTCACCCAGCGATAGCTCAAGGTTGATAGGGGCACCCCTAACTCGGTATGGGTGATCTTAGAGAGCGCCGGGAGCGACTGCGCCAGCGCCATCCCCAAAGCAATTAAATATTTACCCAGGGGCGGATGCACATCAAACACGGCCTCCCCTTGCCAATATTGGTAGGCAAATTTGGCAAAATAAACCTCATCAAAGACGAAGGTATTAAAGCGCCCCAAATGCCAAAATCGTAAAATGCCAGCCAGTAACCCCAAAGCCACAAGGCCGACCCCGATCAGTTTGGAATATCGCTTGTAATACCGCTCCCCCATCTCCCCCATCTCCCGTATCTCCCCACCTTCACTACCTCACACCTAGCCCACCTCAACCGGAACCCACCCCCATGCCCCACGATAACCGCCAGTACGCCGCCGCCACCGAGCGCAACCGCGAACCGATTCTAACGGTTTTGCAACAGGGTCTGCCCGCCACTGGCACCGTGCTAGAAATTGCTAGCGGAACGGGCCAACATGCTACGTTTTTGGCCCCTCGTTTAGCCCCTCGCTACTGGCTTCCCAGCGATCCTCAGCCGATGTTGCAAGACAGCATCCGCGCCTGGGCTGAGGCTGACCCCTCAGAGCACCTACTCTCGCCGCTGGCGATTGACGCAGCTGAGACCCGTTGGCCCGTCGAAGATCAGCCTCTAGCGGAGATCATAGGTAGCACAAACGTGCCCCCGATTAACGCCATCGTCAATATCAATATGATTCACATTTCGCCCTGGGAAGCGTGCCTGGGACTGTTTGCCGGGGCACAGCGGATCTTGCCCAGCGGCGGCATTCTTTATCTCTATGGCCCCTATCAGCGCGACGGTCAGCACACTGCCCCGAGTAATGCCAGCTTTGATGGGTGGTTGCGATCGCAAAACCCGGCCTGGGGCGTCCGCCACCTAGAAGACGTAATCGCCACCGCCCAGATCCATCAGCTACAGCTGCAATCTATCGTGGATATGCCCGCCAATAACCTATCCGTCATCTTTAAAAAAACGCCTATCAATCCATAGTCGAGAGAGTGCGTTTCCATAGAAGCCAAGGCGATACTTTGCCCCGTCAGTAGATTTCAACCTAGAATAAAAGCACCCCTTTACAAGGCCTAATGGTTTGTCATGGTTACAATTCAACACTCTGGCTCCTCCCAGATAAGCGCTCCACCGGGCGACCTCTATAGCGAAGAGCCGACCATGGAAACCGATCTGAATTTGCGTCAGATGCTACTGCTGATTAGCTGTCTGGAATGGCTTTGGCAAGATCGAGATGATTTCTTTGCCTCTGGCAATTTAACGATTTACTTTAGCCCAAAGCAGATTAAATCTCAGGATTTTAGAGGTCCGGACTTTTTTGTTGTCCTAGACACAGAGCGACGCTCCCGCAAGAGCTGGGTCGTATGGGAAGAGGATGGAAAATATCCCAACGTGATTGTCGAAATCTTGTCGGACAGTACGGCTGAAGCAGACCGAGAAACCAAGAAGGCGATTTACCAGAACACGTTTCGGACCCCTGAGTATTTTTGGTTTGACCCAGATACCTTAGAATTCGCTGGTTTTTTACTGGTGGGGGGTGTTTATCAGGCGATGGAGCTGAATGATAAGGAGCGTTTCTGGAGCCGTCAGCTAGGGCTATACCTGGGTATCGAGAATAGCAAACTGCGTTTCTTTACCCCTGAAGGAGACCTGGTGCCAACTCCTGCGGAGGCGGCTATCCAGGCACAGCAACAGGTACAGCAGACACAGCAGCGTGCAGAGCGTCTGTCCGAGAAGCTACGGGAGCTAGGGGTTGATCCAAATACGCTTTAATTTTGCTCGCATCATAATCCTACCCTTCCGTCATAGCTACAATTTGCGCCGTCGTTAACAGTAACTTAGGAAACAT
>JBCDDJ010000505.1:0-4853 GCA_039180385.1 Cyanobacteria bacterium P01_G01_bin.38 | reverse complement strand
TATAGAAATAAATTAGATAAATTAAGCTTGATCCAAAATATAGATAAATTAGATATGGATATAGATTTTAATTAAGCGATCGAGATGAACCCTTTGAATGAAGGGAATTTCAAGAGTGGCAAACAGATGTAAGCTCAGGACTGCAAATTATTCAAAGAGATGAGGAGTGCATCAAAATAATTCAAAATTGAGAATTTAAAATTATGTCAGAGCATCCACCGATAACAGAGCGGACGTTTGAGTTTGCGGTCAGAGTTGTGAAGCTTTGTCAGGTCCTAGATGAGCAACCGGATGTGGGCAGGACGTTGTCTAAGCAATTGATCCGGTCCGGAACCTCGATTGGTGCGAATGTCGAGGAAGCACAAGCAGGGCAGAGTCGGGCAGATTTCGTGAGCAAGTTGCAGATAGCGTTAAAGGAAGCCAAAGAAACACGATATTGGCTAAGACTTCTAATTGCCACGGAGTTGATCCCTGAAAGTCGCCTAACGCCCCTCCTGCAAGAGAGCGAAGAACTGATTAAGATCCTGGCAAGCATCATTGTCCAGACCAAGCGCAATCAGTAGTATGCAATTTTGAACTTTGAATTTTGAATTTTGAATTGTTTTGCCTATGCGGAAGAAGTGATTCCTTTGTTTGAAGCGATCCGCTCCACCCCCTGCCAAGGCCACCAGACGTTGGAACTCCAGCGGACGCCGAAACGAAAGCCCCGCATAGCCACCCTGAATGTGCGCTATGCGACGCTGTGGCTTCAACCGCCCCAGAATCATGCCCAAGCAGACAGTTTGAGTGCGATCGCAGTGCAAGTAGTTTTAGCGGAAGAGGACCATCCGCCAGCAGGTGAGAAGGCGATGAGTGGGTTATTGCTGACGACGTTACCCGTGAATAGCTTTGAAGAGGCCTGCCGGTGCCTTGAACGCTATAGGGGTTTGGCAACTAAAACGACGAAAAAGGGTCATATCCCCCTCAAAGCTATATATAGTAAGGATTAAGAGCATACTACAGCTTTTGCATTCGGTGACTGTGGGGTCTCCGGTGGTGAAAAGTGTGATCACAACTGCCACACATCAACTATCTACACTCACCAGAATCGGGGCAAGGGTAATCCTCGCCGGTCAGTCAAATGGGCTGCTGCTATGGTGAGCACTACGAATGGTCAGGCCCTAGAGGCGTTGGCCTAAAACAACTATCGCTGCGATTTGGGGCAATTTACATCTCAGACCCTTTGCTAGTAGAGTTTTCAGAGATTCTCATTATATTTATACTAAATTGCCCTGAATCGCAGCTTCCGTGTTTTTGGGCTCAATAAGAAACTGCGACTCACCGTCACCTATCCCCCAACCACAGGGCGCAACTTCAACGAAATCCTGGGGGTGCTGGATTCGCTACAGCTGACCGACAACTACAGCGTGGCGACGCCAGTGGATTGGCAAGACGGTGAGGCTGTTGTTGTAGCGCCGTCGATTTCTACGGAGGACGCCCGGCGGAAATTCCCCAAAGGGGCGACTGAAATCAAGCCCTATCTGCGCTTGACCCCGCAGCCAAATCGATAACAGTTAACTCTGAACTGGGGAGGAGCCGCTCCTCCCTGGATGTTCTCGTTTATTAGCAACAGTTGTTTGACTGGACTATTGTTATGCAAGAAGATTGAGAATGACTGATTTTTCCACACTTACGCCACAAGAAGCCCGAATAATCGCAAAAGATGCGTTCATTTACGCGTATCCGATGGTGGATAGCTATCGGATACTTTTTGCTTTCTTTCTTTGGCCCAATAATGCTGAATACAAGGGACCTTTAAACGAATTGCTTGGCAAAGCACAACTGTTCACACCATCGGACACCACAATTCAGACACCGAACGCGGATACACCTTACTGTGTTGTTGGCGCAGATCTTCGTGCGGAACCTTTAGTTTTGACGGTGCCAGTTATAGATCCTAAACGATACTACTCTATCCAACTCATTGATACTTACACTCACAATTTCGAATACGTTGGCACTCGGACGACGGGCAATGGCGGAGGCAAGTACTTGCTGGCAGGGCCTGACTGGACGGGGCAGATACCGGCTGACATCACCGCCGTTATTCGTAGCGAAACCAGTCTTGCGCTAGCCTTGTACCGCACCCAGCTTTTCGACTCAGATGACTTAGAGAATGTCAAAAACATCATTGAGAACGGCTATAAGGTTCAGCCGCTGAGCCAGTTTATAAATACGGAGCCGCCAGCAAAAATGCCAGCGGTGAAATACCCGAGACCTGTAAGGCTTGACGAGGGCGAAACGTCACCCAGAATATTTAGCCTGTTGAACTTCCTGCTCACGACGTTTTGTTCAACCCACGAATCCGAAACAGAGTTGATGGCTCGCTTTGCCAAGCTAAATATTGGACCTGGCCTGACCTTTAACCCGACAAAACTCTCTGAGGAGTTGAAACAGGCCATCGAGCAAGGCATAAAGGACGGTTGGGATACTTATCTAGAGCTGAAAAAGAATCAACTTGCCACTCAAGCAGTCACCGCCGCCGACCTATTTGGCACCCGTGAACACTTGACGGCAACCGGTAACATTTACCTGTACCGTATGGCTGGCGCGATTCTTGGCATCTGGGGCAATTCCATTGAGGAGGCCATGTATCCCTCCTACTATAACGATTCAGACGGCAACGAATTAAACGCCTCAGGTGATGTCCGTTATACACTACGCTTCGAGCCAGGTGAATTGCCACCGGCTGACGCTTTCTGGTCGGCAACCCTGTATAACCTTCCTGAGCAGCTCCTCGTCGAGAACGACCTCAATCGCTATCTTATTAATTCAACGATGTTAGACAACAACGAACTCGTTCTCGACGAAGATGGGGGACTGACGCTTTATATCCAGTACGCTCAACCCACTGAAGAAAAAAAGAAGAAAAATTGGCTGCCTGCACCAAATAAGGGCTTCTTCATATCCTTGCGGCTTTACTTGCCACAACAAGAGGCGATTAATGGCACATGGCAAAATCCACCACTAAAGCGAGTAAACCCCGCACTGCACTGGACAATCAGGCTTAAGCGTATCTTTTTAGCTCTCTTTCGCGCCGGTGACTACCCCCGTTAGAGCCCCGGCCCCTTCACCCGGCTGTGCCTCAATCATAATGTCGAGTGTCACAAGAGCTGACCGTGATCTCACCAAAGCTGACCGCGCGGGTCAGGGTTAAAAGCTTTGCTATAAGGGGAATAGAGCGATTTCGGCCAGATTATGAAGCAGTGCCATAAAAAATGACCGCAAGAAATAGCAGTTGAGTGTCATGAAAGCTGACCATTTTGGGATAGCTGAAAAGCTTAGCAGCCGAAGGATTCAGGCAAAAGGAGTTCTGATTATGAAGGTAAGTCATGAAAAGTGACCGTGTAAAAAGGCAAAAGGATGTCACGAAAGCTGACCGCGTTCTTGGCAGCGCGAGTCAGGAGTGAGTGTGATCCGCAGCAAATCAGGTGCGTTTGTGGAATCGAGCAGAGAGTGAGTATGGAGATGGCCGCGTGATTTGTGGCCATTACCAGCCGATGCGGAGGCAGCTGATCTTGGTGAGCAAGTACAGCTGCCTCCTGAGATGCGATTCTCCGATGGAGAGGCTAACGCCAACGCAACTGATACATTGACGAGAGTGATCAGGATTTTGTGTAAGCAGTCTAAAATCCTTGTAAATCAGGAGACTGCACTATGTCCAGAAAGAAGAAAGCCCCATCCAGAGTTGATCTGCTTATCGATGAGCTACTAGAGGATTGCCACAGTCCAGAGGATATCTTGGGCGAGTCAGGACTCCTCAAGCAGCTCAGTAAACGAGTGATAGAGCGCTCCCTGGCCGGAGAGCTGAGCCATCACCTGAAAACCCCACCTATCGAAACCGATGACATCGAGGTAGAGTCTGGCAAGCGGGGCAAAAATAGCCGTAATGGGCACTCCAAGAAAACCATCCAGACCCAACAGGGGGAAATAGAGGTTTCGATCCCGCGTGACCGCAACGGCAGCTTTGAACCGATCCTGGTCCCCAAGCATGAACGACGGTTGGCAGGGCTTGATGACAAGATCCTGGCCCTGTATGCCCGCGGCAATAGTATCCGTGATATCAGTGCCCAGCTTGAAGAGCTTTACGGGGCGAAGATATCCCCAGCGCTGATCTCAGCAGTCACCGATGCGGTCACCGACGATGTCAAACGTTGGCAATCACGCCCCTTGGAACTGCTCTATCCAATCGTTTACCTGGATGCACTGTATGTGAACGTCCGCATCTCTGGTCGGGTCAATAAACATGCGGTGTATGTGGTCTTGGGGATCAACTTTGAGGGCAATAAGGAGCTGCTGGGACTGTGGATTGGACCGGGGGAAGCCGAAGGGGCCAAATTCTGGTTGAAGGTGCTCACAGACCTTAAAAATCGGGGACTCCAAGATATTTTTGTGGCTTGCTGTGATGGGCTCAAGGGCTTTCCCCAGGCAATCGAGGCTGTTTACCCCAACACCCAGGTGCAGTTATGCATCGTCCACTTGATTCGCAACTCCCTGCGGTATGTGCCCTGGAAAGAAAGCCGAGCCGTCGCGGCCGGTCTCAAGACCATCTACCAAGCAGCGACCTTGCAAGAGGCCGAAGCCGCCTTAGAGTCCTTTGCTGAAAAATGGGATGAGAAATACCCTGCCGTCAGTCAAATCTGGCTACGTCATTGGGAAAATATCGTTTCCTTGTGGCTCAATCTGTGTTTCAAGGAGCTAGTGAAGCAGAGTGTTCAATAAGCTACTGAGTAAGGCTTTGCCCCTTTTTCTAGCATTGTGCACGAACTCGAAAAAGCCTAAGTATACCGGTAGCTTTTCTTGAGAAATTCCCC
>JBCDDJ010000504.1:0-4863 GCA_039180385.1 Cyanobacteria bacterium P01_G01_bin.38 | reverse complement strand
GGCTCATTAGAGTCTTGTTTGTTTTATTTCTGTCAGTAAACGATATCCGGCTACCCGAGTTTTACCCGAAGGCAACCTAAAAGTTTGGATGGCATTGTTTAAACCTTGGCCACATCCAGACTAGTAGTTTGCCCTTAGGTAAAAGCTCAAGTTTTCAACCTGGATGTGGTTTATCGCGGACGCTCGCAAAAATTTGACAGTCATTCTGACTGTTTGTTAGGAGGTTTCTACCATGACATTTAAAGGAAAGACGGCTCTGGTTACCGGAGCCTCACGCGGCATTGGACGTGCGATCGCAATCGAACTGGCCAAACACGGTGCTCAAAAGTTATTGCTGATCGCCCGCAATGCAGACAAATTACATGCGGTTGCCCACGAGATTCGTATACTCGGGGCTGAGGCAGTTTGTTTTCCGCTCGATTTAACCGATACGATTGCGGTCAATGTGGCCGTGGCCCACGCCTGGCAGCGCCACGGACCGATCCATCTGCTGGTCAACTGCGCTGGGGTGGCTCATCAGGCTTCGTTTTTGCGATCGCATCTGCCCCACGTGCAGTCTGAGCTGGCCACTAACCTGGTGGGGCTTTACACCGTCACCCGCCACATTGCCCGACGCATGGCTGCCAATCGCCAGGGGCACATTGTCAACGTCTCTAGCTTGATGGGTAAGGTGGCGGCCCCGACCATGTCAACTTACTCGGCGACCAAGTTTGCCATTGTGGGCTTTACCCAGGCCCTGCGCAGTGAGATGGCGGAGTATAACGTGCAGGTGAGCGCGCTGCTACCGTCACTGACTGATACTGACATGGTGCGTCATTTTGACTGGTTTCGCTGGGTACAGCCTGCCACCTCAGAGCAGGTGGCCCAGGCACTGATCCGGGGGCTCAAAAAGCAGTCGCCTGAGATTTTGGTGGGTTGGCAAAGTCACCTGGCGGTGTTGGGCAGTCGGCTCTCGCCTGGGCTGGTGGAGAGGGTGGTGAGACTGGCATCGCCGAAGTCTCGACCCATGCCCTTCTCTCGCTATGCGATGCAATCTCGATAGGGATAGGTTTTTCCTGTAGATTATTCGGCTGTTTCTATAATCCTTAGGGAGACACAAGTTTAGTGTCTCCCTAGATCGGATATCTCGCCTGAGAAAGCCGAGATATGGCTAATTGTTAATAGGCCATGGAACAGTTCCACGAGCATTCCCCATGGCAACCATTTCTCCTAGGTAGCTATTGCTTGGAGGGGGAGGAGCGTTGTCATCTGAACCCGGTGAGATATGTAAGTTAAAAACCTGGTTTGTACCCCACGTCATAAAATCAGGCAAGGAGGCCCGATCAGTGAGGCCTGCCTGATTTGCTAAGAAGTCTTTATCCGAATTCGAAAGGGTTTGACCAGGTATAATCGCCAATTTTCCATTGCTGATTTGGTCTCGGATAGCGGCTTGTACTGTTGCTAAGCGATCAAGGGTTTTCGTGTATTCTTCTTGAGTTAGCTTATTTTTCAAGGTATCCAAGGAAGTCACTTTTAATATACTGACTGCTGTTTGAGCATCTATCACCGGTGGAACTCCTGGAGTTTTAGAAGACCACGAAAAGGAATCATCATCGCGCTTTTTCCAATCCTTACCAAAGGTATCGTCGTTATCAATTCCTCTCACGCCGTGAACATCGTTTGGCCCTGTCCCTTCAAATCTCAAGTTTCCAAAATGCCGGTCTGCGTGACCTATAACCATATCCAAAATTTGCAGATCAGCGAGTTCTTTCTGAACTATGTGGTTATCAAAATTCACATCTACCGGCAGATTTTCAAGGGGCCAGCCTCTTAGGATTTTTCCATTGTGATCCCATTCGAGCTCCATTTTGTCGTACTTGGTTCCTGGCGGATCATTATTTTTTGCATAAACGATTGGATTTAGTTCTTCCTTACCCCGTACTTTTCGCTGACCATCGGTACCGATCACCCTCTGCATCGCCTGGCCCAGATATTGTCTATCTGTTTGATCTGTTTGTTTTTTACCCAACACAAATGTAGTGGGTGGGATAACATTTAGGCCTAGTAAGCGGCTCGCTTCATAGGTTGCTACAGCCCGTTTGGCCTCCCCAGGATTATCCCAGGGAATACCGGCGGCTACTGCTTCGTCATTCGCTTTGCCGGTATCAAATTTCACGCCAGCTTCAAAGAGCTTTGGCAGGTCTAGTCGATTTTGTATGTTGTAGAACTTTGAATACACTGGCCCTTGTGCGCCCACCCCTAAAAGTGAACCCTGACGAGTTGAATCAATTTGAGAGTCCACAAGGGGATTGTACTTTTGGAGTAAATTGTTTTGCCGTACAATATCTAACGTCTCGTTCACGTCCCCTGCATTGGCATTATCAAGACTGTCGGCAAGGGTGTTGACGACACCCAATCGTGGATCCTTCTTAAACAAGAATTTACCAAGTTTACCACTCTTCTTAATTCCTAACGTCTGGCTCTTCAACAAGTAATCACTTATGGTGCTCTTTAGAATTGACTTTTGAGTTTGTATATTAGCATTAGCCTGCTGAAATGCTTGCTCCGAAAGATCAGCTGTGTTCGCTAATTTCTCTATTTTTATTTTTTCCTGTTTTACAACGGCATTGTAGTCATCTAATGCTTTAACAATGGCTGCGTAGCGGTTGTTAGGATCATCTTTGCCTGGGTCTTTTCCCATCGCTTTAATAAAGTCACGTGATAGCATCACCACGTTACTAGGCTTTCTCGGGATAGGAGTAGGCGCTTGGGACGGCCTAAGCGAGTTGGCTAAGCGATTACCCTGAGATACTGCACTGCTTGGAGATGAGACCTGAAAGTTAGACTGAGCTGGCACACGGCGCAACTGACGCGGTGGGGAAGTTGGAGCTGTTAAGTTACGGGGTGGGGGAGTTGGGGGTGTTAGATCACGTGGTGGTGGAGTTGGGGCTTGCTGATTACGGGCCGTTAAGTTACGGGGTGGGGGAGTTGGGGCTGGTCGTTGCCCCTCTACCAGCTGTAGTTGGATAATCTGATCATTCCTCTCAACAGTCAGTTGCTCATAATGCTTACCCTGGGGTGCATTTTCATTGGCTATAGTCTGTATTGTGGTTACAAGCTCATCTTGATTAGTACCCGGTTTGAGGATATAGATAGCGTCTACAGAATCTTGAACACCTCTGCGGAAGATGCTCCGATTTTCTCGTATTTTGTGCAGATCACGCCTGAAGTCGTTTGTCCAGTCTCTTGGTCTTAAATTATTTATACTATCGATAATTAGTGTGGGGCCAAGTTCACCTTTCCAAAAGGTGATTCTAGGAGTCTGTTCGTTAGCACGCTGGGAATAAACATCGCTTCTAATACGAAAATTTCTTCCCAGATGGTTTTTAACCCAGTTGGGATTCACCCTAGTAGTTGGGGGTTTCTTAATTGGTTTCTTGGATGAGCTACTCCTTTGAGATGATGAATTATCACCTTGATTCTCTAAAGAGTTTCTTCTTCTTCTTGCTCTTCCTCTTGCATTAGTAGAATAAGCCATAGCTAATCACATCCATTCAGGGTATTTTGTCGTGTATCCATAAAATCTGATCAGGGCCTTCGATCTGCCTTAAGGACGCCTTTCTGGGGCTTTTAGAGCCATCCGTCTGTCAATCTTGCCGTCGACCAAAACAGATGCCGACAACAGTTTCTCAATCGCGTTACTGGCAGCTCTGCGACTCAATGGGTCAGCGGTGGTCGCTGCATTTAGGCTGATATTCAACGCATCCAGGGCTTCTCGCCTGCCGAGTTGTTTGGCCTTAGCAACCTTTAGGTCTAGGGCCAGCTCAGCTACTTGTTGTGCCTGGGTGGTGTCAATATTGCTATTGGCATCGCGGATATCGGCCCCCAGGGCAGCGGCGGCCTCAATCGCGGCTGTTTGCGCCCGTTGGGCGGCGGCTTGTTGGGCGGTACTGCCATCTCGCTCAACCGAGAACCCCAGCACCTGGCTCATGGCCTGACGTGCTTTGGCGGTGTCAATACGGCCATCTGCTTTAAGGATATTGACCCCCAGCGCTTTGGCCGCCGATACGGCAGCGCCCTCCGCCACTTTGCGGGCAGCGGCGGTATCCACCCGGCCTTTACTATCGACCGCAATCCCCATGCTTCTGACCGCCGCCAGGGCACTGGCTTTATCTAATTTGCCAATGCTATCGGTTGTCTTACGCCGGGTTGAGTTTGAGCCAGACGGCTGATTGCCAGCCCCCTCGGCCCGGCGAATTTGTTTACGGCGCTTGCGGGCTCGACTGCCGCCGCCACCGCCGCTCTGGCTGTTGCCTGGTTGGCTTCTTCGTTTACGTCGTTTCATAGCATCGGCACCCTAGTTACTGTGTTTTGGCTTAAGGTGGCTAAAAAGGTGGCTGAAAGGGTTTCTAAACGTCGGCCCTATAGCCCACCACCAGCACCACTGTTTTCAAATTGGCCTTATCACCCTGCACGGTAAAGGTCCAGTCTGTGCCCCGTTGCCGGACGCTGAGCCCCGGTGTTTCTAGAAACTGCTCATCCCGCAAAATCATCGTGTCGTCATTGTTAAGCATCAGGCTGACGGCCCTACCTGGGCCTCGCAGCTCGAACTTGCTAAACAACCCGGTGATGCGGCTACTCGCCAGGTTGGGGAACTGATCGGGAGTGAACGTGAGCGTTAAAGAGGTCTCCTCGCTGTCTAAAAACGCTATCCAGTCATCATGGAAGTCGTAATTGAGGTCAAAATAGCGCACGGTGTCGTAGGGTTTTAACAGCCCTTTAACCGCATCGGTAAAGGGCTCTCCCCCTGGCAGGGCCGTATATTTGATAGTAATTGTCACATCCAACAGCTCCGCCAGATTCACAGCCCCCCGTTTGCCATTT
>JBCDDJ010000503.1:0-4877 GCA_039180385.1 Cyanobacteria bacterium P01_G01_bin.38 | reverse complement strand
GCAGTCACCTGGACAATTCCGGTTGCCCGCAACAGCAAGTACAGTCCGTGGATAGGTGGGTAAGATTTTTGCTGCGGGCGTTTGAGGGCCAGATCAACGGGATGGCCCAAGCGTTGATTTAGGTCTGCCAGCAGCTTGAGAGGCATCTGATGACGTTTGCCACTGGCAGCAATGCCTTTTGAACCGATCAGATCTAGCACAGTCTGGAAATCTTGCAGAATGCTGCCTGGCCCAGTTTCGGTGATGGTTTGAGACCGTAGCAAAGCGCTGGCCTCCTCCGACAGTTCTGACATCTCCGCCTCTAAAGAACTTGCCATCATCTCAGTGCGGAGAGATTGTAAAAAGCTGGGTCCTGATTCTGGGGGGGCAGCTGCCCCAGTCGAGTTATTCGATGCTTCCATTTGCTTGGCGGCATTGAGGATACTCCCCATTAGATCTGCCGGATTGACCATGGTGCCCACCTCTGGCAGATCTACCCCAAGAATGTCGAGCATTTGCTGGACCTCTGGCGGCGGAGCCACCATGGGATACAGTTCAGGCGGCGGCTGAAGGGGGGCATGGGCCTTAATGTTCTGGTTGTATTCCGCCTGAAAGGCGGTCATGCCTTCCTCAGTGGTCATGTCATAACCTGCCTGCATCCCCTGCATCATGAAATTTTTGGCGATGCCGCCTCGGGTTGGGTCAAACATCCAGTCGCCAAATTTGTCTTGGATAGACAGCAGGTATTTTGCGATCGCACCCGCACTCCGCAGCTTATAGTCCTGTTTCAAAAAGGTCCAAAAGGCGACCAGCTCAGGAATGGCATCGTCGGTTTCACTGGGGTCAAGCAGAGTGAGCTTGCGGGGCAAAATAGACTCCATCACCTGCTGGACATCGCCTTTGGTCATTGTGGGCAGGGTCATCTCGCCATAGAGATAGGCCATCTCGATGAAGGTGCCAATCCAGTTACCGCCCTCGGGATGGGTTTTGATGTAGGTCTGTCCTGTTGCTGACGCCACAAATTGATCGATTAAGTCTCCGATGTAGTCCTCTAAAAGAGGTTCAGCATCGTCGTAGGAAAGGGTGTCTAACAGGCGGATATTGAAGGTCATGGAGATATTCTTTAAAGCTGGGAAGGTCTGGCTGGGGCAGTAGTCAGTAGTCAGTGGTCAGTAGCTTTACCTAAAGGGTATCGGGAAGTTGGCTCGGCCTCAACTCCTAGCAGCAGAGACGTTAGGATACACGGGATCTCGGTTTGCATCTATGTGGCTATTTGAAATATGGGTATTTTGATTTCGGCAGTGCTGCCGATTGCGCTAGTAGCGCTGGTGGGTGTGTATGTCGGACGCAGTTTTGAGCCAGATTTAAAGACACTAGCTCGGCTGACTATCTACGCGTTGTTGCCCGCGCTAGTGCTGACGAGTTTAGCGGAGACGACACTGGCGGTGACTAGTGCGATCGCACTGGTCACCGCTTTTCTAATCAATACTGCCCTGCTATATCTGCTAGCCATTAGCCTGGGCCGTGGCCTCAAATTGCCCACCGATGAGCAAAAGAGCCTGATCGCAACAACCCTATTTGCCAATGTCGGCAACATGGGTCTGCCATTTGTATTGTTCTCTTTGGGGGAGGCCGGGCTGGAACGGGCGGTGGTTTATCTGGTCGGATCGAGCCTGATGATCGCCAGTGTGTTCCCAATTGTGTTGAAAGGGGCAGGCGTTCGGGCTGGGATCAGCTTTACCCTACGGCTGCCAGTATTGTGGGCAGCCCTGTTGGGACTGGCCCTACAAGCCAGTGGAGAGATGTTGCCCCTGCCAGTTGAGCGCGGGATGACGCTATTGGCGGGTGGGGCGATCCCGATTGCGCTGCTGACCCTTGGGATACAGCTATCACAAACAAAATTTGTCTTTGGGGGCTATGAGCTGTTTGGTTCGGTGCTTAGGCTGGTGATATCCCCGTTGATGGCCTATGGCATTGGGCGAATGTTAGGTTTGGAGGGCTTAGACTTACAGGTGCTAGTGCTACAGGCAGCGATGCCGGTGGCGGTTAATTCCCTCATCTGGGTCACCGAATTGGGAGGCGATCCCATTCGTGTCGCCAGGACTATTGTGCTTTCTACCCTGCTGAGCTTTTTGACCCTACCAACGGTGCTGTGGCTCAGCGCACTTTGAAGATTTTTAGGACACGGCCTTATGCATTTACGAGGAACCCTCGAGACACTCTCTTTAAGACTGGCACCCGGTTCAGATGTATATCAGGAACTGAGAAACCTGACCAAACAAGAGCAGCTGGGTGCGGGCATTATCCTGAGCGCGGTCGGCAGTTTATCCCAAACACGGCTGAGGTTTGCAGATCAAGAAACGCCGACGGACTTAGTAGGCAAACATGAAATTTTGTCTCTGACGGGCACCCTTGGGAAAGACGGCCTGCATTTGCATATGGCGGTTGCCAATGCCCAGGGTGAGTGTCGCGGCGGGCATGTGGTTAAAGGTTGCCGAGTTTACACGACCCTGGAGTTAGTCATCGCAATTATTCCTGAGGTCAGATTTAATCGAGTCGTCGACCCAGCGACAGGGTATCAAGAGTTGGCGATTGTTTCACCTAATCACTAGCCAGAAACTTAAGATAGTCCTGACTCATTTCTTGAACGGCGGCCTCATAAAACTTTTGACCGTGCTGGGGGGTAGCCAGGTCTGGGTTAGAGCCCATGCGCCCGTCTGGGTAAAACCGGCGAAACTCGGCGGCGCTGTAAATGGGCCAACCCGATGAGGCGACCTGGGGCTCGAGGGGAGCCTGCTTGATTGCTTCGGGGTAAACAAACTGGGTGAGGGCGACTTCGCTGGGGGTGGCGTGGGAGCCCTCCTGGTCGCCGTAGAGGTCTTTAGCCAGCTGATAGACCGAGCGGCACATAAACCAGTTGGCGATTTTGCAGTGGACCCGAGCGGCGTTGGGCAGGTTCAGATCGGCTAAGGCCGCATAGGTTTCTGAGAAGGCGGCTTTGAGGGTGGCGATGTTGCCGCCGTGGCCGTTGATAAAGTAAAACCGGGTAAACCCAGCCCGCGCTAAGGGTTTTACATAATCTTGAATCACCGCAATCAATGTGCTGGGTCGCAGGCTGATGCTGCCGGGGAAGGCGGTGTGGTGCAGGGCCATACCCACGTTGAGGGTGGGGCCAACCAGGGCGTCAACCTCATCGCCGACGCCTTTAGCGATGGTTTCAGCACAAATCGCATCGGTGCCGATCAGGCCGGTGGGGCCGTGCTGTTCGGTGGAGCCGATCGGGAAAATGATGCCCTGCGATCGCACTAGATAGTCTGCCACCTCGGGCCAGGTACAAAGCTGTAGTTGCATAGTTGCCTCCTGAGTAATAGGCCCAAGCCCATTGTTAGAATAAGTTTAAGGAGATGCTTAAAAAGTTAAGCTATAACACTACAGGTTATACGACGTAAGCTAAACTACTTCTAGGCTTGAACTCTGATTGGGTTCTAAGGGCAGCCTTGAATACCTCGATTGAACTGCAAACGTCTTATTTGACTAGGGAAATCAG
Source organism: Cyanobacteria bacterium P01_G01_bin.38 (assembly GCA_039180385.1). Lineage (GTDB taxonomy): Bacteria > Cyanobacteriota > Cyanobacteriia > Phormidesmidales > Phormidesmidaceae > SIO4C1. The sequence continues at coordinate 1,351 of JBCDDJ010000503.1, read as the reverse complement.
CACTCATGTTGCACCGCAAGATCTACCAACTTTCTTGTGATGGTCGCGAGGTTTGGATCTTTTTAAGAGACCAGCAGCGCTGGATCGAGCGAGCCCGGATTCTCGGTATTGAGGGCGATCTGGTCACACTCCGCTACGAAACCGAAGAAGAGGAAGAACTCTGCTCTTGGGAGGAAATGGTGCGACTCGAGAGCATTGGTTCAGTGATGCAAAAGCTAGCCACCGTGCCCAAAGGCGATGCCGAAATCTTGGTGTCAGAAGATTGCCCCCCCACTGAGCAGCTTTACGATCAACCGTCTGAATCGAATCCTGACGCTTAGGTGCAGCTCTGATTGACTTTTAATTGATTCGGTCTGGGATATCCCTTCTATTTCTAAATGTTTCAGCTTTGCCAACTCAAAACTAAGCGCTCAGACCTTTTCCACTAAGCGTGCATCAGTTCTCGAAATTCATAAAACACCACACCCGAGTGGGGATCGTTTGCGGTGTCTACATAGCCGAGTTTCACCATCTCCTGGAGCTGCTTTTCAACAGTTTGAAAGTCTTCGCCCGTGGCAATCACGCTCTGGGTGACCGTGATCCGACCGCCGTTAGCCTGGGCCAGCTTGAGCAACTGCATCATCAGCGAGTCGCGGGGTTTCTCGACGACGGTGGGCACGGCCTGATAGTTAAACATATCCCACTTGCCGAAAAGCCGACGGGTTCGGGTTTCGGCCATCTCTGGGATCAAAAGCAGATCAATAAACTGACCAAACCCAAACACCCCAAACGTAAACAGCCAGAAGAGCCCGGAGCCAATCTTGCCGTTGTAGAAACGGTGCAACCCAAAAACGCCAAATAAGCAGCCTAGCCACAGCAGGTAGCTGGTGGTTTTGCGATCGCGCAGATGAGCCTGGTAACGAACCAGAGGGTCAGCAGATTTCATAGCTGTCTTTTTAGAGAAGGCCTTACCTTCTACACTACAAACTGATTTTGATTTTGACAGCACTTAATGGGCAGTTGTTAGGAAAAAGTTAAAGCAGCATCAAGAAGGGACGCGGGGACGCGGGGACGCGGAGGTGGGGAAGTTGGGGTGTGGGGGAGATGGGGAAGGGGTTGAAAAGCTAGCAGAATCATCAGCCCATTATCCTGCGTCTTGTCTCCTCCCTCATCTGACCTAACTTCCCCACCTCTTGCCGACCCATATGCTTTTGCTGCCTCTTCTATTCTGCCGACTCATGCCGCTCTACGGGCTTCGCCCCCAAACGCTCTAACAGCTCGGCGGCCTCCTCTCGGGTCATATCCAGACGGTCTTCGCTGTGCTGCCAAAAGCGATCCCACCAATCATCGGGCTGGGTGTGGTCTCCGGCGT
>JBCDDJ010000502.1:0-4880 GCA_039180385.1 Cyanobacteria bacterium P01_G01_bin.38 | reverse complement strand
CTGCAAGCCACTTCAAAAAAATGGATGGGGGAACGCTCCTTTCCTTTTATGATGAAGCTGCTGACCGGGCCACCGCTAAACCTGCCCCCCCCACCGAGGCAGAGCTATATGCGCCAAAACTGAGGGATTTTTGGGCTGCGATCGCAGGCGGCGATGCCGTCTTTGAATTTCCCGAATTCCCCAAACCCTTGCAGCAATATTTCCACCACTTTAGCGCTCTCGACCCGGCGGGAAACCCCCGACTCATTGACAACCAGGCAACCTTAAAGCTAGTAGTCTGTCAAAGTTAAATATTCGGGTTTGCTGGTGAGTCTGCCTCGCTGGGTGGGGTCGCTGGCGCTGGGTAGGGATACTGCGCTCGGTGAGAGGAATTGCCCCCTCTGCCTCTTACTCTCTTCACCCCCTCACCCCCTCTCTCTGCTCCCCTTGCCTTTCCCAATAAAAAGCCCCGACCGCAGCCGGGGCGCTTTGCCAAATCAATCGTAATAAATTGTGCACCGAGGCTCTATGAACCGCTGGTATGTCTACCCTAGCAATTGACGGGCACACAAAAAAGTCGCCAGGTTGCTTGACAACGCTCTCCTATGAGACTGAGCGGGCTCGGACGCTTTTCATGTCAATAAACCACCATAAACCAGCTGAGCGCAACCATGAAAATCAATCACATCCACCATGTCGCCATTATCTGCTCCAATTATGAGACCTCCAAGCGGTTTTATACGGAGATCCTGGGCTGCTCGATTTTGCAAGAAACCTACCGGGCAAAGCGGGTCTCCTATAAGCTCGACCTGAGGATTGGTGACGCGGATACCCTGGAGCTGTTTTCATTCCCAAATCCACCCCAGCGGGTGAGCCGCCCCGAGGCAGTTGGACTACGGCATCTGGCCTTTGAAGTGGATGATATCGCCGCTGCTGTTATGGATCTTCAGGCTAAAGGGGTTGAGGTTGAGGCGATTCGCACCGATCAGCTAACCGGCAAGCGATTTACCTTTTTTCAAGACCCAGATGGATTACCGCTAGAGCTTTATGAGCGGTAGCTCAGACAAAAACGACAAGGGGCGGCTCATGTTTTTTGCAAAGCCGAGGATATTGCGATCGCGATGCTCATAGAGCAGCTGCCCCTGGGCATCCAACAAAAACGTCGCGCCTCTCTGCGTAAGGTAAGTCGCATCGGGCACATAGGTACCCCAATGACTCAGTACTTCGGTCATATTGCGCAAGCGCAGGGTTGCCAGCTCAAACGGACGCTGAAACCCTTTACCCCCTGCCCGCTCAAAGAACGATCCTTTAATCGCGGGCAGGGGCGTTCCTTGCACCACTTCATCATCGCCAATCAGCTGCGGCGCGCTGCGATCGCCCAGATACCCACGAAACACTTCTCGGAGGGTGCCTGGGCTGGCAATGCCCGCACACATCAACATTAGATTGAGCCAGGCGGCCTGGCCGGGGTTGAGCCCCGGCACCTTGAGGGTTAAACCGGGATATAGCCCAAGCGCCTGGTGTAGCGTCGCTGTGGGGTCTACAAAGAGATGCTCTGGGGGGAACCCGGTGTAGTTACAGAACTGTTTGCCCGAGTTGCGATCGCCAATCCCCACCGCCCGCACGATGATATTACTTGTCTTGAGCTGGTCAGCTTCCCTCCGCAGCCACCAGGCATATTCCAGACTGTCAAAATCCCCCAGCTGCGGCCACAGCAAAATCAGCTGCTGGGCCATTGCCTCGCCTTTACCCAAGACAGAAACAACTTCACCATCACTCACCCGCTGACGCTGGGCTGCTTTCAAAATCGCGTAGGTATCCATAAGATCTATTCTCCACTTCTTCTCGATTCATGTCTATCCTCTATGGGTGACAAACCGCCCAGCACAACTCAACCATGAGGCGACCCTATGCGAAAACTTAAGTACTACGTCGCCTGCACCGTAGATGGGTTTATCGCCCATCCAGATGGGTCTTGGAACGGCTTTTTGGCAGAAGGCGATCATGTCAATGACTATCTAGAGTCGTTCAAATCATTCGATACGGTGCTAATGGGCCGCAAAACCTATGAAATAGGCCTGAAGGCAGGGGTTACCAGCCCTTACCCAATGATGAAACAGTATGTCATCTCTCGCACGATGACAGAAAGCCCCGATCAGGCTGTGGAGCTGGTCTCTGACAATGTGGTGGAGTTAGTCAAATCTTTAAAGCAGGCGTCCGGCAAAGATATCTATCTGTGCGGCGGCGCAAATCTGGCATCAACGCTGTTTAGCGAGCATTTGATCGATGAGATTATTCTCAAGCTAAATCCAACTCTCTTCGGCTCAGGGATTCCCTTGTTCTCTGAGGAGATTAAGCAAACCGATCTGAGCCTGCTTAATAACAAGATTTATAATAGCGGTGTAATACTGTTGTCTTATGCTGTAGATTGAGGGCCATTATCCTCACAGGGAGGAATTCGAGCATTCGTTTTCTTCGACATTTGGGGCAATAGCAGAAGTCGAATGATAGTGAGGAGTTATTTCTGGTTAGCTACTTACACCCTCAAAACGTGAGCAATCAAAGCAAGGCTTTCACTGCCTCATAGGCCAGGTTTACAGTTCTATGTAGGGATTGAAAAGATTGATCAGTCCGTGCACTGGCAGCTAATCCGTCGCTGAGAACGACAATCAGTTCGGCTAGCTCATTAGCCTTCTCACTTGATTGACCATACTCAATCAGCATTGCAGCCACTGCCTTGAGACTTCTGTCGCGCTGCTGACAAGCAACCTCGACCAGCTTTGGATGAGTTGTTGCACATTCGGCCAGCGTTTTAACCCTGAGGCAGCCCTTCGGCAGATCTGGATCCGTTAGGATCGACACGGTTGTATCAAAGTATTGTTTGATAGCGTCCTCAGCGTTGGTGGCAGAGGCCAAAGCAGCCATAACGCGGGCCTGGAACAAAGCTTCATAGTGTTTCAGAGTCGCCTCATAGAGCGCATTCTTATCTCCAAATGCATTGTAGAGACTCGGCTTGGTGATGCCAGCCTCGTGGCAAATATCGTCAAGGCGCACCGCAGTATAGCCCTCTGTCCAGAAGCGCTTTAGGGCAATATCAAGTACCTGATTTGAATCAAACTTTCTGGGGCGTCCCATCGGTCTTTGGTTTGAAATCTGATTTTTTGCCACAGTACCAGTATCACACCCAAAACAAGCATTGCCGACCCGTGAGTAAAAAACTTGTAATTTTGCTACTAGTTTTTATACTCACGAGTATAGTATTAAAATGGGCACGCTTGAGATGCCTGTTTTTAATTCTGTCGATAGGAGGCTATTCGGATGGTTAAGTCTGCTGCTACACAGCGTATTAAGACTCCACAGGGAAATCAGGTTGCCTGGTATAAGCTGGGTGCTGTCGCCTACATTCTCTGGGGTATATGGCATTTACAGGTGGTTGCTAGCCTCTGGGGGCTTGGCAATACGCTCACTGAACCGGCAGGTTTGGGCGTTCGGATTCAGCAAGGAGCGTTTCATATTCTATTTTTTGTGCTGTGCTCAATCTTAGTCGGAGCCTGGTTAAACTGGCGCAACAGCCGCATTGGCTACTGGATCAATCTGATCACCATTGGTTGGACTGAAATAGGTCTTTTCTGGCTTTTCATGGTGCCAGGGATTTTCCCTTGGTTGCCCAAAGGTTGGATTGGGCCTGCCCTCTGGGTGATAGCCGTTGCACTCACGTCGCTGGGTCAACTCCGACAGACCGTAACAAGATAGCTGTGACCGACAATTTTTGGAACCTGTGCCATGATGATTAAAAGAATTTTTCTGCTAGCCTGCTTCTTGCTGACTTTGACTTTGACGGTGGCCAACATTCCTGCCATTGCGGTTGAGGGTCAGCCAACTCTGCTTGCAGGTGCCGACCCCTCAGCCGTTGACGCGTCAGCTGTTTTCCCAAGTAATGTCCAGTGGCGAGAAAATCCGACTGTTGAGGGGGTTCAAAGTGCCATAGTGGTCGGCGATCCGTCGGGCTCCGAGCTATATGCTCTGGTTGGCAAGATGGCTGCTGAGGTTGTTTTTCCTGCTCATCGTCATTCCGATAACCGCATCACGACGGTCATCTCAGGGGTTATGCACTATGGAAGTGGTGAGCAATTTGATACAGAAAATATCCAAGCTTATCCGGCTGGATCAGTTGTTTACACACCGGCAGGCGTTCCCCACTATATGTGGGCAAAGCAGGGTGAGATCATTGTACAAGAAACCGGATTTGGCCCAACTGGCTTTGAGTTCATAGATAGAGCCATTGAGATATCCCCTTAGAAAGGGTCTTTAAGGCGTTAAGACGCCGTTGGAGAAGCAATAACCCTGTTTTTTCCTCAATGCTTCAAACCTGCCTTATTTAACCGAGAGATCAGCGCTGTTCGTCGGCTAAACTGTTGCTCAATTTCCTGAAAGCGTTCATAAAACGCTTCCAACTGATCCTTTCGCCCAGCGATCGCTTTTAGATCTTTCAGATGGGAAACTGCTTTGTCATAGCTTTTAGCCTGACCCTGACCGATCAACTGCCAGACCTCTTTCCATAGGCTTTCTGCCTTGGGCGAGAGTGACTCTAAGCGTTGCTGCTCAGCTTTTTCAGCTTTTTGTTGAGCCTTACGATCTCGTTCAGCGGCCTTATGCTCAGCAGCAGCCACTAACTCAGCAAGTGAGCGCCCAGCGTCTACGCTAGCGTTGTCAACTGGCTGGCTAAATTGCTGCCGAAATCGCCGCATGAGTTCAGTTCTAACGTATTTTTCACCTTTTGCCACCCGTACCAAATACTGGTTACGTTCTGCTTCAGAGAGGGCTGCGACCCAGTCCTCGATGGGTGCCGCTGGCGGTGGAATGCCTTCCTAAAAACTTCAAAGCTGCACTTACATATCTTT
>JBCDDJ010000501.1:0-4913 GCA_039180385.1 Cyanobacteria bacterium P01_G01_bin.38 | reverse complement strand
TGGCCGTTAGGGTGGAGATAAGCATGATTAAGGAGTGTGTAGACCCCCGATGGCAATCCGTCCCCTCACGAAGGCCGAAGTCAATACGTTACTGATAAAGCTGACTTTGGCAGGATTTATCCCCGGAAAAGACTTTAAGGTTGATGAGAATGGCAGAATTTGGGCGCGTAAAGAGATTTATTCTTTTATTAGTCGACTACCTGCACTACCCGAAGCCGATGATGATTTTGTGAATGATGATTTGACCAACGATCAGCAACGTCCGTTGATGCCGACGGTTTAGGAGTGGGGACGCTGCGCTTTGGGAGGACGCTGCGCTGGTGAATAAGCTCAACGCAGCCATTAAGTATTGCGATTTACAAACACCCCTCTGAGTCGTGATTAACCCGCGCTAGCTTGGGCGTAAGGGTGACTGACTTGATAAACCACTCTAACAGGATAGTGATTTCCTGATGTATTGAGGCGGTTATAAAGGAGGGGTTGTGAAAATTCTCCTGGTTGAGGATGACGACATTTTGGCGGAGGTCCTCGTCAATGCGTTGACGGCAGAGCACTATGCCATTGATGTGGCCACAGACGGTCACATGGGCTGGGAACTCGCGTCTGCTTTTAACTATGACCTGATCTTGCTGGATGTGATGCTGCCCAAGCTGGATGGCATCAGCCTCTGTCGGAAGCTGCGATCGCACGGCAGCCAAACCCCCATTTTGCTGCTTACCGCCCAAGATACCAGCACCAGCAAAGTCCTGGGTCTGGATGCGGGGGCCGACGACTACATGACCAAGCCCTTTGATCAAAAAGAGTTACTGGCCCGCATTCGAGCTTTGCAGCGGCGCGAGGCGGTGACGCTGCTGCCGGTGCTCACCTGGCAAAGCCTCTCGCTAGACCCCAGCACCCGTGAGGTGACCCATCACGGTGAGCCCATTTACCTGCGACCTAGGGAATACGACCTGCTCGAGCTGTTTTTGCGTAACCCCCACCGGGTCTTTAGCCGCGGCGCTATTCTCGATCACCTCTGGTCTTTTGAAGACTCCCCCGGTGAAGAGACGATTACCGCCCACATCAAAGGCCTACGACAGCATCTCAAATCTGCTGGGGTGTCCCAAAATCCGATTGAAACAGTGTATGGCATTGGCTATCGAATGCGAGAAACGCCAAAACAAGATAGCTTATCCCACCGGGCGGCCCATCAGGCCAATACCAAAACCACAGCGGTTTGGGATCGAGCCAAGCAACGGTTGAGTAATCGCATTGCCGTGATTGAGCAGGCCACCTCCGCTGGCATCACCGATACGTTGGCCGATGAGCTTCGCCAGCAGGCCGAGAGAGAAGCCCATAAGCTGGCCGGGTCCCTGGGCATGTTCAATTTTGACGAGGGCTCTCAACTGGCCCGCGAAGCCGAACTGGCATTTCATAACTGGCCATCGCTGAAGTCCCATCAGCGCAGCCATCTAGCTGAGCTGGTGGCGGCGCTGCGACAATCGGTGCAGCAGGCCATTCAAAGTGAAAACCCAACCCTGTTTGCCCCTGATGTGCCCGCCACCGCCAACCTGCCCCACCTGCTGGTGATTAGTGCAGATGCTGCTTTCTCCGAGGCGTTAGCCACCGCTGCGACGGGTTGGACGATGCAGACAGAGGCCAGTCCCAGTGCCGCCCTAGGGCAGCTGACCTGGGGTCGTCCCGATGGGGTGCTGCTGGACCTATCGTCCACCCCCCAAAGCCAACAAGCGATTCGGCTGACCCCGGATACGGTCACTTTTTTGGCAGAGTTGCAAGCGCTGACGCCGCCCGTGCCAGTGCTGCTGCGTACCGAGCAAGATAGTCTGATCGATCGGGTCAAGGTGGCTCGGTTGGGAGGTCGCGGGTTTATTCCACCGTCAGTGCCAGCAGCGGCAGTGATCGAGACCGTGACGCAACTATGGGTGCGATCGCGCCCGGCGGCGGCCACTGTTTTAGCGGTGGATGACGACCCGCATATTTTAGGGGCGATGCGTCAGCTGTTAGAGCCGTGGGGCCTCAAAGTATTTATCCTGGGCGACCCACGACGGTTTTGGGAGGTGCTCAACGACACCCAGCCCGATTTGCTGGTGCTGGATGTCGAAATGCCCTACGTAGACGGGTTGGCCCTGTGTCAGGTCGTTCGCAGTGACCTGCACTGGAGCCACCTGCCGATTTTGTTTCTCACCGCCCACACCGATACCGATACCCAGAGTCGGGTATTTGAGGTGGGGGCAGACGACTATGTGGCGAAACCGATTGTGGGTCCGACCCTAGTCACCCGCATTCTCAATCGGCTAGAACGATCGCGGCTGGGTCAGGTGCGCACCGAAATCGATGCCCTGAGCGGGGTCGCCAACCGCCGCCACGCCACCCGAGCAGTTGGGCAACTGCTCACCCTGGCCCGTCGGCACCGCCAACCCCTTTGTCTGGCAACCCTAAAAATCGATTGGCTAGAAACCCTCAATCGTGAGCACGGCTACGAGACGGGAAATGCCGCCATCACCCAGTTGGGACAGCTCTTGCGACGGGCGTTTACGGGGGATGACGTGGTCGGTCGCTGGGGGGGGCGGGTATTTGTTGTGGCCATGTATGGGATGAGCCTCCGAGATGGGATTCGTCGCCTCAAAGCGGTGCTCCAAGACTTTCGCAAGGTTTCATTACCAACCGACCGCCAGGATAGAGTTTCCCTGACTTTCAGGGCAGGAGTGGTCGCCTATCCGCCAGTGGAGTATAATCGCTCAGAAAATTGGCCAGCAGGGGATGGGGCAGCACTCTTTGAAAAGGCCACGGCAGTGCTGGGTCGAGCCCGACCGGGGCATATTCTATCAGCTTAGATAATTGCTTAGAGGATGGCTCAGACCATTGCTTCATTGCTTAGATGATTCGGGAGAAACCCTATGCAGCCCCTTCGTTCACAGCGGTTCTCCCAGATTTGGAAAACCACAGGACTCCCCCTTGCGGTGGGGGCAGGGGTGATTGCCACCACCCTGCTCCTCTGGAACTCTTTAAGAACGCAAGCACAGACTCAAATTCATAGACAAGTTGACTTTGCCACCGTGAGTATCGGTCGACAGATTCGTGTCCAAACTGAAGACCGGGTGCAGGCCCTGGTGCGAATGTCACGGCGATGGGCCGCCCAGGGGGATATGACCCAAGCCGACTGGACCGCCGATGCTGAGAGCCTGTTGCGAGACTATCCTGGCTACCAGGCAATTGAATGGATTGACTCAGACTTTTATGTACGCTGGATTGTACCCCTATCTGGGAATGAAGCTGCCAAAGACTTTAACCTGGGGTCTGAGGCCTATCAGCGAGAGGTCATGGAGACAGCGCGAAAAAGACACACGGCCTCGATGACCCACACGGTAACGCTGGTGCAGGGGGGAGAAGGTGTCCTGGTCTACGCCCCGATCTTTCGGGAGGTCGATCAGGCCTTTGAGGGGTTTAATTTAGGGGTTTTTCGAGTACAGCGGCTGCTGGATACCATTTTGGATGAGCGGGTGGCCCCTGGCTATGCGATTGCAATTCGAGAAGGCGATACCGAAATCTATCGCCGCACCGCCACCGAGATGACTAAAGGCGAGCCGCGCCCGCCGCAAGCGCCGCCGACTTCACGACAGACCTCGCTGTCAAGCTCGTTACAGATAACATGGAGTCAGCGTACCGAGATTGATCTACACGGCGTGATTTGGGAAATCGAAGTCTGGCCCACCCCTGCCCTGTTAGCGCAGGAACAGTCTCACTTACCCACCGTTGTTTTAATCAGTGGTCTACTCATGTCGGGGTTACTGGGCTGGGTCACCTGGCTCACCCAAGCGGCCCAACGACATCGCGCTCAGCTGGTCAGGGATACGACTGCCCGCAGGCTGACCGAAGAAAACTTGAGGCGGTTTAGCGCCAGCCTTAAGCATTTGCATCGGATCAATACTGCCCACTATGAGACCTACGATGCCCTGTTTGAAGATTGTTTAGAAACCGGTTGCCAAATCCTCGGGGTAGAGACCGGCATCATCAGCCAGATTGTGGGCCAGACCTATACGATTCGTTCGGTGCGATCTGAGCTGACCTCGCTCGCGCCTGACGATGTCTTTGCCCTATCAGACACTTACTGCGCTGCTGTGGTTAGGAGCCGTCAAACCGTAGCCTATGGGCATGTAGGGGAGATGATGGGAATGCGATCGCATCCCGTCTACCAATCGTTGCAGCTAGAAAGCTATCTGGGCACGCCGATTTTTGTGAACGAGCAGATTTATGGCACCCTCAACTTCTCTTCGACCCAGGTTCGACGAGAGGCCTTTACCAGTCACGAGCAAGAAATCATTGAACTCATGGCCCAGAGCATTGGTCGATTCCTGGCCGCTGATTTAGCCCATCAGCAACAGCAAGCCGCCGCCGAGGCGCTACGGGAGAGCGAAGCCCGATTTCGCACCGTCGCCAACAGTGCTCCGGTGCTCCTCTGGATTGCAGGCACCGACAAACGCTGCACCTTTTTCAACCAAACCTGGCTCACCTTTACCGGGCGCACGGTTGAGCAAGAACTGGGCGATGGCTGGACAGAGGGGGTTCACCCCGACGATTTTGAAGCTTGTGTAAATACCTACACCACCACCTTTGATGCCCGTCAAAGCTTTGAAATGGAGTATCGCCTGCGACGGGCAGACGGCCAGTATCGCTGGCTCTTAGACCGGGGGGTGCCGCGCTTTACCCCCGACGGCAGCTTTGCCGGCTACATCGGTACCTGCATCGACATCAGCGATCGCCACGAGGTCGAAAAACTCAAAGACGAATTTATTTCAGTGGTCAACCACGAGCTGAGGACGCCCCTGACTTCTATCCTGGGCTCGTTAGACCTGCTCGCCAGCGGGGTCTTGAGAACCCAACCCGAAAAGAGCCAGCGAATGCTGCAAATCGCA
>JBCDDJ010000500.1:0-4917 GCA_039180385.1 Cyanobacteria bacterium P01_G01_bin.38 | reverse complement strand
TAAACATTGCAAGCGTAGTGATGCCCATTACTCTACCGCTCCAACCAAGATAAAAGCGGCCCAATTCACCGGTTGCGGAGCCTCATCTAAAGTGGCTAGCATCGCCTGCCGCAGGGCCTGGGCTTTGGTCTGCCCCTGCTGTAGCTGGTTATAAAACTCGGTCATCAACGTCACGGTGGGGCCATCGGGGACCAACCACAGCGATACGATGGCGCTCGGCACGCCCGCAGTGATCAAAGATCGGGAGAGCCCCACCACACCATCTCCGGTGATGCGCCCCCGCCCAGTATCACAGGCGCTCAAAACCGCCAGCTCGGCCTGCAAGTCCATGTCCAAAATCTCGCCAGCTGTGAGCAGCCCATCTTCGCCATCGCCCGGCGTCAGGGCTAGCGCACCGGGCAAATCGAGCACCCCCGAAGCTTGAGGGTCACCGTATTCAAGCAGCCCGTGGGTCGCCAGGTGGATCAGCGGAGCCGTGGGGAGCTGTTGTTTAATCTGTGCCTCGGTAGCCTGATCGCCAATCAAAGGTGAGCTGTTTAGAAAATCGCCAATGGCCACCGCCTCTGCCTCTGCCCCTGGCAGGGGGGTCAGCTGAGCCTCTCGCAGCCCGCGATCGCTTGTTGGGATAGAAACCGTGGGCATCACCGGATTGCCAACGACCAGGGCGTCCCCACCTGCGTAGGTATTCCACTCTCTACGTTCGTTTCCCATAGTTAACCCGACCACTTGAATTGCGGGCGCGGTCAAGACAGTGTGGTTTTCAATTAGATAGGCTCCCTCAGCATCTTGCAACGCTGCAAAAGAGACGAGGAAGAGGTTGCCTTGAGGAATAAAAACCACTTCATCTTCTGGAGCGGTCGGCAGTAAATCTGCGATAGGCTCAATCAGGATTTGGTATAGCGCCTTGAGCTGTGCGGAGGGAATGCGGCCAAATTCGCTAATACCCGATCGTGAATCTGCAACCAGCGTCGTGATTTCTGATGGGGTTGAGCGACCGCGATAAACTGGGCCATCAATCGTTGCGATCGGGTTAGGCGCATCGTCAGCGCCGTCAAACTCAACCGTGCGAAACGTAACCTCGCCGGAAGGCTGTACCACCCAGATGTATAGGGCTTGGTCAAGAATGTGGGAGTAGGAAACCAGCGTTGTGTTTTGATCTCGAGCGATTTGCTGAATCTCGTCAATAGAGGGCGGTTGGATGGCCTCAGAAATGGCTTGTGGTAGTGGGGCACCCAGGCGGGCAAGCTGTAGCACAAAGGCGCGGGCTCGCGCCCGCTCTGTGACTTCTAATGCTGCTGCTGATTTGCCCTGGGCGGCCAGAGCTATTTCTAGAGCAGTGTAGGCAAAAGCTTGGGTCTCGGCAATTGCAATCAGTTGTGCATCGGTTAAGTCAGTCCGCAACGATTCAAAAACTTCAATAGACTGGGTCAGCCATTGCTCAGCCTCGGCAAATTGTTCGAGCTCGATAAAGGCAATACCTAAGCTGCTTAAGGAAATCGCTTCTCCTTCGCGATCGTTGATTGCCCGTCGAATCGCTAATGCCTGCTGATGAAACTCAATCGCCTGCTGATATTTGTCTAGAGACTCGTAAGCCATCCCGAGGCTGCTGAGGGAGGCCGCTTCTCCAAGACGATTTTCGATGTCGCGATCAATCGCTAGGGCTTGTTGGTGAAACTCAATCGCCTGCTGGGGCTGCTCCAGCGCAGTGTAGGTGATTCCCAGGTTACCCAGGGCGTTGGCTTCGCCTAGACGATCTCTGATTTGGCGAGTAATCTCTAAATTTTGCTGATGAAACTCAATCGCCTGCTGATAGCTTTCTAAGGAATAGAAAGCCAGACCGATGTTGCCCAGGATATCGGCTTCGCCTTGGCGGTCTTCGATGTCGCGGACAATCTCTAAAGCTTGCCGATAGAGATCGAGGGCCTGTGAATATTGCCCGATAGCATCGTGAACCAGCCCCAGGTTGCTGAAAGCAGCGGCTTCATCAAGGCGCTCTCCGGTTGCACGGGCAAGGTCTAAATGTTGTTGATGAAAGCTAATTGCCTGACTATATTGGCCCAGGGTATAGTAAGCGAGGCCCAGGCCGCTGAGGGCACTGGCTTCGCCCTGGGGATAGTTGATCTCGCGGGCAATCTCTAACGCCTGCTGAGAAACCTCAAGGGCAGTCTGATATTGGCTCAAGGTCCGATAGACAACACTCAAAGTGTAGAGGGTATCGACTTCTCCCTGGCGGTTCTCGATAGCTTGAAACATCGCTAGCGCCTGCTGTAACGTCTCTAGCGCAGCTGGATACTGGCTGTTTTGAAATTGCTGAACCCCCTGCACCAGCAGGCGAGCGGCTTCTGCCTGCTGAGGGTCTGAGTTGCTAGCCTCTGAGAGGATTAATCGAGATTGCGCTGGCTCAATCTTTTCAAAATGGGAAACTTTATGAATGGTAGCGGTTTGGGGTGCAGGAGCGGTGGCTTTGTCGAGAGGAGAGAATGATTGTGCGGTCAAGATAAGCAGCGGCCAAACCCAAAACGCTATTGCCACCGTTAGTAGTCGCGATCGCACCCCCAATCTCTTTAAACTCTCTCTTAAAGCTGTTCTTATCTTGTGCATCCATGCTGAAACGTGCGTCATAGCCAGTTACCTACCAATACATAGTTTGACCAGATATACGGCGTTGTATAGCCATAGTCGCGGATTAGCGACAGCTGAGCCTGACGCACACTTTCAGCAATGGACCGATCGGGCTGCGACAGATTTTCGTAGAATCGGATCATAAATTCGGTGTTGGGGGTATCTTGGGCGATCCACAGGGTAGACAAGACGCTACGGGTGCCTGTTCTAGCGGCCAGCCCAGCTAGCCCTAGGACGGCCCGATCGTCACCCTGGGCGGTTTCGCAGGCGCTGAGAACGACCAGCTCTAGGGGCTGCGCTGCGTCGCGGCTGCCCAGCTGGATTAAATCGTTGAGGTCCTGCGCCACAATGCGTTCGTTGTACGCGACGATGTAGGTCTCTTGGGGGTCAGAGCTAAAAATCCCGTGGGTTTTCCAATGAATCGCTGAAAAATCCTCTGTTTGCAGCTGCTGACGAATGTTCTCAGTGGTGAATGATTCATTAATGAGCGGATCGCTGACCTCTACATACTGGGCGATGCCGTCTAGCTCTTCTTGGACTTTAGCAATGGGGGGAAACTGAGTCTCATTGATCACCTGGGGGATGCCGACCCCGCCCATTTTGACCTTCAAGGGGGGGCGGGCCGCACTGGGGGCAAACAACTGTAGTCGCGGTGCGATCGCAACCGCATAGCCCTTCTCGATTAAATACTGTTGTCCATCGTGCAACACCGACATTGGCACGTTGCGCATCGCCCCGTCTAAGACAAACACCAGGGTTTGAACTGAGGACTGGCTCAACTCCGCTTCTAATGGACGCAGCAGCCAATCGTAAACCTGTTGGGCATCTTTAAGCACCTCGGGCGTTCTCTGGGGCATCGATAAATTTGTTTGCAAGGCTAACAGTGTCCCTTCTAACGTCGCCTGTGGAACCCTTGTTTCGCGATAGGCCAGGGCATCCCCAGGGAGTTGAGCAATCATCGCGATGCGATCGCTCAACACAATCGGGTAGAGAATCGCCGTCTTAGCATCCTGAACCTGTTCGATCCGCTGCACTTGGGTCAGCGCACAGCCGAGATAATTTTCGATCTCAGCCAGCTGCAGCTGATCGACAGTTTGAATCGCTTTTTCGAGCTGTTCGGGTGGGGTCGATTCAGAAGCAGATAACAACAGCTCAATATACTGCCGATAGACTGGTTCAACATCATCTCGAAAGGAGAACTGAACCTCTGTGGTTACATTCATCAGATCGTCGCGAACTCGCTGTAGGCTATCAACAGCGGCCTCATAGGCTTGCAGTGCCCCAGACCGATCGCGCTGCTGCTGCCGCAGTCTGCCCAGCTGCCATTCCCAACGATACTGAAGCTCGGGGGCTTGAATGGGTTCTAACGTGAACAGGGCTTGCTGGGTTAGAGATTGGGCCTCAGGCCACTGTTGGGTTTGCTCATAGAGTTGGCCTAACTGGCCCAAAGCGTAAGATTCGGCTCGCTTATCTTGCAAGGATTGTGCTTGTTTAAAAGCCGTGGATAGCTGTTGTGCAACCTTGAGCGGTGTCAGCGCCTCAGCCTCCCCAGGGGCCAAGCTGGCGGGCGCTGTGTGGGTCTGGATGAGCTTGAGCAAACTCTCGGCCAGGTGAATGGTGGCATACACAGCGGTGCGGCTGGTCGGCAGCTGGTCAATCGCTTGCTGCACGGCGGGCACCGCCTGGAGGGCGGCAGACCACTCTTGGCGATCAACCGATAGCCGCAGCAGGTTTAGCCGCGCCGATAGCGTGTTGTCGAGGCTAATCGCTTGCTGATAAGCTTCCCTAGCAGCTTGGAAGTGTGGTTGGGCTTCGGGCTGTCGGCCCAGCGCCATGAGTCGATTGGCCATCGCCCATTCTGTATTCCCCAGCTCTAAGAAGATTAAGCTGGTGCTGTCTGACTGGGTTGCCAACGATAGGCTGTCTTGCAGCAGACTTTGGGCCATTTCTAAATCGCCTATTTGCCGCAGCACGCTGCTCAGATGGCGCAGCCCAGTGGCTTTTAACTCTGCGTCTGGCTGCTGCTGTAGGTGTTGATGAACCTGTTGTAACAGCGTTTGAGCCTGGGTGTTTAAGCCGAGATGCTGTAGGGCGCGGGCCTGGTTGAGCTGTGCGATCGCACCCCCTACCCCATCCCCTGCCTGACGATATGCCTGCTCTGAGCGCTGCCACACCTCCAAAGCCGTCTCCACATCCCCCTCTAACCAACGCAGTTTGCCCTGAGCATTTAACACTTTGGCGTAAATAGCCGCCTGCTCGGGTGAATTCAGACTCTCATCTACCGGCTCTATGGTT
>JBCDDJ010000499.1:0-4917 GCA_039180385.1 Cyanobacteria bacterium P01_G01_bin.38 | reverse complement strand
CGCAGCCTCAGACAGGCTACCTCGCCCTGTCTACCATTGCCCGTCTGGTCGAGACCCTGGCCCAGCTGCGCCGTCAAGGTAATCAGGTCATCCTGGTCTCCTCTGGGGCAGTGGGGGTGGGCTGTGCTCGATTGAGGTTGGCCGAGCGGCCTACGACAATTTCTATGAAGCAGGCCGTAGCAGCGGTGGGGCAGGGGCGGTTGATGCGGGTCTATGACGATTTCTTTACGACGGTGGATCAGCCCATTGCCCAGGTTTTGTTGACCCGCAGCGACCTTGTGCAGCGTTCTCGCTATGTCAACAGCTATCGGACTTTTCGGCAACTGCTGCAGCTGGGGGTAATCCCGATCGTGAATGAAAACGATACCGTTGCCGTAGACGAACTCAAGTTTGGCGATAACGATACCCTATCGGCCCTGGTAGCTAGCTTAGTTGGCGCAGATTGGCTGTTTTTGCTAACCGATGTCGATCGGCTTTACTCGGCGGACCCCCGATATCACCCCGATGCTCAGCCGATCAGCCTAGTCAACCAGTTGGACGAACTCAAAGTTGATGTCGGGGAGCAAGGCTCTGGCTGGGGAACCGGTGGCATGGTGACTAAGTTGGAGGCCGCTCGGATTGCCACGACTGCCGGTATTCGCATGGTGATTACCGATGGCCAGCAGCCCAGCAATATTCTCAAAATTTTAGCGGGCGAGGCCCTGGGGACTCAGTTCGCGCCACAGGTGAGCCCAGCGAAGGCTCGCAAGCGCTGGATTGCCCATAGTTTGGTGCCGAGCGGACGACTCTATCTAGATGCGGGGGCGGTCCGGGCCATTCATCAGTTGGGAAAATCGCTGTTGCCCGCTGGCATCACCGATGTCGAGGGGGAATTTCAGCGGCAGGACGCTGTATTACTGTGCGATCGCAACGGTCAAGAGATCGCCCGTGGCCTCGTCAACTACGCCGCCCAAGATCTACAAAAGATCCAGGGTCGCCAGTCTAATGAAATCCTGAGCTTGCTTGGGTACGAGGGGGCTGAGACCGTCGTCCATCGAGATAATTTAGTGACGAATCCCAATGCTAAAGTACTAGCTGAGTGAGGGGGACAGGGCGAAGGGGTTCTTAATACGCGCCCGACTTAGTCACCAACACATACACCGTACGAATCAACAGCTGCACATCATACAGCGGTGTCCACTGAGTCTGATAGTGCAGATCGAGTTTGACGATGTCTTCAAAATCTTTAACGGCGGAGCGCCCGCTCACCTGCCACTGCCCAGTGATACCTGGTTTGACATTCAGACGACGCCAGTGATGGTCGCTGTAGTGAGCCACCTCATCACCCGTAGGCGGGCGAG
Organism: Cyanobacteria bacterium P01_G01_bin.38; assembly: GCA_039180385.1. Classification (GTDB taxonomy): domain Bacteria; phylum Cyanobacteriota; class Cyanobacteriia; order Phormidesmidales; family Phormidesmidaceae; genus SIO4C1. Next base: position 3,577 of record JBCDDJ010000499.1, on the reverse strand, counting down.
TACCGACTAGGCTCATGTCTCCCTTCAAAACGTTCCAAAACTGGGGGAACTCATCCAGGCTAGTTTTGCGTAAAATCTTACCGACTCGGGTAATCCGAGGGTCGGTCTGGTTTTTAAAGATTAAGCCCTGGGCCTCATTGGTGACGCTGGCTTTGAGGTCATCAGCATTGGTCACCATGGAGCGAAACTTCAAGATGCGAAAAGGCTTCCCCTGTAAGCCGTAGCGCTCCTGGGAATACAACGTGGGGCCGGGAGAGTCTAAGCGAATGGCGATCGCAATCGGGAGGTAGAGTAATGCCAGCACAAACAGACCCACCAGCGCCCCCAGGATATCAATTGCGCGTTTAAAGAATGATCGGGTAGAGTGATGCGGCCTGTCCTCAAAAGCTGGTTTTGAAACTAAGGCGATATTGCCCCGACTCTTGGCAGAGGAGGTTGTAGAAGATGACATGATGGTATGGAGGGGTTAATCAGAACAGAAAAGTATCTGTTAGTACGAGCAGAAGCTTAATGTGAAATGTTCTTAGAGATAAAATTCTGTTGATCGATAACTAGTAGCAAAACCATAAGCAATGATTACTATAGGGACCAGTCATAGAGACAAGCTTGAATCCAAGTCAAGCCCGTCAACAATCAAACTTCCCTGGTTCTTCTTATGTTTGCTCGTATACCAAGCTCCCAAGGCTTGCTAAGCACTTATCAACACCAGCCATCAAAACTGGCCTCTAACCTGCTTGCCGAAGGGTAAGTACAGCATAATCCGCAGAAACGGATGTCCCACCACTGAACATTCACAGATATAGTGACTATAAAGTTCAAGATTTTGTTCACCAAAGGCTGAATAATTTTAGTTAGAGCCTAAATTTTACGTCTAGTGAATCTTTCCCCCGCCTCCATCGTCAACTCTGTAAATATGGGGACTTCGTTTTAACATGTCACTGGCAGAAGCCATAGCGCAAGAATGGCGATTGCGCCTGCATCAAGATATCCCAAATCAATCTACAGAAACCTACGACGCCATTGTCGGATGGCTCCTGGGAGAGGATCCTGAGCGATTTGAGCAGCTCGGCAAGGCTGATCTTGCGATCGCAAAACAGGCAATCGCCTACCGCTACCGGATTTTTCACCAAACCTACTGGGGCCTGCCCCCTGACCGCGCCTATCAAAAGTTGCTCAAAAAACTGGGCGGGCTATTTTTGATTCGCAGCAAAGTCAGAACCTGGATCGCCCTCAGTCGCGATCGCCAGCGCACCGTCAAGGATGTGCTACAGGAAGTGATTCAGGAAATGCTCCAAAGCGACCGGCATTTGCAGCAGCAAACCGCCTGGATTAGCCAATGCACCCAGCGCGCCCAGCTGCGCAACCTGCTCGTGTTAGCCAGCATTGAAGAATACTGCCTCCGCCCTATTCGTAACCAACCTTTGTTGGTTTATCGATTTGTCAACTATCTGCGACGTTCTCAGCGGGGCGGCATGACCCAGGTGCCCAGCAGTGAGCTGATTTATTTAATTTCTGAAGAGATTGGCACCGATGATGCCGATGGCACCTTAAGCTTGCTTGATTTTGAAGCCCTAGACACCTATAAAGACCAGCAAGCTTTTGAAGAACAGCAGACCCAGCGCACCCAGGTAAAGCAAACCTTTGTTGACTATCTCAGCGAAAATCTGGACGACACCGCGGCCCGATGGCTAGAGCTACATTTGCAAGGCTATGCCCAAGAGGCCATCGCCAAAAAGCTTGACCTATCCGTTAAGCAGGTCTATCGATTGCGCGAAAAGATTAGCTACCACGCAATTCGGATCTTTACCCTCAAAGAAAAACCTGATCTCGTCTTTGGCTGGCTTAAAACCTCTTTAAAGGACCACAACCTGGGCCTCACCCCAGCCGAGTGGCAACTGTATTGGCAGGCGCTCTCTGAGTCTCAGCAGCATATTTTGTCGGCATTTAAAGCGGGCGAGTCGGTTGAGCAGATCGCCCAAACCCTTGACCTTAAGCCCAAACAAGTCATGAGTGAATGGGCTAAGCTATATTTATCTGCTCAGGAACTGAGAAGCCAGGTACCTGATAAGGACAGCTATTAAACCCTGGACACACCCAAACCTCTCATTTGTCCTACGGGAAAACTCAAGTTTTCAAGCTGGATGTGGCCTACATCACATCCCCTGGTAAGTATTTTTTGAAAAGCTTTTGAGAAGTTCTAGGGAAAAACTGTGCGGATGCCTGCACTTTGCTCTAGAAGCTATATAAATAACCCTAGCATCTATCTCAACCATGTCAGAGACTCCTCAAGATCGACAGGCAGATGCCTCCTCGGGCGGACCTAAGGCCGATCTCAAACAAATGTTTGTCCTAATCGAGGGCATTCTGCCGTTTGAGGCCTGTCTCTATTATCAAGTATTGCCTCTGTCGATTGAGGGTAGCTGTTTAAATTTGGGAATGGTCAATCCTCGCGATCACGCCGCTGCTGATTATGTGCGTCGCCTGGTTTCCTACATTAATTGCTCAATTGTGCCTCGTCAGATTCCGTCCGACTGGCACCGTGAAATTCTTTCTAAATTCTTGAGTCACGCTGCCAAAGCTCGGCAGCAGCAGCAGCCCCCGGCTGAGGCTTCGCCTCCCTCACCTAAGCCGCAACCGAGCAATAGTTTTCAAGAATCACCCACCTTAGTCGTTAGTGCGCCAACCGAGCTGACTGAGGAAATGGCAGCGGCTGCTCCCACACCACCTCCTGCTGAGACAGTGTCCGAACCACTGCCCGAACCAGTGGCTAAGCCAGCCAGAGTCAAACCAGCGCCCGCAGTTGAGATCAGAAAAGATGCTGTGTCAGCCCCGCCTGCCCCACCTACCCCACCCCCAATTTCTGAAAAATTGGGGGCATCGACTGACAGTAAAGCCCCTCTCGATCTTGATTTACGATCCCGATTTCAGCAACAGCCCCTGGATATTCTTCGGCAGCTGTCGCCTAAAGCGATGACACAGGAGTTGCTCAGCCGCGTCGTAACTAAGGGCATTGGGCGGCTTTATCTAGAGCGCCAGGTCGATCATGGCCGAATTCTGTGGAGTAAAGACGGGGTCTTGCAATCTGTGCTTGAGAACGTCAGCACGATGCTGTTTCAAGGGGCAATTAACGAGCTGAAGCTGCTCACGCGGTTATCACTGATCCCGGTGCGTAAAACCAAACAGGTTGAAATCGAACGCACTTACCAGGGTCAGCGCATTTTGCTAAGACTACGTATCATCCCAGGTAAACACGGCGAAGAAGCAACCTTACAGGTACTCCGCGGAGCCGCGCTCAAGTTTTATCAACAGCAGCAGGTTGAAAAACTCAGTCGTGACGCCCTTGGGATGGCCCATACGCTACACCAGCGTCTCAACGAAATTCGCGATCAGGCGCGCCGTAACCTTGATCTAGAAGCCTCACCGATCCAGGCACTGCCCGCTATCATCAATCTGTTACATCAGATGGAGAAACAAATTCAAGAGATGATGGTGATTCAGGAACACACTCCCTCTGAATTCCAAAATCCGTTTGGAGATGATTGAACCTGGAACTGTACTGCGTCAAGCTTAAAATTCG
>JBCDDJ010000498.1:0-4945 GCA_039180385.1 Cyanobacteria bacterium P01_G01_bin.38 | reverse complement strand
TCGCAGTAGATGCGATGGGGGGCGACTATGCACCTGCTGAAATCGTTGCTGGTGCCATAAGGGCTAGGGAAGAGCTAGACGCAGAGATTTTATTGGTGGGCGATGCTGAGCAGATCAGGGCCTCGGTCGCGAATGTCGACAGCTTGCGTCAGATTGAGATTGTGCCCTCTGAGAGCACGATTGATATGCACGAGGAGCCCTTGAGCGCACTGCGGCGAAAGCCTAAGGCATCGATTAATGTATCAATGGACTTGGTGAAGCAAGGCAGGGCAGATGCCGTGGTCTCGGCGGGGCACTCTGGGGCAGCTATGGCCTCAGCCTTGTTGCGTCTGGGCCGGATCAAGGGCATTGATCGACCTGCGATTGGGGCAGTTTTTCCCACGGTGGTGGCCGGTAAGTCAGTTCTGATCTTAGATGTTGGCGCGAATGTAGACTGCCGCCCTCGATTTTTAGAGCAGTTTGCCCTGATGGGCAGCATTTATTCTCAATATGCCTTTGGGGTAGAGCGCCCCAGGGTGGGCCTGATCAACATCGGTGAGGAGCCCAGCAAAGGCAACGATCTCGCTGTCAGCACCCACCAGGCTCTGGTTAACAATCAGACAGTCAACTTTGTCGGCAATGCAGAGGGCCGCGATGTGCTCTCGGGCAATTTTGATGTGATCGTCTGCGACGGCTTTATGGGGAATGTGCTGCTCAAGTTTGCTGAGGCGGTGGGTGAGGCCGCCCTACAGATTTTACGTGAGGAGTTGCCCCAGGGCATTTTAGGCAAACTGGGCATCATGCTGCTGCGGGGCAATCTGCGCCGCATCAAGCAGCGGGTTGACCACGCTGAGCACGGTGGGGCGCTGCTGCTCGGGGTTTCTGGAATTGCGGTGATCAGCCACGGCAGCTCCCAAGCGCCTTCTATTTTTAATGCCATTCGTCTCGCTAAAGATGCGGTCGACAATGATGTGTTAGGGCACATTCAAGCTCGTTACCAAAAAGTAAGCGCCACTCAGTAAGCGCCACTCAGTCAACATTGGCCGCACCCAGGCCTAGGGTTTGGCCTACCTGCGAAAAAACATCGAGTCGGATTTGGTTTAGCTGATCAGACCCACCCTAGCGAGGCTTTGCAGACGGAGAACACATGGTTAAGCACACAGCACAGGGAGTTGCTTTTGTCGGTAGCGGGTCTGCTTCTATCAGCACCCGTCTGAGTAACGACGATCTCAGCCAGATTGTAGACACCTCCGATGAGTGGATTTCAACCCGCACCGGCATTCGACAGCGGCACATTGCCGGGGATACTGATTCGCTGACGTCTCTGTCAGCTGAGGCAGCGAGGGGTGCGATCGCAATGGCCAACCTCGCCCCCGCAGACATCGACCTGATTGTGTTAGCCACCTCCACCCCCGACGATTTATTTGGCAGCGCCTGCCAGGTACAGGCTGAGCTAGGAGCCAGTCGCGCCGTGGCCTTTGACCTGACCGCCGCCTGCTCTGGGTTTGTATTCGGAATAATCACCGCCGCCCAGTTTATTCGCACCGGGGTATATCGCAACGTGGTGGTAATTGGGGCCGACGTGCTCACCCGCTGGGTCGATTGGCAAGACCGCACCACCTGTGTGCTGTTTGGTGACGGGGCCGGGGCCGTGGTGATGCAAGCCAGTGAGACCGACCATCTGCTCGGCTTTGAGATGGGCAGCGACGGCACGATGAATGGCTGCTTAAACCTGGCCTATCAAGCTGAAGCTCAGACCCTGGCAGGCGATATTTCCGTCCAAAAAGGTACCTTTCAACCGATTACGATGAACGGTCGCGAAGTCTATCGGTTCGCCGTCAGTCGAGTGCCCGAGGTGCTAGAAAAATCCCTCTTTTATGCCAATCTCACCACCGCTGACGTCGACTGGCTAATCCTGCATCAGGCCAATCAGCGCATCCTCGACGCCGTTGCCAAGCGACTCAAAATCCCCAACGACCGCGTCGTCAGCAACATGGCTAAGCACGGTAATACTTCCGCCGCCTCAATCCCCATCGCTCTGGACGAATCAGTCCGCGCAGGCAACATCAAACCCGGTGACAAAATCGCCACCTCTGGCTTTGGCGCAGGCTTAACCTGGGGAGCCGCCATCTTTGAATGGGGTTCGTAGGGACAAGCCGGGGAAATCGCCAAGACTTTTTCGAAATCATTATGATGAAGAGTACTCGGCTTATTCAACGGTCGACAGGTTTTCTATATGCTAGAAGCTCCCTCTAAAAACCCAAAAATTCCAATGCTTGAGAGTGGCGATCGCCTCAGCCGACATGAGTTTGAACGACGATATGAGGCCATGCCCCAGCTCAAAAAAGCTGAGCTGATCGAAGGAGTTGTCTTCTCTTATCTACTATCTCTTACCTCAAGAACACCTCCCCGCTCTAATCCCTTACCTAACCTCCTTTTCTAAAGATCCATTTGCTGAGAAAGTAAACAATAGCTTTTAGGAAACTGTATCGAAGATGACAAAAACTGTGTGGGTATTTCCGGGGCAAGGCTCACAGGCAATTGGCATGGGCGCAGATCTCGCAGACCATGACCTGACAAAAGGTCGCTTTGCCGAGGCTGACAAAATTTTAGGGTGGTCAGTCTTAGACGTGTGTCAGGGGGAGACTGAGCTGCTGTCGCAGACCCTCTACACCCAACCCTGTCTCTACGTTATCGAGTGCATTTTGAGCGATCTACTCAAGGCCCAGGGCCATCAGCCTGATCTAGTAGCAGGTCATAGCCTGGGGGAATATTCTGCCCTGTACACAGCTAGGGTCTTTGACTTTGCGGCTGGGCTCAAGCTCGTCAAGCGCCGGGCCGAACTGATGTCTGAGGCCGCAGACGGGGCAATGGCCGCACTGATGGGGTTCAACCGGGATGAGCTCGATGCCAAAATTGTTGCCACTGAGGGTGTTGTCCTAGCCAATGATAATAACCCCGGTCAGGTAGTCATCTCAGGCACCCCCAATGCGGTTGAAGCCGTGATGAATGGGGTCAAAAGCAAGCGCGCCGTCAAGCTCGACGTCAGTGGTGCCTTTCACTCGCCGCTGATGGCCGATGCCTCCACCGCTTTTGAAACGGTGCTCTCTGGGGTTGCGTTTCAGACCGCCCAGGTGCCCGTGATGTCCAATGTAGACCCAGCTCCTAGCATAGACAGCCCAGCCCTCAAAGCCCGCCTTACCCAGCAGATGACCGGCTCCGTCCGCTGGCGCGAAATCTCACTGCGACTCCCCGAAGAAGGGGTTGACACCGTTGTTGAAGTTGGCCCTGGCAAAGTTTTAACAGGGCTAATTAAGCGCACCTGTAAGACACTAACCCTGAAGAATGTGGGAACGGTAGAGCAAGTATCCGCGCTTTGAATAAGTTTGAGCGATCAATGCTTGAGTGATCAGTGATAGCCAGCCGCTAAAACTGAGCGCTCAAAATGGTTCATACCCACCCCGAGTTCTTGGTGGGTTTGTCAGACTGGAAGGTGTCCCCATTATGCTCTTGTAGGAAAGATTGCAGCTCAGCCAAAAGCCACTTTTTCTCAGACCTAGATAGCATACTGCCGAATTGATAAGTACGGGAGCCTTCACTAAAGGTAAGGGCTTTAATCACACGGTGATTATTCAGGCGATAAGAATCCTCGAGTTCTAGGCCTTTCAAATACTTTGATGAGCCTCTATGAACCCACCACGTCCAAGATAGAAACTTCTTGGTGAGCGTGAAGCGGTCTTTGGTAATTTCCAGCGAAACACCGCATAAGGCCCTATTCAAGTATCTTCCAACAACCAGCGCGACAGTAACCATTGGGGGTAAAACGAAGACCAACTTGATAAAAGTGGGTGCCTCTAACCAAATCGGTTCTATGATTACTTGCCTCACCATAAACAAGCCAAATCCGCTCCAAAAGACGGCTGCAAGAAGGTTGCCAATATTGTCTGGTTTTAACGCACCGGGTGGTGCTTCAAAGAATAAACGTTTCCGATTACGGGTCAGTTGAATAAGACTCCCTCTGGGCTGCTGACTACAATGAGTTGGTCCAGCTAAACACTTCGGATTGCTTAAAGCGGAGCGAGCGCGACTGGCTGAGCCGAATCGATCTTCGACCAAAGGCTCCAGTAACTCATCCAGCCAGTCAGCAAACTCATCTGAAATCGTGACGTAACTCCGAAAATCATAATGGAGGCGATGCTGAGGCAGATCTCCTGGATTCTGATGAGTCAGCAAATTGAGCAGAGTTGCCCCCAAACCATATAAATCCGTCGCTGGATAGGCTTGCCCCCTAAACTGCTCTGGAGCCATGTAGCCGTAAGTCCCAACTACTGTGCTCCCAAATGCCATGGTGTCTCGATATACGGTCTGCACCGAACCAAAATCCACCAGAAAAATTCGCCCATCTGGCCCCCGAATAATGTTCTGAGGTTTGATATCACGATGAATGATGGGCGGGTTTAGCCCGTGCAGATACTGAAGAACCTTTAAGATTTCCAGGGCGATGCGACGGGCTTCTGCCTCTGAGAACCGCTCGTCTGCAGCCACTAGCTTTGCCAGGGATTTACCCTCAGCAACTTCTTGAACAATATAAAAAAAGCAGTTGTCTGCGGTTTCTATCTGAAAATAGTCAATGTATTTGGGAATCGATGGATGATTGAGACTCGCCAGCACTTGAGCTTCCCGCTCAAACAGTTCTAGCTTTTTCCAATCGCTTAAGCCTGGCAAAGATAGGGCTTTTAAGGCAACGTAGCGACCCGTAGCTGTATCCTCAGCTTGGTAAGTAATGCCGCTGCCGCCCCGTCCCAAGAGACTGAGAGTACGGTAGCGGTTTTTGATAAGGGTGTCTGTTGGGTGGGCTGATTGCATCTGACTGTGCACTAAAAAGAGGGCTCTCTAGTGATCGAGCCTATCTTTAGGATGCCCTTGCACAGTGAAATGCTGCGCTGTCAGAAACGTACACCTGCAC
>JBCDDJ010000497.1:0-4977 GCA_039180385.1 Cyanobacteria bacterium P01_G01_bin.38 | reverse complement strand
GTTTTGTTCGGAGCGGCGGTGGTGGTATCTCTAATGCCAGCAAAAATGCGTTTGATGGCCTTTCCGTTTGATGTGATCTTTAAATACGGGCAAATCTCTATTTGGCTGATGATGTTGATTTGTCTGTTGGGTTGGGCCCAGCGACTCAAAGCTCAAAATGGGCTTAAGGGAAAGTCACGGCTCAGAAACAATAGCTCAAGTCTATACTCATAGGTCTCTCTGCTCAGTTACCCATGCAAACTCGTTTACCTTTGTTATCGGTTATTATCCCCACCTACAACCGTCCTGATCGCCTGCGACACTGCCTGAAAGCCGTGGCTAAGCAGACCTACGATCACCAATGTTTTGAAGTGATCGTAGTCGATGATGGCAGCCATACCTCAATGGCCCCGATTATCGGTGAGCTGGCCTCGAAGGTGGATATAACCCTCTTGCAACAACAGAATTCGGGACCGGCTAGAGCCAGAAATAAGGGTGCTCAGCAAGCCCATGGACAGTATTTAATTTTTACGGATGATGATTGTACGCCCACCCCAGACTGGCTGTCCCAGATAGCCGCGCATTTTGCGGTTAATCCCCAGAGTTTTATCGGCGGGCATACCCTCAACGCGCTGCCGGATAATCCCTACTCGACCGCAAGTCAGCTGCTCATCGACTATCTTTATGGCTACTACAACGCTGAGCCGGGTCAGGCTAGCTTTTTTGCCTCCAATAACTTCGCTCTCCCCGCCGATTTATTTCACCAGATGGGTGGGTTTGATACCACTTTCCCCCTGGCGGCAGGGGAAGACAGGGAGCTGTGCGATCGCATCCATCAACAGGGTATTCCAATGCGCTATGTTCCCGAGGCAAAAATCTGGCATGCCCACGAGCTCAGCCTAAAAAAGTATTGGCGACAGCATTTTAATTACGGTCGCGGGGCCTACCACTTTCACCAGGTGAGATCGCGCCGCAAGGCTGCCCCTGTGCAGGTTGAGCCGCTCACGTTTTATACTCGACTGCTGACCTATTCTTTCAAGCGATCAAACGTGTCGTCAGCTCTTTTCCTCGCTGGTTTGATGCTGGTGTCACAGGTGGCCAATGTGGCCGGGTTCTTTTGGGAAAAGCGTAAGCAGCCTGCCAGCTAAGCAATTTCCTGATCAGGGGTAGTGCTCTCGACGTTCTTTCCAGTCCAAGGGAACCCTAGCTGGTTGACTGACTTAAGATACCAGAAAACGATTAGAAGCGGAAGCGTATAGCGATCCCACTGGTATGCCTTCATCATAATCAGGCAGTGAAAACCTAGTATCCAGAACACTAAACCTGGTCGCGCAAAGCGCAGGCAAGCCAGGAGTGCTAGGCTATAAAACAGAGCAATTTTGAGTGCGTACGTCGGCAGCAACCCCGCAACCTTAATCAGGTTGCCGCTGGCTTCGAGGGAAGGCGGAAAGACCACAAACAATATTAATAGAACCACTGCAATGCCTAGGTACTCTCGATAACGTTCTCGATACTGTAGCAAGGACTTGAGAGAAAACCCTCTCCAGAAAAGAACTAATTCAGGAATGACAAAATAGAGTCCCACCAAAGATAGAAAATACAGCCCCCCCCCTGGCGTTATGGCCCAAAGCGTGCGCTGTACATCTGGGGTTAGCCTGGATGCATAGGAGGCGGCTGGCGCAAACCCCTGAAATAAGATAAACCAACCCAAGATCGAAGCAGCGGCTGTAACGGGTGCTAGTATCTGCCATTGCAATCGGGTCTTGTTTCGATAAGTCGAGACCAGCTCAAAGGCGACAACCCCCAGCGGAAATGCCAACATATATTGGCGGGATGCAATCGCCAGGATAAAGGCCAATCCACTGATTAAATGACGCTGTTTGCGGTAAAAATGAATGCCTAATAGACCGAAGAAAGAGGCAATCAGATCGGTGTAGAGCAACCCGCTTAGCCACAGGTAGTAGGGAAACAGCAGCAACCCGACGACTGACAACAGCGATCTCACCCGATGCTGCCGCTGGGGCCAGCCAATCCAAAGTGCGATCGCAAAAGATAGCCCAAAGTTTAATAACCGGCCCACAAAAATTCCCCCGTGGAACAGATACTCCAGCAGGCCATAGATGATAAAGGGCAGGGGGGTGTTAAGCTCTTCATAATTCCGCAACTGGTCAAATGTCGGAAAAAGGCGCTCACTGAAAGTTAAACTGGTTTTCCAAAAAAATTCTTCATCCCACCAGGGTTCGCCTTGAAGACCACCCAGGCTTATAAATAGTGCCAGATAAATCAGGCTGAGAATAACTAAAAAACAAAATTGGAGATTAAAGCCTGATCGGATTTTTGAATGCATACTGGCCTGTTTAAGGTTAGGGGTACATTGCTACTCAAAGCCCTCAACGGCTTGATATATAAGTCAATTAAGCTCCTATATATCTTCCCCTATTTATCTAAGGAAAGCTTTTTGAGGTGGTTAACTTTTCCCTGCCTATAGACCTCATTTTGTCGCTTAAAGTTCCATCTTCGGGGGGGATCAAAGCTGCCGGGCAGTCAGCCCGTTGTCTAGACTAGGAACCTTACGACGAGATTGTCCGTCGAAGTTTATATTGAGAAAGTCCTACATGATTACTCATGGCTGCCGTAAATTTTCCATAGGTTCCCTTTTGGTTTGCTTGTCGATATCAGGATGCTTCTATGGCTCGTTTTCGATACTTCTTGGGGTTGGTAAAGGTGGCTTCGGGGGTAGCGCTGCTGGTCTCACTCCCCGGATGCCGTCCCGATTTTTGGGTGGGCAAAGGGAATGCCAGTGAGCAGTCTTTACCCGAAATCTCCCAGGTATATGCGGTTAACAGCGACATTATCGCTCTCCGCTTCGATGCCGGGCAGATTATTCACGGCAAGCAGATTCCCTATCAAGCTGAGGCCAACGATAAGATTCAACAAAGTCAGACTCCCCTGGCGACCTGGCTGCGGCGCGATGGCCAGATAGTGGGTGCCCTGTCCGGGGCCGATCAAGCTATCCTCTACACTCTTGATCAGTTTGTTGATCAGCCCCTCGATCGGCGCTGGTTGCAACAGTCTCAGAGCTATCAGATTAGGCCCGTGACGTCCGATGCCTCGAACACAATTCAGCCCGAAGCCGTTTTTTACAAATCCAAACTCACCGATATCGCCTGGGTCCCCAAGTCACCTGTTTTGCAGGGGCCGATCGCCCATACGGTCTATCTCCAACTCCCCCAGTCTCTCACTGCTGGTCAGCGATATAAAATTAGCTTAGCTGAGAGCCCCTTTTCCCCCATTACCTTTGATTACGACCCAAAAACCAGCCACAGCGAAGCGGTACATGTCTCTCATCTGGGGTTTCGCCCAGACGACCCCGCTAAAGTTGGCTTCTTATCAACCTGGCTAGGCTCCGGCGGCGGGCTGAGCTATCCAGAGGGGCTCTCTTTTTGGCTGGTGGATGAAGCGACCGATGAGTCTGTCTACCAGGGTAAGACCGAGCTATCGGTGGCCCAGTCTAAGGCAGAGGATAGTCGCGATCGCAACTACAACGGCGCCGACGTCTACCGCATGGACTTCAGCGAGTTTGACGAGACCGGCTACTATCGCCTGTGTGTTGAGCAAGTCGGCTGTTCATTCCCCTTTGAGATCGGTAACGAAACCTGGGCAAAAGCGTTTTACGTCTCAGCCCGAGGCTTTTACCATCAGCGCAGTGGGATTGCCCTATCTGAGCCCTACACAGACTACTACCAGCCTCGCTCGTTTCATCCAGAGGATGGCGTTAAAATTTTCCAGTCAGAGGTTTCCCTGATGGAAACCAAAATGGGCATTGGCGATCGCAATGCCTTTAAGGCCCTGGTCGAAACCCGCACCGAGGCAATGCTGCCCGATGCCTGGGGCGGCTACTTCGATGCTGGTGACTGGGACAGACGCATTCAGCACCTGGATGCCACCCGTCGGCTGCTAGAGCTGGTTGACTTTTTTCCCGAGTACTTCCAAAGCGTCGATCTCAACCTACCAGAATCCAACAATGCCCTGCCCGATGTCCTTGACGAAGCCCTCTGGGGGCTAGACTTTTTCCGACGGCTACAAGCCGAAGACGGCGGTATTCGCGGCGGCATCGAATCGGCAAAGCATCCCAAACGAGGGGAAGCCAGTTGGCAAGAGTCCTTAACAGTGATGGCCTATGCCCCCGACCCCTGGTCCAGCTATATCTATGCCGGGGTTGCGGCCCAGGCCGCCCGCATTCTCAAAGATTACGACCCCACCGTGGCCAGCACCTATCAGGACAGTGCCCTTAAAGCTATGGCCTATGCTGAGCAGGCCCTACCTTCCCTAGAGACAGCCTCCCTTCACCACGACGTCAGAGACCGGCGCAACCTGGCCGCGTTAGAGCTCTATCGGTTGACTCAGGACGAACGCTGGCATCAGCTCTTCTTAGACACCACGGCCTTTGATCAACCCGTCAGCGAAGCCTATGTTTGGCAAAATCATAATCAGCGGGAAGCCGCCTTCATTTATGCTGGGCTATCGGGTTTACCCCTAAATTCAGCTGTTCAGCAAAACGCGCGTCAGGCATTGCTCAACGATGCTGACACCATGCTCAAAGGCAGCCAACAGACCGGCTTTAACTGGACTAAAATCTTGCCAGACACGCCTGTCGGAGCAGGCAATAGCTTGGGTGCCCCAAAGACAACGCCGTTACTCCACGCCCACTACCTGACTGGCCAAAATCGCTACCTCAGAGCAGCTATCCTGGCCAGCCAATTTTCAGCCGGGGCCAACCCCGACAATTTGGTCTATACCACCGGGCTCGGGCATCGTAGCCCCCAACATCCCCTGATTCTCAACCAGCGAGTCACCAACCAGCCTCCCCCGCCTGGGATAACCGTCTACGGCCCCCTCGATGCCCTCCATTTTGAAGATTATTGGGTATTTTCGAGGCTAGGTGACACCCTCTCCCCAGACATCTATAAAACCCCCACCGCTGAGAGCTATCTGGAT
>JBCDDJ010000496.1:0-4980 GCA_039180385.1 Cyanobacteria bacterium P01_G01_bin.38 | reverse complement strand
CCACTGAGAACTGACTAAGGCCATCTACTTATTTTGTTATCGCCTCCGCTAAGAACTGACTCAGATTTGGGGTTCTTCAGATCTTATCTTTGTCTGAACCTTGCCTTAACCCTTCACTCATGGCCCATTCAGTATGGCTTTATACATTGGTTTTGAGTGATAGCAGTGTAAAAGCTGCAATCAATTTTTGAGCGTGTGAGGAAAAAAATGAATTCTTTCGCGAGGCAGAAGCCCCTTGTCGGGTCAGTCATTTTATTGGCAACTTTTGCGACGTTGGCACCAGAGGGTAGGGCAGCAGAGAGTTTCGGTGAGATTGTCGAGATTGAGGCTTTGTCTACAAGCACTGCCCCCGCAGGGGCTGCAACAGACGCCAGCCCGGTGCCCTCCCTTGAAATCGCTCAGGTAACCAGTGTTTCTGAACTCTCTGATGTGCGACCCACTGACTGGGCTTTTACCGCACTGCAGCGCCTGGTCGAAGAATATGGCTGTATTGAAGGATATCCTGACCGAACCTTTCGCGGTAACCGGGCCATGAGCCGATATGAGTTTGCAGCGGGTTTGAATGCCTGTTTAGATGTGATTGTGCAACTCATCGGTGACACCAACATCGCTGAAGAACTAGACACCATCCGTCGTCTGCAAGAGGAGTTTGTCGCTGAGCTAGCGACTATCCGCGGTCGCGTTGATACCCTTGAAGCCGATGTAGCCGAGCTAGAAGCGAATCAGTTCTCGACCACCACCAAACTACGGGGTCAGTTGGATGCCCATTTAGTGGTTCCCTTCGACGTAGACCTCGACGAAGACGGCGATGGCGACGACGAGGATGAAGTGACTTTTGAGTATCGGACCCGCCTAAACTTTGACACCAGCTTCACGGGAGAGGATCGTTTGCGCATACGATTGCAGGCCAGCGACGAGGCTGATACAGGTACCCTGGGGGCAGTGGCTGGGGGGCTGGCAGATCAGAGCGGCCCAGCGGGCGATATTGAAGATAACGTTAGCTTGGACGACGTGTACTATGCGTTTCCGGTTGGCGAGCGCCTGAGTGTAGAAATTGCCGCCAATAGCCGTGCCAACAGCAACTTTGTGAGTAGCGTCATCGTCCCCTATGCCGGACCCGCCGTCGCTGAGTTTGGTGAAGATGGATTCTACGAATCCGCTTTTGACCAGGATAGTAGTTTTGGGGTGAGCGTTAATTTTGAGTTTACCGACAACATTATTTTGGACCTGGGCTACTCCACCGAGGAGGGGCAAGACCCAGATGTGGGGATTTTTGATAACTATGAATATATCGTGCAGCTTAACTATCTCAGTGATGGGCTGATTGACGCAGCGGTCACCTATCAAGATGGGGAAGTGGACGGCAATACGGTTGACTATGTGATTGCGGGCCTGCTCAGTCTTGACTTTGGAGGCTTTGCTATCGGTGGCTACTACGCCTTTATCGAAGATGATGCCGGTGACTCAGACGAGTGGCAGGTTGGCATTTCGGTTCCTGATTTTCTGGCAGCGGGCAATGAGCTGGGTATTTATGGGGGTGTGGACTCTGATCCCGATGACGATCCAGTGATTATCGAGGGGTATTACGAAATCGGCGTCAATGAGTTTATGACGATTACGCCTGCGGTTATCTACGGCGATTTGGATACCGGCGGTGATGATGATGGTATTTATGGGGTCATCCGCACCACGTTTAGGTTCTGACCCTGGTCATCGCCAAACCTGTCGTTTGCGCTAGCTGAATGTAGCGGTCCTATCAGATAAGGGTAGGACCGCTACACGGCCTTGTTTTCTGGTCTGGGATGCCCGTCCAAGGATTAAATCGACCTCGAAGTTCTATACTTGGGTGAATCACACCTACTTTTTCATCATATTTTGTGAATTCTGACCCCATCAGTCCCAAGCTCAGCAATGGATATCGATATTGATGTCATTTGGCTGATTTTGTGTGCCATTTTAGTCAGCACGATGCAAGCTGGCTTTTGTTGCCTGGAAAGTGGATTAGTCAGAGCCAAAAACAGTATTAATGTTGCCATCAAAAACCTGGTTGATTTTTGTGTGTCTTGCACGATTTTTGCCGCCATTGGGTTTCGGCTGATGTTTGGCAGCTCGGTGGTTGGGCTAATTGGCCAAACGCTGCCATCCAGTGCTGCCTGGGCAAATCAGGACTATGCTTTCTTTTTCTTTGAGCTAGCGTTTTGTGGGACTGCCACCACCCTCGTCTCGGGGGCGGTGGCTGAGCGCATGAGCTTTCTAGGTTATTTTGTCACCTCGATCATTTTAGCCGGGATGATTTACCCGATTTCAGGACATTGGATTTGGGGTGGGCTGTGGTTTGAGACCGGGTCAGGTTGGCTAGCTCGCCTGGGCTTTCATGATTTTGCGGGGTCTACGGCTGTACATTCAGTGGGCGGGTGGATGGCTTTTGCAGCCATTTTGATTATTGGTCCTCGCTTAGGCCGGTTTACTCCGCAGCCCAGGCGGATTGACGGCCATAATCTGCCGATTGCGGTGCTAGGCGTATTTTTACTGTGGTTTGGCTGGTTTGGGTTTAACGGAGGTAGTACCCTGGCGTTTACTGACAAGGTCCCTCAAATTTTGGTCAACACGGCTCAGGGTGGGGCCGCTGGCGGTATGACCGCCCTGTTGACAACCTGGATTTTACACAAGCGACCCAAGGTTCCCATTGTGATGAATGGGGTGATTGGGGGACTGGTGTCAGTCACAGCGGGCTGTGATGTCATGTTGCCCTTGGCGGCGACCTGTGCGGGGGGCATCGGCGGTGTCCTGTGTACATTTTCTGAACGAGCCATGAGTCGTGCTCGGATCGATGATGCTGTGGGCGTTGTGCCAGCCCATTTGGTGTGTGGTATCTGGGGTACCCTGGCTGTTGCGCTGTTGGCTGATCCACAGCAATGGGTCGGAGACTATAGTGTTGGGCGGGTTTTGGGGGTACAGCTTCTAGGTGTGACAGCTGTGGGCTTTTATGCCTTTACGGTGAGTTTTGGCCTACTTTGGGGGCTTAATCGGGTGTTCCCCTTTCGAGTGATGGCAGAGCAAGAGCGGATTGGTTTGAATATCTCTGAGCATGGGGCCAGTACCTCTGTTCAAAATCTCTTAGCCAGCATGAATAGTCACTCAGTAGCAGGGGATTTTAGTCAATCGGTGTGGGTAGACCCTGAAACTGAGGCTGCTCCGATCGCCGCTCACTACAATCGAGTGTTGGATAAGGTCAATGCGATGACCCAGGAGTTGGTTACCAGCCGAGAGCACCTGCTGGCTATTCTCAATGCACCGGCATTCCCGATTGTGATCAGTCGGGTAGGGGACAGTCGGGTCCATTTTATTAACCAACGGGCGGCTGAACTGTTTGGGTTTACGCTACAGGAATCTGGACGGTACCAGGAGATTGATTTTTGGGAAAATCTGGTCGATCGGGAGAGATTTTTGAGCAGGCTTGAGATCGGACAGCCCGTGTCTGATTTTGAAGCCTACCTGAAGCGAACTGATCAAACCACATTCTGGTCTTTGATCTCAGGGATTTATCTAGATTACGATGGCGAAAGTTGTGTTCTATTCTCTTTTAACGACATTTCTAATCGCAAAATTACCGAGGATAAGCTCAGGCGGCTTGCTCACACTGACTCGCTTACGGGGACTTATAATCGACGTTTTTTCTTACAACTGGCTGAGACTGCACTGCTAGATTGCCAGCTTAAGGCATCCCCTACTACAGCGCTAATGTTAGATATTGACCACTTTAAACAAATCAACGACACCTACGGCCATGCCACGGGAGATCTCGCGATTAAGTTTGTGGCCGATATAGCGGCACGCCACCTGCGAGATTCAGATATCTTAGGTCGCTTTGGTGGAGAAGAATTTTCAATCTTGTTGCCAGTAACTCCGCTCAAGCGGGCAGCGGTGATCGCGGAGAGAATCAGAAAATCGATTGAGAAGAGAGCGTTTGACCACCAGGGGCAGTCGGTCAAACTCACGGCGAGCATCGGTGTGGCTCAAGCCGGTTTAGATGACCGCATTCATGATCTCTTAGACCAGGCAGACCAGGCACTCTATCAGGCTAAAAAGCTAGGGCGAAATCGGGTGGAACACCTTTTGGTGACAGAGTCGCTGCCGCCCCTTTAGGGATTGGTGTGAAAAGGAAGGGCCGAGGGAGCAGGGGAGGCAGGGGGAGCAGGGGAGGAACGGCTAAATCGATTGCAAAAATTCCCCAGTTCTTGCCATACCCTTCTCGATGGTGACCATATCGGTAGCGTAGGACACTCGGATAGTCCCTTCGCTGCCAAAGGCAATGCCTGGGATAGTGGCGACGTGCTTCTCTTCGAGCAGTTTGCTACAAAAGTCGAGGGACTTAAGTCCGGTTTGGCTGATGTCAATGTACAGGTAAAACGCCCCCTGGGGTTCGACGCAGGTGAGACCGGGCAGCGATCGCACCAGGTCGATAATGGCGACACGACGCTTGGCAAACGCCTGGCGCATGGTTTCGACGCAGTCTTGGGAGCTTTGTAGGGCTGCGATCGCACCATACTGCGCGAACGTACATACATTCGACGTGCTGTGGCTTTGCAGGGTGCTGGCTGCCTTGATCAACTCCACCGGACCAGCCAGGTAGCCTACCCGCCATCCAGTCATCGAATAGGCTTTGGCAAACCCATGACTGACAATGGTATGCTCAAAAGCCTTATCACTGACCGCCCCAATACTCAAGTGTTCGGCCCCATCGTAGAGAATCTTTTCATAAATCTCATCAGAGACCACCCAGATGTCTGCTTCGATAACAACTTCAGCCAGGGCGCGAATTTCATCTGGCGTGTAGACCATCCCGGTCGGGTTTGAGGGTGAGTTAAGGATAAATAGTTGTGTCTTTGGAGTGATCGCCTGTCGCAGCTGCTCAGGTGTAATCTTATAGCTCGCTTCCGCTGTCGTCGGTACGATGATTGGCGTCCCCCCTGCCAGCTT
>JBCDDJ010000495.1:0-4981 GCA_039180385.1 Cyanobacteria bacterium P01_G01_bin.38 | reverse complement strand
GGCAATGTGTAGATCGTATCCATAAAAAACAGTAGCGCCCGGTCAAGCTTACCCCCCAAGTAGCCGCTCACCATCCCCAGGGGTACCCCAACCACCACACTCATTGCCGTAGCCAGTAACACCACCTGCCAGGCGGCGCGGGTGCCAAACAACGTCCGCGCAAAGATATCGTATCCCTGACGGCTGGTGCCAAACCAGTGGGCGCTGGAAGGCGGCTCATGGATAGGGTTGGTCAAGGCAGCGGCGGGGTCTTGTAGCCAGCCCCAACTTTGCATCAGCGGTGTGAGGAGTGCGATCACAATAAACACCGCGGTGATCGCAATGCCGACCCACATCAAAACAATGGAGATGCTGAGCCGACGTGCCCGCGTACCTGGCTGCTGAAGATCGCTAGAAACCATAGGTCAGTAGACATTGTTCAATATCGTGCTTCTATTTAGTAACACGATTTAGGACGAGCTTTAGACGTGATATCTGTCTGGGCACACTGATTTTGTTAGCATAGAGTTCTACCAAGCCAAACCCGTTATATGCAGGCCAACCCGTCTCAAGAACCCACAATTGCAGACATCCTGACTGAACTCCGTGAGTTCAAAGTCGATGTTGATCAGCGGTTTGAGAAAATCGATCAGCGGTTCGAGAACTTAGACTATAAGTTTGACACCTACGAAAGAGCCTCTGATAAGTTAGTTCGTCTAGCCACAACGATTATCGTTGCTGCTGCAACAGTTGCGGTGCTGCCGTCTGCATTTCAAGCGATTGGTCCGCTGCTAACCCAGATCATTACAGCCGGTCAGTAAGGACTCTATGTCCCTAATATTGGGCTAGGCATTAATTTGTCGTAGCGATCGCACCGTATCAACCACCGCTTTGGCAACCTGCTCCATTTGCTCAACTGTATTAAATCGTCCTATGCCAAATCGTAGGGAAGCATAGGCTAGCTGATCGGAGCGCCCCAGAGCCTTGAGAACGTGGGAAGGTTCAATTTTAGCCGAGCTACAAGCTGAGCCCGAGGATAGCGCCACCACTGAACGCAGCCCCAGCAGCAAGGCCTGACCATCAATGCCTTCAAAACTGACATTAAGGTTCCCGGCCAGTCTCTGAGCAGGGTGACCATTGAGATGAATCTTGTCGAGCGGGCTGAGCCGTTGCCAGAGGTGCTCACGCAGATGGAGCAGTCGCGTTGACTCTGCTGCCATTTGGGCTAATCCCAACTCAACGGCTTTAGCAAACCCCACAATTTGTGGCGTGTAGAGCGTGCCGGAACGCAGGCCCCGCTCATGCCCGCCCCCGTGCAGTTGAGGTGCCAGCTGCACGCGAGGGTTTCGTCGCCTGACATAGAGGGCACCAATGCCTTTGGGACCATAGA
This sequence comes from Cyanobacteria bacterium P01_G01_bin.38, assembly GCA_039180385.1. Taxonomy (GTDB): domain Bacteria; phylum Cyanobacteriota; class Cyanobacteriia; order Phormidesmidales; family Phormidesmidaceae; genus SIO4C1. Next base: position 3,612 of record JBCDDJ010000495.1, on the reverse strand, counting down.
CCTTGTGGGCGGTCATCGACATCAGATGAATATTCATCGCCTGCACGTCTAAGGGGACTTTGCCAATCGCCTGGGCCGCGTCGGTGTGCAAAATCACGTCCCGTGCCTGGCAAAGCGCTCCGATTTCTGCGAGGGGCTGCAATACCCCAATTTCATTATTGGCAGCCATCACCGATACCAAAATCGTATCGGGGCGGATAGCTTCATTTAAGAGAGCGATATCGACCAGACCATCGGGCTGCACGGGTAGATAAGTCACCTCAAAGCCCAGAGACTCTAAATACTGACACGGGTCGAGCACCGCGCTGTGCTCAGTTTGGAGCGTAATGATATGTTTGCCGTGATTAAAATATGCCTCGGCCACCCCCTTGATAGCCAGATTATTGGCCTCCGTCGCCCCGCTGGTAAACACGATTTCTTCTGGAATTGCATTAATCGCAGTCGCCAGGGTCTGCCGCGACTGCTTAACCGCGGCCTCGGCCTCCCAACCGTAGGCATGTAGGCTACTGGGGTTACCAAAATGCTCCGTAAAAAACGGCAGCATGACATCTAGCACGCGCTGGTCGACCGGGGTCGTGGCGTGGGCATCGAGGTAGATGGGAAGCGGCATTGTGGATTTTAGATTTTGGCTATGGTTAGAGGTGGCAATAGTCGACTGAATTAGCGTAGCGCAAGCGACTTAAAGTGCTGAAACTGTAATGATGTGGTATTCACCTGGTCCGCTCTTGAACTGGCTATCGAAATCCTTCTAGAATCGACAATCTAAAATGAACACGCCGACTCATATCATTCTCAACTTAGCAATTTTGGGGCGCAAGGCTCAGCCCCAGTGGAATCTGCCGATTGCGCTGGGAGCCCTGATGCCAGATGCGGCGATGTTTGTTTTTTATGGGTGGACAAAAGGGGTCCAACGGGTGCCGGAACGACAGATTTGGGGGACGCTTTACTATGATCCGGCCTGGCAAAATACGTTTGATCTGTGGAATTCGATTCCGTTAGCGCTGTTGGGCATGGGTTTAGGGCTTTGGCTCAGGCGGAGCAGACGATACAAGCTAGCGGGAAGTGCGATCGCAATCGGCTGCGCCAGCGTTATTTTGCATTGCTTACAAGACTTTCCCACCCACCGCGATGATGCCCATCGCCACTTTTGGCCCCTGAGCAACTTCCGATTTGAGAGCCCCATTTCATATTGGGACCCCGACCACTACGGCACTCTTTTTGCTCCGTTTGAGCTAATGCTATTGATCATCGCTAGTCTTTATGTCTTTCGCTTAATTCACGCTCGCTGGGCTAAAGGGTTATTAATTGCAACCAACTGCATTTTAATAGCCGGTTATCTTACGTTCTATTTCTAATTACGACATTTTGCCGATCACAAAAACGTTTTATCGATCACAAAATTGTACTAATCTATTAGCAGAACGCCTCATACCCAGTCTTACCCCCTTCACACACTGACTCTACTGTTTTACCTGTGCAGAGCACAGGCATCTACTGCGCACTTCAATTTTGCCTCGGCCTTGCATGCGGATATTACTCGTTGATAGTGACGAATATCTCAAGGACATGCTCCAGAACAGCTTGATGGAGCATGGCTATGCAGTTGAAAGCGTGAGCGACGGTGAATCAGCTTTGAGCTACTGCTCGTTTATGGTCTACGACCTGCTGATCTTTAAGGCAGGGATGCCTATTAACGGCATCGAGTTGTGTAGGCAGCTGCGCCAACAAGGTCAACGAGTGCCGATTTTGCTCTTGACCGAGCCAAACAATAGCCCTGAGCTGATTAACGGACTCAACGCGGGCGCTGACGACTGTCTCACCAAGCCTTTTAATCTCGAAGAACTCAATGCCCGAGTGCGCACCTTGCTGCGTCGAGAAAGTTTACCCCAGTTGCCAATTTTTAAGCAGGGGGGTCTGCGAATTGATTTTAATACCTTTGAGGTGACCTATCGCGAGCATGAGTTAAATCTCACCCCCAAAGAATATGCCCTGATGACGCTCTTTTGTCAGTCTCCGCAGCGGGTGTTTACGCTCCAAGATATTTTAGATAAGCTTTGGGACCTGGAGGAGCCCCCCCAAGAAAGCACGGTCCGGGCTCATATTAAAGGACTGCGTAAAGAACTCAAATCAGCTGGGGCCCCCACCGACTTGGTAGAGACCGTTTACGGCATTGGCTATCGCTTAAAGCCAAACGAACAGCCTGAGCCACCTCGGGTAATGTTTGGTCGTCGCTCAACGGATCAACCTGTCCCTATAGGGTTGTCTGGCAAAGATAAAACAGAGCACTTGCTTGCTCGGACCAAGGCCTGGCAGCAATGCAAAGAGCATTTGCTGACCTATCTAACCAGCCTAAAGCAGGCAGCGGTGGCCCTGGCCACCCCACCAGTGCCAGATCAATTGCACCAGGATGCCTGCTTTGCAGCCCATCGGTTGGCTGGCACATTAGGCAGCTTTGGCCTGTCTACCGGATCGCAAATCGCTCAAGCTTTGGATCAGTTACTACGGTTAAAAACGCCTTTGTCTCCCGCACGGGTGCCTGAGTTTCAGGGGCTCGTGGGCGCACTCGAGCAGGCTATGAACGAATCGCCCCCGACCCAACCAGGCATTCCCATCCCCAAGACGTGGCTGCTCATTGTTAATGCCACAGCTGAGCTAAACCAACAGGTCACCCGCGCAGCCAAGACAGCTGAGATTCAAACTGCGATCGCACCCTCCTTTAGCGAAGCCACAGAGTTGTTTGAAAAAGAGGCTACCTCACCCAATGTGGTCTTGCTCAACATTCACTTCGATCACCCCGCTGTCAATGAAGCGATGGCGTTTTTAGAATACCTGAGTCGAAAACATACACAGGTCCCCGTCCTGGTGATTGCAGAAAATGCACAAATGCTAGAACGCTTGGCCGTCGCCTCTCGAGGGGGACGCTTATTTTTAGACTCCCCTGTTACCCCAAACCAAGTCATCAATGCTATCACCCAAGCACTACAGTCATCGCCTAAAAGCGCCAAAATTCTCATCGTTGACGACGATCCATATCTATTACATCTATTGCAAAGCCTGCTGGCCCCCTGGCGATTTGAGATTACCGTTTTAGAAAAGCCCCAAGCGTTTTGGAGGGTCTTGCATCAGGTTGAGCCTGACCTGGTCGTTCTCGATGTTGACATGCCTGAGATTACAGGCATTCAACTTTGTCAGCTACTCCGCAGTGACCCTCGCTGGGCACAGCTCCCTGTCCTCTTTTTAACCGTGCATGCCGATATCGAAACAGAAATCTTCGCGGTAGGCGCTGATGATTATGTCAGTAAGCCTGTGACAGCCGACGCTCTGGCAAATCGCATCTTAAATCGCCTGGCGCGAGTCCGTCGCCGGCTAATCTGAGCGCGCAGTTTGGTACCCCTATCAGCTCGACCTTAGCAAGTTTTTCCTAACAGATTCTAGGGCCAACTCTGGGGGACTCTGTTCGGATTAGAAAGTAAGCAGTATTCACAAGATATTCATAAATTTTTGCTTTATATAGGCTTGAACGATGGGGGTCTAATGTTCAAGACAAAGTACATTTAGTCATGCAAACAGTTGTATGCATACATTAGCGATCCCCAGGGTCCTCATCCCCAG
>JBCDDJ010000494.1:0-4986 GCA_039180385.1 Cyanobacteria bacterium P01_G01_bin.38 | reverse complement strand
TCTTTCGGATTGGCACTCACCAGCATTGATTGATCAAGCATGGTTACTGCTAGCCGAGCACGATCCTGACGAAGTTTTACGGCTTGAGTCGCTGATAAACGTGAGTTGACGTTCATAAGATAAGACAACCAGGAGGAGACCTATGGGCGAAGCCAAGCGCCGGAAAAGTCTGGACCCCAATTATGGCAAACCGGTTGATGTAAAGGCGCTCTTTTTGAGCGCCCTGCGCACAGGGGAGCCCTCGAGCAAAGTGCTAGAGCAGGTTAGGACAACCGTGGCCAAGGCGCGACCAGAGCAGCAAGATTGCTTAAGAGCAGAGCTGTTGCTGCTGTCTTTGATGGGCTTACATTCTGCGACTGACGAAACCGCCCTGAGCTATGCCCAGCGGCAGACCGAAAACGATATCTTGGGCAACCTGGCAACTCTGCCCAAGGAGGCCGTTGTCCAGGCCCGTGCCCGTCTGGATAAATGGATGGCCGAGCAGCCTCTCCCAGCAGATGAGCCCCCTGGCGTTGCGTCCGACCGAACAGCTATGCCTAAAGATTCTCCAGACCTCTGATTGTTGGGGCAGTGTGTCAGTGCTTACGAGAAAGTTGGTGCATCTCGAATGCGGTATCGATTAGAAATTACTAAGATGGTGCTCGATAAGGGTTACAGCTTTTCCAACGCCATCTTCATGGTCAATTATTTGAGCGATTTTCTGAGCTTTATTTACCATCGTTTGATCGCTAACAGCTTCTCTGATAGCTTTTGCGAGTAGCTCTGCTGTTAATGATTTTGCTGGGATGGGCTTAGGAGCAATCCCCAGATTTGCTAATCGTTTTGCCCAAGCGGGTTGGTCTCCAAAGAAGGGTACGGTGACGGCTGGAACACCAGCTCGCAACCCTGCTGAAGTGGTACCTGAGCCACTGTGATGTATAACTGCTGACATCTTTGGGAAAAGCCAATCATGAGGAACTGACTCAATCTGGTAAATATTAGGGTTGTTGAGATTACCTTTTTCTAGCCCCCACCCCGAAATCAACACAGCTCTGACTTGAGCCTGCTGGATAGCTTGTGAAATCAACTCAAGCATTTGGTCAGAGTCGTTTACAGGCATACTGCCAAAACCAATCGAAATCATTGGGAGATCGCTTTGCTGCTCAATGAAATCGACCAGAGGTTGGGGGGGTTGATAATGCCTAGCCTCCATGAAACAGTATCCAGTTGTATATGCTGGATGAGTTTCTGTTTCCCAATCTGGAGGTGATGGCAAGACAGCTTCACTGTAAAGATGCAGTATCAAAATGCGCTTTAGGCTGCCGGGTTGTTGTCCACGAAATCGAGGTCCTAGGAAAGGTAGCTTTTCAAGATTTATAGATTGCCTGAAATCATTAACAACGTCTCTGTAGCTAATCCAGGCGAATGTGCTGCCGAGGGCGTAACTAAACTTATTCAACCCTCCTTCAATAGGATTGACCGATTTAATACTCTTTATGCCGAACTGAAGAAAGGGAAAGTATTTAGTCGTTTGGACAGGTAAATAAGAAGCTACTATGAGGGGAATATCCAACTTCTCAGCGATGTGGTAACCCCATGTACTGAGTGGGCCAACAACAATAGCATCAGAGCCTTTGGCAGCTTCCAATGCTTTTCTTAATTGTTTGGGAAGTTCTTGATGTAGTCTAGGTGGCCTTTTCCAAGGAAGCTGCTTGTTGTTGACTAACCGGAGTCCATCCGGGGATTGAAGAAAGGAACGATAGTCGCCAACTATAGGAAAAAAGGTTAGGTTTGAATCATCTACCAATGAGCGAAACGACTCGTGTGTGATCAGTCGGACCCGATTACCAGCATTTTGCAATCCTATGGCAAGTGCGACAAGAGGTCTAACGTCTCCGGTTGAGCCTACAGCGATGATAGCGAATTCCAAGCTCATAAATTTCTCAATCTCCACTTAAACTTAGTTTTACACAAAGTATTGAGGACATGGAATTAATACGGTCGGTTAGTTTATGGCTAGGGAATCTGTCTGTAGTTTGGATTACTTTTTTGATCAGCGCTCCATCTATGGCTCAGGTTATTCCTGATAATTCATTAGGGGATGAAAGTTCTTTAGTTTCCGGTAGTTCCAGTATACAAATAGATGGTGGTGCTCAACGTGGTGGAAACTTATTTCATAGTTTTATTCGGTTTTCCGTGCCTCAAAATGGAACAGTACTTTTCAATAATGCCCTATCCATTCAGCGCATATTTGGAAGAGTTACAGGCGGGATTGGATCAGAAATCGATGGCTTAATTCAAGCAAATGGAAGTGCTGATCTGTTTTTGATTAATCCATCCGGTATCACATTTGGTCCTAATGCGACATTGCGGTTGGGAGGTTCATTTATTGGGACAACTGCGAGTGAATTAGAATTGGCTGATGGAGGAATCTACACAACAAACCTTGAGAGCCCATTTTTATTGACCAATAGTATTCCTGTTGGCCTTGGTTTCAATCAAGCTGCCCCAATTTCTGTTCAAAATGAAGGGCACACTATTATTGGTAATGCGCTCTTGCCTATTTCTGAAGAAGCCCCCATAGAGGGTTTGTCTATTTCGCCCAATAATACATTCGCATTGCTGGGAAGTGATATTGATATTGATGGCGGGATTATCAGAGCACCTGGTCGAATTGAATTAGGTGCCATTCAAAGTGGGACAGTAGATATTAGTCCAGCCCAATCAGGATGGGAGTTTTCCTACGATAATGATTCTCAGTTTGGGGGGATCTCTTTAACGAGACTATCTTTTGTAGATGCCAGTAGCTTTTTGGGGGGACAGATCAATCTTCAGGGACAGCAGATTAAATTGGCTGATAGTTCAGTTGTCTATACGACAGCTTTTAATGGGGAGCAGTCAAATGCCCAAATACAAGCTGTGGCCAGTTCATTGCGTCTAGATGGAGAGGTAGTTTCCAGGCCATTCAGCTTCCCAGAAGGAATACCTACTTTTGATGCGATTCCATTCATTCCGGCCACTTTACTTTTAGATAATTTTGGTACTGGAAATCCGGGCTCTATAAAAATTGAAGTTCAGAATTTAGTTGTAACAAATGGTGCAGGCATTACTACAAGGGCTTTTTCTGCGGGTGTTCCAGGGGATGTATTGATCACAGCCGACAGAATTGATGTTATTGGTCATAACTCAGTTTCAGAGGCAATCACCAGTTCAATTCAAGCTGAAAATTTTGGTGAGCCAACAGCATCTACAGTTGAAGGAGGACGATTATTTATTGATGTTGGTCAATTCAATGTACTAGATGGTGCAACTGTTGGAGCAAACACCTTTAGTGCAGGTGATAGCGGAGTAGTTGACATCAAGGCAGAGGACATTTTGTTGTCTGGCAGTACTCCTAATGCACTTTTCCCCGCACAGATTGGTAGTTCATCTATTCAAGCTGGGGTGGAGACTCAGTTGGGTGATGCCGGGACCATTAACATTGAGACGGGCTCTTTGCGTGTTGTCGATGGTGCAGTTTTAGGAACATCCACAAATAATTCAGGTAACGCTGGAAGTGTAACGATTTTGGCTGACGAATTTGTAGAAGTAGGTGGTGGTTTTAATGGGATAGGCAATGGATTTAGTGCTATCTCCTCGAGAGGGTTATTGCTTGCACCAACGTTAAGTGAATTATTAGCAAGTAACAGTATGACAACAGGGGATGCTGGCGCTGTGAGGCTCAGTACCCCAAGACTTCTTCTACGTGATGGAGGCTCAATCGGTGTAGGGAATTTGGGCTTAGGAGATGCTGGAAATCTGATTGTCGATTCAGAAGTCATTCGGTTGGTTGATGGAGAATTATTATCTTCAACGACTGAGGGGAGTGGTGGTGATTTGAGTCTATTTACTGAAAGCTTATTTCTTCAGAACTCAAACATCACCTCATCTGCTGGCGGATCTAGCAATGGTGGAAATATCAATATCAGTAGTGATGTAATTGCCTTGGTTGAGAATAGCCAAATCAGTGCTAATGCTCAACTAGGCAGTGGTGGGCAAGTCGTCATCTCTACAACTGGGTTGTTTCAGGATCCCTCTAGCACGATCACTGCCACTTCTGCAGCAGGCCCCCAACTGGATGGGACTGTACTGATTCAATCTCCAGAGGTTGATTTGAGCCGAGCAGGCACTTTAGACTCGCCTATTGTCCAACCTCCTCAAACCAGTTCTATCTGTGCTGGTCGGCAAGATGCCGGGAGAAGTGAATTTGTGGTGACCGGAACAGGTGGAGTCCCTATATCTCCAGATGCTCCCCAGCGTAGCTACAGTGGCTGGAGTGATGCGGAGTCTTCATCCGTCCCCGATGCGTCACTCTCTGAGGTAACGCCTTCAACAATTGTTGAAGCTCAGGGTTTTGCATTCAATCCAGACGGGACATTTAGCCTTGCCCTGGTCGCAGATAATGCTGTACTTCAATCTGAATCAGGCCATAGACAAAACTGTCTGTCCAATGTCCCTGGCGATTCCTAGAATCGGGTTCGATACTGCAATCGAAAGTCAAACCCTTCTTCTTGGAAGCTATCCCCTTCAAAGCCAACATCGGTGAGAGGAACCGCGTAATTGAGACGGGCTTCAAAATCACCAGCCTCAAACTGCAATCCTAACCCTGGTGCCATCAACACATTATTATCGATCGCGCTATCTGAATCATGATTCCAGCCCACCCCAGCGGCAAAGAAGGGAATGAGATCGAGGCGAGTGTTTTCTTCCTGGCCGAGGAGCGGTACCCGCAGTTCAACAACGCCAAGCACCCCGTTGTCAGTCACCAAAGCGCCTTGCCGATAGCCGCGAATGGTATCGGTGCCCCCCAGGCTAAATTGATTCAGGGGCACCAAAGAATCGGCACTCAGCTGGGCTTCCCCTCGCACCAGTAGCTGTGAATTTCCTAAAGCCTGCAACCAAGCCAGCTGACCTCTCCAAAGGAAATACCGCCCGTCCGGCCCGCTTTCATTCACCGTTGCCCCTAAG
>JBCDDJ010000493.1:0-4989 GCA_039180385.1 Cyanobacteria bacterium P01_G01_bin.38 | reverse complement strand
GTTTGCCCATAGCCTGTCCAACCGGTTTCGATTTCTGCGTTGAGATCCCCGAGAAATTTATCGGCTTTGGTAGAGATATAGGTATATCGGTGCTGATGTTGTTTAACAATGCGCTCAAGGAGATGGGTGTCAAGGACATTGCGATCGCGACAATGTTGCCAATGGTTCACAAACGCATGTTCATTGCTCCAGACCGGCTCCAAGTCTGCATTGAGTAAATAAGAATCTTGCTGTAGAGGTAACCGATGAGCATTAAATAAGCTCAGCTTGCCCTGGGGCGTATAAGCTCTGGCATTGGGAAAAACTTCTAGTTGCCCCGCCTTTACCGCAATCCCCTTACTTTCAAGTAATCGAATGATCCCGTGTCCAAGCTGCCAAGACGCATAGGGCTTCTCAAACGGAAAATAGACGTGGATCCCCCCGCTCTTGCTGGAGGTACAAATGAGATGGCTCACCAGGCCAATGTCTTCAAAGATTTCTACGATGCGAGCAAAGGCATGGGGATGATATTGAGGATGGTAAGTACTCCCCTTATCAATATCCAGTAGGCAGTACTGAGCTTCTGCGCCAAATCTGACCCCATACAGAAAGTTACCGTGGCGAATTAAACGATCTGATAAGGGATGGCGACTCTCGGTTTGCCACTGGGGGCGTTGCTCTGGTCCAGGGTAATTGGCATAAATGTAGTCATAACGATGGGGAAACAAAGAGAGGAACGAATCGCTACTCTCTTTGACATACGTAAAGGAGGACGTGGCCGCTAAAATAGCGCACCTCCTCGGTAAAAAATTGCACCAAAAACTGACAACTCTGGCCAACGCAAGCCAGAATTGCTACTATAAACAGACATACACAAATTTGCCCACAGCTGTGGGTCTTGTGGAAATACAAAAGCTCTTTGCAAACTGTGGAAGGTCGGTGAAGAGCTTTTGTTCTTTTAAAGGAAGCTAGATCAATGAACCTAGCTTTTTGACACCTACACAACTAGTGCACGTGTTTCAATGGGCAGAGGTTAACACCGTTGTGACCCAGCCTCAAGAGCCCAAAATCAGAGATACGCTAAAGTTACAGAACATAAATACATCAAAGTTACAGGCTGATTTATACGCCAAAGTTATAGGTTATTTCAGAAAACATACGCTAAAGTCACAGGCCAATCTGTACGCCAAAGTTATAGGTTATTTCAGAAAACATACGTCAAAGTTACAGGTCAATCTATACGTCAAAGTTACAGGATAAATCCTGAGATCGGCTTGATTTCTGAAAATAAAACTGATGATTTCAGAAAACATACGTCAAAGTTGCAAGGCAATCTATACGCCAAAGTTACAGGCCATTTTAGAAAACATACGTCAAAGTTACAGATCGATATATACGCTAAAGTTACAGGCCATTTCAGAAAATATACGCCAAAGTTACAGGGCAATCTATACGCTAAAGTTATAGGTAAGTTGCTTAAAAATATACGCTAAAGTTACAGGGTTTCCGGTTTGGATAAACGCCTCTATGATGTAGGCCAAACCTGCCCGGAGCCCGATTGAGTGAGTTCATCTGAAACGGCATCTTTCCCAGTTGATGGCCAATTGCTGCGTGTCTTGCCGCGTGCCGGGGCATCGGTGCGTAACCCCGATGTCAACTTGCCGGTGCTTCGATCCGATGGCGAGAACTACTACTTGGAAATGCGGGTTGACCCAGATCCCGATGAAGTTAGCGAGGTCGCATTAACCCGTCGGATTCCCTTAGAGGATCTGTCCGTTGATGAATGGGAAGAACTCAAGGATCAATATGATCGTCTGGACCTCGCCACCTATCTGGGTGAGGGGATTAAAGGGCTAGAAAAAATCCAGGACCGCCGAATCCAACGATTGATTGCGGCCTTGCTGACTTTTCTGAACCCTCGGCAAGTTTCCATTGTCCTCTACCTGTACCGAGCCGCAGCCCAGCACAGTAATCGTGCCACGGTTAATTTTCGCTCCAATGATTTACTCGAAGCGATGGGCTATTCGCGCACCAAGGACGGTGGGTATCCGTCAAAGCTGAGATCTCAGCTGCACCGTGACTTGATGGCTCTGCACAGGACTGAATTGGTGTTTGCCCAATCCCTGCGTAAGGGCGATAGCCTCGGCGCTAAGGTCACCATTAAAAGCGTTCTACGGATCAAAGAATTTGAAGTCGATAATGTCCCCCGCGACTTTGACCTCGATAAGGCCGCTGACTACACCTATGAATTGGCCGATGCCTATACGGTCAGTCTGGAGTTTTTTGAGGGGCCGACCCGCACGGGGGACTATGTCTTGTTTGCCAACAGCATTGAGATGACCCAGCGGCTGGGTAGCAGTGCCAAGCATGACTACAAAACGAAGCTGCTGATTTATCTGGCCAGTCGATTAAGATGGGATACCCCCGAGGATGGTCAGTACTTGACTATCTCCAAACGCTACCTATTCAAAAACCTGGATCTGCTCGGCAGCAACTCAGCTCGGAATAATCAAATCTTCTGGCGGACGGTACAAGAACTCCAAGAAGGTGGCTATTTAATCGGTGCCCAGGAATTGCCCGGTAAGCGGAAAACGGCTTCTGTTCAGTTCCAGATTAATCCAGACATGATTAAGTCCCATGCGAAGAACTAAGAGAGAAGCTCGTGTAAATTGTGAGCTTGGCATTATCTGGAAAAAACCGAACCAAAACTGAAGATAAAGTAATCAATGACTCCTGATATGCTCAGCATATGAATATACGCAGACATATCCTTGTTTTAGCAACAGGTGCCTTGCTTGTAGGGTTATCCTTTCCATCATTTTTGACGAATATTCAGGACCCTTCATCAACAGAAGAGCTAAGTCAAGTAAAAATCGTTTTTGTTGATCGTGACCAACCCGATGGAAGCTTACGATACTTTACGCCTGAGGGTCGGTTAATTGCATCTAGTACAGATGACGGGGCTAAAGTATGGGAAGTTCAGCCTGATGCATCTTTGGAACGCCGGATTGAGGTGTTAGAACGTCAAATCGCTGCAGAATACTCAGAAAAAGCGGCTGAAGACCTGAGTTCTGATGATCCCATTTCCGAAGAATCCACAACGGGTTCAACAACCCTTCCCAAATACAGAAGCATCCACACCAGATACGACATCTGCGGAAGAAAATCTATCTGAAAATAAGCCCTCTTTGCCAGAGGTAACGACAGCTCAAGTCCAGGACAGCCCAGTCATCGTCATCCGGCTGTTTTTTATTACGCTATGCGGGATCTTCTTCAAAATCATCTGGGATAGTCAAACCTTAGAGTCTGTTTTTCGATGGCGCACATTTAAGCCTGTATTTATTGCACCCATTGTATTTTATGCCGTTTATTTGATATCTAAGGACATTACTGATCCCATTGTTGATATTTTGCTGGCATTTGAAAATGGCTTTTTTTGGCAGGCCTTACTAGAGGCTAGAGAAGCCAAATATCAAATGCCCTCTGAAGAAAAGACAGAGCTAAACTGACCCGATAGAGGAGCTATGTCGAATTTCGTAATCCGACATATGCGCGATCGCAGTTCTGTCGATAGTCTATTTTGTCGACAGAACTGCGGATTTGGACACAACTAAAACCCAGAAAAGCCTAACCAGATTAGGATTTGAGCCCCATGGCCAGCGAGTATCTAGAGGCAGAGCGGCAGCGTATTGCCGATGCAATATCAATCATTCGGGTCGGAGGCTCTGTTGCCCCGAGTAATGTCTGGATCAGCCCCTATGAAAAGAAGGGGCACCTTTACCACAAGCTCACCAGCAATAACCCCAAAATCAAAAACCAGCATCTGAATGCATTGGCGCTTCAAGATTGGCGGTTACGAATTCAGAGGCGTGATCTGATCGCTGAACTAGAGATGCAGCTCAAAATGTTAGATGCTCTGATCGAGCGTCAAAATAGAGCCGCGCCTGAGCTGTCACTACCTGCCGATCGCCTAGAGCCTTGACCAACAAAGTCTCCACCCTCTGAAATATTTCAAACGGTGGGGGCATAGATATGTAGTGTAAGTTTTAGTGTAATAGATTAATTTCCTATCCCAGCAGGGCTTCTATTTCCGCGAGCTTAGCCTTCAAAACTCGGTGTAAAGCCTCAAGCTGCTCCCGATTTGCCGCTTCAAGGGTATCGGGGGTGAGTGCTTTGAGTCGCTTAGCGGTGGTGTTGATGGTTTTAGACGTCGGGGCCTCACGGGTAATAAATTTTGCTTTAATTTGACTAACCAGTTCACGAGTTTGGGCAACGGTGAGTTTCTCGCTAATGACCTTGGCGGTGGCTTCTAGCCGCTCTTTAGTGGCCTTGCGATCGGCGACCTTGAGGTTCTTAGCAGATAGGCTGGCTAGCGCCAGGGCATGGGCTCCTTTCAAGCCTTGCTCACGAATGGCAGTTTTGAGATCTCTAGGCAGAGACAGCATCGGCATCAGGTTAGACCTGACAGAGGGGGGATATAAGGCCAGTTCTAATAGGGTCATCAATACCCGCTCTTCATGGTTATTGATCCCCAACTGGGTGATGGCAGCTTGTTGATCGGATGGGTCGGCACTGATCAGTCCGTTGAGTTGTTGAACCTGTTTTTGACGCTCTAATCGGCGCAACACCGTTGAAAGAATGACTGGAATCGTTTCCTCGTCTAGCTCGGTCGCAGAGGCGACTTCTTTGACGATGGCTTCGGCTTTATCTAGGGGGTTGAGGTCTTCGTGGTGAACAAACGTCAGCAATGCTTTGCGATGAAGATCGGGTGGCATCGGTGAGGTAACCGCCCGAATGGTCTCCCATTCCAGATATCGCGAGGACTCCCAGCGGCGTTGACCATCCCAGAGCAGATAGCGGTCTCCCTTGGGAATCACAATGATGGGGGTAATTTGCCCATCTTTATCCATGCTTTTAGCCAGGGTTTTAACGCTCTCGATCCCAATGGTTTGCCTGGGCTGGTAAGGATTAGGGTCAATCAGACTGACGAGAATATCCTGCTCTCCAGAC
>JBCDDJ010000492.1:0-5014 GCA_039180385.1 Cyanobacteria bacterium P01_G01_bin.38 | reverse complement strand
CGACAGCTCCCCCATCAGCAAATAGTCATCGAGCAATTCTTGGCTGACTAAATCAGAGGCGGCTAGTACCCCAATTGCAATCGGCAAGTCATAAATCGGCCCTTCTTTACGCAGGTCAGCCGGGGTCAGATTCACCACTACCTTCCGCATCGGAAAGGGAAACCCGTCGTTTTTGAGGGCAGCTTTGACCCGCTCCCGTGATTCTTGCACGGCGGTATCGGGCAGGCCCACAACCACAACCCCCGGAAGCCCGCCAGAGAGATCCACCTCCACCCCCACCTTGACCGCGTCAATGCCAACCAGGGCTGCACTCCAAATCCGTGCCAACATAAGAAATTAGCTCAAACAGCTCAAAACCGCTGATTTAGCGTGCCCCTAATAGGGTGTGCGGTAACTGCCGAAGCTAAACCTATGGGGTGGGCTCACTATCCGCGAGTTCTAGCTCCAGCTCTGACTGAGAATCTCCTGAGTCTGAATCTAACCTGTCTCTGATTGGACGCGCTTAATCGCTGGCACCCCCGTTATTGTTTTGCTCACGTCGAAGCAGGTAATCCAAAATACGATCGTGCCTTTCACCAGAAGCTGCCAGGCTATCAATTCTCTGGGTCAGGTTGGCAATATCGGTTTGATTGACCTGGACGACTTCTGTAATCTCGGTTAAGCCCTGAAAAATACGCGTCAAATAGGATTCCATCACTATCTCCATCCGATTGAGCTGGGCCTCAGTCGCGGCGGTCGTTTGTCCTAAATTTTCCAGATTGCTGCGGTTGTTCCGAGTCGCTTCAACCAACTCAGCAATGTCACCGCGATTGCCTTGTATCGCTTCGCGGCTGTTCCGAGTCGCTTCAACCAGCTCGGTAATGTCACCGCGATTGCCTTGTATCGCTTCGCGGCTGTTCCGAGTCGCTTCAACCAACTCGGTAATGTCACCTCGATTGCCTTGTATCGCTTCGCGGTTGTTCCGAGTCGCTTCAACCAACTCGGTAATGTCACCGCGATTGCCTTGTATCGCTTCGCGGTTGTTCCAAGTCGCTTCAACCAACTCGGTAATATCGCTGCGATTGCTTTGCATCGCTTCGCGGTTAATCCGATTTGCTTCAGCCAGTTCGGCAAAGTCGCTGCGGCTAGATTGAATGGCTTCAGTGATCTCTGTTAAACCCCGGGAAATTCGGGTTTGATACTGGGCCATCTGAGCAAAATTAACTTCAAGCTGGTCAAGTCGTTCACTCATGCTTTGTCTCTATCCGCGCTTATTCTTATCTTGTCATGGTTCCCTTCTGTCTAGTGTCGGGTACGTTTGATTTTTCTATCCTGCCAAAACAAGTTGGTCACCGTGAATGCAAATATCCCCTCCCCTCTCGGCCAAACCGTTATCAAACTTCATCCACGTCTTAATTTTCTCAGGGGAAATTCATCTAATCCCCAGGTAGCTGGCGTTAAATCAGTGAATCGCTATTCTGGCTGATGGGTTTATGACGCTACCAATTCAATCAATAGAGCTGCCCGAGCAGTGCGATCGCATTGCTTTGTGTGGTGGCCCCTATAGTAACTTTGCTGCCGTTGAGGCATTTTTAGACGCAACTAAGACAATCTCCGAGCGCTTTTGCCTGGGCGATATCGGCGGGTTTGGCCCCTGGCCCGATCGCACCCTCGATCTGTTGCGTGATGCCCAGGTGACTTGCTTGCAGGGCAATTACGATCATGCCGTCGGTCACGGGGAGCGCGACTGTGGCTGTGGCTATTCTGACCCCCGCGACCAGGAATTTGCTCAGATTAGTTACGACTACACATTTGCCCACACGGCAGACCATCATCGCGACTGGCTAAAGACTCTGCCGCCTTTAATTGAGCTGCACTGGGCAGAGCAGCGGATTTTGCTATGCCACGGTAGCCCCAGTGGCGTTAATGAGTTTGTCTGGGAGTCAAAAACCACCGATGACGATGTCCAGCAGATGCTCAAAACCTATGGCGTAGATGGTATCTGCGGGACCCATTCCGGGCTACCGTGGCTGCGCCAAACGGATGGTGGTTTTTGGTTTAACGTCGGCGTCCTGGGGCGTCCTGCCCATGAGGGTAAGCCCCACGTTTATTACGGCCTATTGGAGCGAGTCGATGGCACCCTCCAGCCCAGGCTGATGCCGCTGACCTACGATGTAGCGACGGTCGTCAATGCTATGCGCGAAGCGGGGCTCCCCCAAGAGTTTTGCGAGTCCCTGGAGCAAGGCATCTGGACCACCTGTGCAGAAATCCTACCCCCGGCTGAGAAATTAGTGCGATCGCGGGCTTGAGCCCTTCCAGCCAGTTTTGAGTTTTTAAGGTGAGTGATTTAACTCAAACCCTAGAACTCAAATCTCAAAACTCCTCCATTTCCACCTGTTGTTCTTTCGAGACATTTTATGACCATTGCAACCATCATGACCTGGGCAACCCTGGCCGGGTATAGCCTAGTTTTGTTTGGGCTGGTGCGGGTAACGACCCCAGGTAAAGTCAGTGCCAGCGAGTTTTTTGAGGGGTCCTCAGACCAGGGGCGAGTGCCTGGGCTCTGGCTGTTGGTGGCCAGTGCTGCGATCTCATGGATTTTTGCCAAGTCGATCAATAATGCCGCTAGTCTGGCCAATTCGTTTGGGGTTTGGGGCGGCATCGGCTATGCCATCTACTACCTCAGTTTTGTGACGGCGGCCTTTGCGCTTTACTACTTGCGGGTTCGCGGCTTTCGCTCGATTCCTGAGTTTTTGGTCAGTAAGTATGGCAAGGTATGTGCCCGACTGTTTTTGCTGGCAATTATCATCCGTCTGCTGAATGAGGTGTGGTCAAACACAAAGGTCTTTTCGCTTTATTTTGGCGCAGAGGGCAGTCTCGGCTATTGGTTAGCGGTGGCTGTGGTGACGGGGTTTACGGTGTATTACACCCTGCTGGGCGGTTTACGCAGCAGTTTGCTCACCGATGGTGCCCAAATGTTGCTGGCGGCGGTGCTCTTGGTGGCGATTTTGGTTGTCCTTGGGCCGGGGCTGTCCATCCAAGGCCTCCCCGCTGTAGACCCTGAAACTCGCGTGGCGGGTCTGACCTTTTGCGGCCTCGCTTTTGTGCAGATTTTTAGCTATCCCTTCCATGATCCCGTTTTGACGGATCGCGCCTTTATTACCTCCCCTCGAGTGATGGTGCGCGGTTTTATTTTGGCTGGCTTGATCAGCGGTGGTTTCATTCTTCTGTTTAGTATCGTGGGCCTTTATTCGCGGGCCTTGGGGGTAGAAGGCTCGCCGACGTTGGCCGTCCCTGCTTTGTTTGGGTTGCCGATGTTGCTGGTGTTTAACGCGATTATGCTGACCAGTGCAGGCTCCACCCTCGATTCCACCTTTTCGAGTGTGGCGAAACTGACGGCCCGCGATTGGTTTAACCGCAAGGGTAAGCCGACCGAGACCCAGGCTTATTTTGGGCGCTGGGGCATCATTGCGATCGCGCTCCTGGGCAACATCCCTTTGCTGAGCATCTACATGGGTGACCAGATCGGACCCGCGATTATTTTGGCAACGACCATCAGCGGCACCATGGTGATGGGCCTCGCACCCATTTTCTTACTGGCGTTTGTAAAACGCGCCGGGGCGCTGAGCTTTCATCTGGCGTTTTGGCCGGGGCTCTTGTTCGGCATCCTGCGCGTGGTCGAAAACACCTTGAGCACGCAGATTTTCCCCACCTGGATGAGTATCGGCGGCGGCAAATATGCCCTGGATCTGGGCATCAATGTTTATGGTTTGATGCTGTGTACTGCGGGTTTCTTACTGGGGGCTGCCTTGCGACCTAGAATGTCAGAGGATCTGTTGGTTGGGCGCCAGTCTGCGGTGATGGGGGAGGGTAATAGGTAAATAGGTAAATAGGTAGCGGGTAATGGGTAAATTCTTGTCGCCACTCATCAATCACCAATTACCAATTACCAACTAAACAATCCCCAATCACCAATTCACCCCCTCTATGGCCTGGTTTTTAAGCTGTGTCACGCATAAAAAAAACCCCGGAGATAAAAGTCTCTGGGGTTTGGAATCAGGGTGCATCTACCAGTAACAGCATCCTCGAAAAACTGGCAAAGATCCGGAGTTCGGCGCTAACTTCACTGAGTCTTCAAAGAGAGCGTCTGTAATTCCCGCTTTTACTAAGTTTCAACGTATTTATCAATTTTCCTATGGTTCATTTTTCGACCCTACTTGATGCCTCTCCGATGACCCCATCTTTCCCCGTCAATGCGTCTGTCAATACATCCGAAGCAGAGTCTTCTCTGGCGGCGGGGGTCTATATTGTGGGGGCGGGGCCGGGGGACCCTGAGTTGCTCACCCTCAAGGCACAGCGACTATTGTCCCAGGCAGATGTGGTGCTCTATGCCAACTCTCTGGTGCCCCAACAGGTGTTGGCAATGGTGCGAGCTGAGGCTGAGTGCATTGGCACGGCAAACCTCACCTTAGAATCTATTTTGCCTCTGATGATCGAACGGGTGCGATCGCAAAAATCGGTTGTGCGTCTTCAATCCGGTGATCCGAGTCTCTATAGCGCCATTCATGAGCAGATGCAGGCACTGGCAGAGGCTGACATCCCGTTTGAAGTGGTGCCGGGCATCAGTGCCTTTCAGGCGGCGGCGGCGAGACTCCAGGTGGAGCTGACCGTGCCGGAGTTGGTGCAGACCATCATCTTGACCCGCCTCAGTGGTCGTACCCACGTGCCCCCCGCCGAAGAGTTGGCTTCCCTGGCGGCCCATCGGGCCAGCCTATGTCTCTATCTCAGTGCCCGCCATGTGGAGACCGCCCAGGCAGATTTGATGGCCCATTATCCGGCGGCAACCCCCGTGGCGATTTGCTATCGCTTGGGCTGGCCCGACGAGCGCATTTGTGTTGTTCCCCTCAGCCAAATGGCGGTCACCACCCATGCAGAAGATTTGATTCGAACCACGCTCTACGTTATTAGCCCAGCCTTAGCGGCCAGTGGGGCGCGATCTCGGCTTTACAATCCCAGCCATGATCATCTATTTCGT
>JBCDDJ010000491.1:0-5036 GCA_039180385.1 Cyanobacteria bacterium P01_G01_bin.38 | reverse complement strand
GGCAGCTACCTGGACGGCTTTGTAGCGGGCATATCCAGCGCCTTGGCGACCCTCAAACACGTAGCGTAGCGGGGCTGAGATCGGCCATTTGGATTGAAACTCACGGACGACTTCGGCAGTGCGATCGCAACTATTGTTATCCACCACCAAAATCTCCCAGGCTAACCCCTCAATATTGAGCTGCCAGCAGAGACTGTCTAATACCATCGACAAGCGATTGGCTCCGTTGTAAGTGGGGATAGCAACGGTAAAATCTAAACCTACCTTCTCAGGAAAAAGGCGGCTGAAGGAATGCCGTAATCCTGACAGTCGTTGTACGTTCTCTAACAGCTTGGTCATAATTAGTGCTTTTTTTCAGCAAAGTCTTCGGTAGTAGCACGCACCTATAAACATCCTGAGCTCCTATCAATATGTTCTGAATCAGCTTATTGAAAGGGCTTTTAGCTCAGCTTAGGATGCAGTTGTATCAGATTTCACTGGCGTAAAAAATCTGACATTCTTAAGATGCCCAGGTTATCCCGCAGGATCATCGGATGGGGTGTGCGCTATGAGGCGCTGCATGGGGTGAGCTCGTATCTGCCAGACGGATTTGCGATGGTTCCTCTGGACCGGTCTTCGACCATCGCATTACAGCCTATGAAGCTTTCAAACAGTTGGGTCTTCCATAGACGAAAACTGATTATTTCGTAAGGAAAACCCCTGCTATGGATTGAAGTAATAGGGAAGTAATCGGGCGGAACCTAACCAAAGCCCTAACGTTACTTAGTTGTTTGTGGAGCACAAAGCATTTAGGTTGGATTGGGTGCATCGGGCATCTCTGGCCCAAAGCGATTATCATCAAGCCATATCCGACAGGCTAAACCAAGCTACTTGAGTGTTTACCCAGGGGTAAACTACAAGTGTGAATGTGGCCGACGCTTAAGTTGCAGCGATGAAAAAGTTTGTCTATTGGCTTATGGGCGATACTGCTGGGCAGGTTACCCTCAATACTTGGAATTGGCTCTGGGGCATCACCCCCGAAGTCCCAGAGCTGTCTGCGGATGAGCCCTCAGCGGACGACCAATCAGCTGTCCAGCTGGCTGAAAAGTCGCTAAAAGCGATGGAGGTTTCTTTGCAAAAGCTAACTGAGGCTGTTCATCGGCAGTCCATCGCTTATCAGCGGGCGCAGCAGCTTTATCAAAGCAAGTTGCAGCAAAAAAATAAGGCTGAGCAGGCGGCCATAGTGGCCCAAAATCAGGGCAACGAGCAGAAGGCTAAACTGGCGATGACCCAGGTAGTACAGCTTGAGCGAGTTTTACCCCAGATGCAAGCCCAGGTTGATCAAGCTTTTGACATGTTTCAATCGTCGCAAGAGCGACTGATGCGAGATCAGCTAGAGCTAGAAACCTTTAGGGCCGATCTGGCAAACATGCGCGATATGGCGAAGGTGAATGATGCTCTGGCGGCGATGACGGAAACCCATGATGAACTGGATCCAGAGTCGGCGCGATCGCAATTTACCCAAGCCCGAGATGCCCTGCAATCGAATAACTTTCGTGAGTCTGCCTATGCAGAGTTGGTTGAAGATCCAGAAACTACGCTTGAGGCATTAGAACTGGAGGCCGAGGTTAATCGCAGATTGCAACAGCCTGGGCAGAATAACTCAGGTCCCCGGTCAAAGTAATCCGGGCTCGACCGATCCGATGGATTAAAAAATACCCATCATTTGTGAAGACTCGATGACCCAAGACTGCGGTCGCGGAGTACCCTGTCGGGGATTCTGACCTTCTACTGTGTATTCTTTGTTGTTCAGGTACTTATTTTCAGAAAATGTCCAAGCGTAAAGGTCCACCGCCGATTGTCTATATTGCGCTAGCAGCCATTGTTGGCGGCAGCGGCTTCTGGTTCTTGAAAAATCGTCCCTCGTCAGCGGGCGGCCCATCACTGCCCACCCAAGTTTTCCAACTTGGCACATCTGATCTGCTGGTGCTGGGGGATACCTTTAGCGGCTACAGCACTTTTCGAAACGCGGAATTTCAATCGGCGCTGGCCGATGCGGAAATCACCCTGCGTTATGAGGACGAGTTTGACCAGTCTGCCCGCGCCGATCGGTTTAGCAAAGGCGAGGCCGACCTGATGGTGACCACCCTCGATCAGTATCTTAAACATCAGCCCCAAGGCCAAATCGTCGGACTGATTGACCGCACCGTCGGCGCAGACGCCGTGGTGCTGAATACGCCTCAGTACGGCATCAAGTCGATCAACGATCTGGGCAAGCTGACCCAAGAAGCCAGTCAGCAGGGTCAACCCCTGAAGCTGGTTTACGCCGTCGATACTCCCAGCGAATATCTGGCCAATGTCCTCGATATTCGATTTGAAGGGTTTAATCTGGCCGACTTTGATGTGATCGAAGTCGCAGAAGCGTCGGAAGCCTGGGCGCTGATGCAAGACCCCAGTCAAAATATTGCCGTCGCAGTCCTGTGGGAGCCCTTTGTCACCCAAGCTCAAAAAGCAGGTCACACAGTTGCCCTCTCTAGCAAAGACGCCCCCAATGCCATCCTGGATGTGATGGTAGCCTCTGATCGGTTGGTTAAAAAGAATCCAGAGACAGTTTCAAAGGTTTTGAGTGCTTACTATCGGCGTATCGATACCAGTATGCGAGACGGGACAGTCCTCAAGGCACAAATCCAAACCGATGGTGGCCTGTCGAGCAGTGATGCCGCTGTGGTGATGCAAGGCATTGATTTCTTTACCTCGGTTGAGGCTAACCAGTGGATGACTGATGGCACACTCGCCAAGCGGATCGAGGCCACCGCAGCGGTGCTCACTCTGGCGGGGCAGCTTGATCAGGTGCCCGCTCAGCCCGACAGCTACTACACGACGGACTTTATCAGCAACGCGGTGGCCAACACCCAAGCCCTGATCGATGTGATTAAGATCGACAACCCTGAACTCGCTGCAATTTTAGAAGGCGCAGCCGTTCAGGAGCAAACGACTACGCCTCAGCTAGAGGCCAGCGCGGTCACAGCCGCTCCCACTATTGGGAATCTCCAGGTGACGGGGGAAGTGAAGTTTGCGACGGGCTCGGCCAATATTGCACCAGAGGGGCAACAAACCCTCAATCAGCTGGCGGAAGAGATTAAAGAGTTTAACGTCCAGACGGTGGCTGTGCGGGTAATTGGACATACGTCGAAGACGGGCTCAGCGGCACTCAATCAACAGCTCAGTCAGCAGCGCGCCCAAGTGGTGGTGAACTATCTGAAGCAAAAAGGGGTTGGCAACAATATTGTGGCTGAGGGCAAAGGGTTTAATGAACCCCTAGCGGGGATTGCGCCCGCAGATGTGAAAAATCAGCGAACCGAAATTCGTTTGGTGCGGGTGAATTAGGGAATTAGGAGAGAGATATACTGAAACTTTCCATATATCTACCCAATGTGAGCGTATTATATGGACAATTTTTCAGATATTCAATCATTTTGGGCAGATATACGGCGAGTTATCCGTATAGCTAGCCTATTTCGGGTAGATATATGGAAAAAGTCTATCTAATCAGAGTTAGCCTGCATCTGCCTCCAGTGGGCACAATTAGAAAGCAAGCAATGGTAATACAAGTCGGGTATTTAAATTTGTGAGATCAAAAAGGCAGTTCAAAAAAGCCCTGAAGTTAGGATTGACTTTAGCGACTGGTTTAGCGACAGTAATTCTCATTATTGTTTTTTCAATTGGGCCTGCTTTTATTGAAAAACGCTTCAATTCCATTGCTAGTGAACCTCTTGTATCGGTTAGCTCGGAAGCTAAAGCATTACATCAGGCACTCACAGTTGTGGATTTACATGCAGATTCATTGCTTTGGGGAAGGGATTTATCAAGGCTGTCAGACTACGGTCATGTCGATATTCCACGTCTGCTGCAAGGCAATGTAGCACTGCAAGTTTTCACATCTGTAACGAAAGTACCGACTCCTTTGTTGCTAGAGGGCAACACATCGGACAGTGATAATGTTATTAAGCTAGCAATTCTGCAGCGGTGGCCAATCTCTGCCTGGTTTAGCCTTGCTGAGCGTGCCGTCTATCAAGCAAAACAACTGCAAAAGTTAGCGAAGAAAGAACCTAATACTTTCAAGGTCATTGAAACTCAACGAGATCTGAGCAATTATCTTGATCAGAAAGTATCAGGGCAGTCTATAACGGCAGGGTTACTAGGCATCGAAGGGGCTCATGCATTTGAAGGCAAACTCGATAATATTAACCGTCTCTACGATGAAGGTTTTCGCATTATCGGGTTATCGCACTTCTTCGATAATGAGGTTGCAAGTTCTGCGCATGGCGTAAAAAAAGACGGTCTGACATCCTTTGGGAAGGACGTGATCGAGCGGATGGAAGAACTCAACATGATTTTTGATCTTGCCCATGCTTCACCACAAACCATTGATGATGTGCTGCAAATGACCAATCGTCCTGTTCTGGTCTCTCATACAGGAGTGCAAGGAACTTGTGAGGGGGTAAGAAATTTGAGCGATGATCAATTGCAGAAGATAGCTACAAACGGAGGGGTTATCGGTATCGGCTTCTGGAAAACTGCTGTCTGCGGTGATGATGTTAGCGCAATCGTCAAAGCGATTCGATATGTTGCAGATCAAGTGGGTATCGAGCATGTTGGATTAGGCTCAGATTTTGATGGTGCTGTTCGAGTTCCGTTCGATGTCGCACACCTGGATCAGATTACACAAGGTTTACAAAAAGATGGGTTCACTGACTCGGAAATTGAAAAAATTATGGGACTCAATGTTATAAATCTATTGCAACAAAACCTACCGAGCTGACCAAAAGTTTCTGTGTTGCTCCCGCAGGCTAACATTTGCGTGCAGCGGGCTGCTGAGAAAGTATCGCTTGATACGATAGGTTATCTGCAGCCGCTGACGCCTATCGTTAGGCGTAAGTAAAAGTTATGAGCAAATATCCGGAAGTCAAGGACCCTGAAAAGGTCGGAACCTATGACGCTCTTGCAAAAGCAGGAGGCGGTTACGTTTGGGATCATGTTCTTGAGTATCGCGTTTG
>JBCDDJ010000490.1:0-5044 GCA_039180385.1 Cyanobacteria bacterium P01_G01_bin.38 | reverse complement strand
TCACTGAAGTCAAAGCCTGGAACACCAAACGGAATCGGCAACGTAAAACCATTCACTGGTCTTTCACCAAAGAAGATGCTGATAAGAAACTAGGAAAATACTACACAGACGTTGCATAATTAAATGATTACTGTACTAGTGCGCTTTGATGTCACTCTCGCCGAGCCGTTTGAATTGCCTGCCGATC
This sequence comes from Cyanobacteria bacterium P01_G01_bin.38, assembly GCA_039180385.1. Taxonomy (GTDB): domain Bacteria; phylum Cyanobacteriota; class Cyanobacteriia; order Phormidesmidales; family Phormidesmidaceae; genus SIO4C1. The sequence goes on along the minus strand of JBCDDJ010000490.1, from coordinate 4,857 downwards.
GCTACTTCTTTGTGCCTCAGGTCGGGGTTGAGTCGGGTGAGTTTCTGTGGGCTTCGGCAGCCAGACCCATTGTCGCGCCCGGAACCCCTCTTGATCCTGATTTGCAAACCTGGATTCGAGATGAAAATTTGGACCCTGACTGGCTGCGGATTGGCACTGATGTGATTGGCGAAGGAGCCTTTAATGCTTCGTTTTCGGTAGCCGGTCAAACGGCGGTCCCTGAACCTAGCTTGGTGCTGGCATTGGCAGGGGTTGCGTTTGCTGGGGGGTGCTTCCTTCGAGATCGCAAATCGGCTTAGCCCGATGTGGCCCTATAAGTTCCCGAAAATATAGCCTTGCCACTTTATGACCATAATTGTGGAGCCTGATGTTGATCTTAACGTTGGCAAGAATGAGACTGCACTTTGGGTAAGCCAAATTATGGAGTGTTGGCGACCCCGGCAGCCACTCCGAGGGGATCCATACCAAACTGATAATAGAAAGTAAGCGCAGTTGGTCATGAACACTAAAGACAATGACAAAAAAGGTAGCCCCTCGGATCTATTGCATTCCGGCAACTAAAGCACCTGTGGTGGCAGTATTTAGTCGTGGCCCGACTCAGTGGGCTCATCTAGGACGGTGGCATCTTGAGCAAAGGCACTATGAGCCCGGCGCTTGGCTACATGGACGCCTCTTTCCGCGCCGCTCTGACCTTTCCCCAGACGGTCGATGGCTATGCTACTTTGCGCATAAACCCACTGCCACCTGGCAGCATGGCGAGGCCTACATTGCGATTTCGAAGTTCCCTTGGCTCACCGCCCTCCACGCTTTCGGCACTTGCGGCACCTGGACTCGTGGTTATTACTTTACCGAAGACGGCAGTTGGGATTACCCCGAAGATGAGAAGCTTCCAATTCCCTATGGCTTGCGAGCGATTCCTGTGATTCAATTCACGAATGAGCGGCAGCGGGGTTGGGAGGAAGCACCAGACTCACCACCACGTCATCCCAAGGATGCCTGGGATGAGCGGCGCAATGTCCGTATGCAAAAACTTCAACCTGGAGGCCACCGCCTGCTGTGCCTGGAAAGTTTGGGCCAAGCGGGCGGCGAATTCGGTGTGGATCAAGCGGTGGATGGCCTACACGTCTGCTACTCCCTAGAATCAGACGGGGACCTTGAGGTATTGGATGACCTTCAGTGGGCGGACTGGGATACTGAAGGACGATTGTTGGTCGCCACCCGATGCGGCAAGCTTCAAGTCCGAAATCTAAATGCCGATCACCCTAAAATTGTGTTTGAGGAAAATCTTGCGCTGCTTGAACCAAACCCGACGCCTTCACCCGAGTGGGCTCAGCGCTGGCAATAGTCATTCGGCACCTCATCACCCATCCCAGGCCCCTACCAATCGGTTGAAGTTGGCATCATTAGAAACCTTGGGTGTGTTGATGCGGAGTATGTTGTCTCATTATCTGCCCTACGATTGGGCGAGATCGCAATCGCTGGCAACCGTTGCTTACACGCCTGATAGGTCTACTCAGGTAAACGGATCTCTACCAGTCGGCTGAGATCGCAACACCAGACCGTGAGATCGCATCCTCCAATTCCTTTGAAGTCCTGCCTTAACACTTCACACCAACAATGCTCAACCCAACCTTGACTTACGGTTCGGGGTTTTACTACTCCACTGCCAAGTGGATGCCAATGGCATCCACGCTTTACATCGCAGTGAGCGGCTAGAGATCCTCATCTTCGTCTTCTATTTCAACTGCGACATCACTTCCTGGCCGATCGATCGCAAGCTTCTCACGCACCTGCGCCTCGATCCGCTCAGCAAACTCAGGCTTTTCCTTCAGGTACTGAATGGTATTGTCCCGCCCTTGGCCGATATTATCGCCGTCGTAGCTATACCAGGCCCCTCGACGGGTAATGATGCCGGTATTTTCGGCCAGGTCAACCACGCACCCAAGGCTTGAAATACCTTGGCCAAACAAAATATCGAATTCAGCGATCCGAAAGGGGGGCGCAACCTTATTCTTGGCGACTTTGACCTTAGCCCGAATCCCGTACTCCTCACTCCCTCGCTTTAACGTCTGAATCCGGCGAATATCAAGTCGCACCGACGCGTAGAACTTGAGTGCATTGCCCCCAGTGGTGGTCTCGGGATTACCATAGGAAATCCCAATCTTTAACCGCAGCTGGTTCAGGAAGATGATCGTGCATTGGGACTTGCCGAGACTGCCGGTAATCTTTCGCAGCGCCTGACTCATCAATCGAGCCTGAAGCCCCATATGGCTATCCCCCATTTCCCCTTCAATCTCGGCCCGGGGTGTGAGGGCGGCAACCGAATCGATCACAATGATGTCAACCGCAGACGAGCGGATCAGTTGATCGACTATCTCAAGCCCTGTCTCGCCGGTATCAGGTTGCGAAACTAGCAAATTATCGATATCCACACCTACCGCGGCTGCATAGACCGGATCTAAGGCATGTTCGGCATCGACGAACGCAGCCACACCGCCACCTTTCTGGACCTGGGCCACAGCATGGAGCGCAACCGTCGTTTTTCCTGAACTCTCTGGCCCATAGATTTCGATGACACGCCCCTTGGGTAACCCGCCGCCGAGCGCCTGGTCAAGAATCAGGGCTCCCGTCGGAATCGTCTCGACCTGCATCCGATGGGCTTCCCCCAACCGCATGATCGAGCCCTTGCCAAAGTTTCGTTCAATCTGGGTGAGCACCATCTTAAGAGCCTTCTCTTTCTCGGAGAGCTTCGATGTGGATGCCATGACATTACCTGGATATAGGGAAGGAATCGGGGTGATAGAGACAGGATAGTTCTGGAAGGGGCTACAGGTTGGTACCGGATAGTACAGATGCCATGAAGCACGAACGTAATAGAGTCAGTATAGTACTGCTGCACTAAAATAGATGAATGAGTATCATTTCTCTAAGCCGTCTATGATACAGGCATAGCCTCTACTAGTTTTTCTCGAATACCCTTTCAATACGGAGCCGCCATATCTTGAGTCGGTCAGGAGATGAACCATAGCCTTCTCGTCAAACTTTCAGCGTTTCCAGGGTGGCTGGCCGGGGTGAGCAGCACCTATGGGGGTGATTATCTCTGCTGGGTCGTGACTCCGGAGTTACTGGTGCTAGATGATGGTGAAATCTATCACGACAGTGAGTCTGCGATGGCCTCTGCCAGAGGCTTTGTCGAAGAGTCGCTTGAATTCGTCCCAAGTAAGCCATCGAGGGAGTCATAAAAAAGCCTCTCAAGGGTCTGGACGGAGGAGATGCGCTTATCCGTGAGAAAGCCCGCCTCTTCACGGATACCCCTTACCCCCCATCCTATTCGGCGAGGTTCTTTATACGATTGGTGCAAACCCTTAGCTTGTGTGCCGATGCTTTTTACAACCCTGACGATCCTTGCTGCCCTCATTGTTTTTGACTTCGCAATGTTTGGCAGAGCAGACTGAACCACTATGGACTGAAAGTCCATAGGTTCTGAGAGGGACTAAAAGTCCCGGCTTCCGAACATGTTCGGAAGAACTAGAAAGATAAATCCGGAATACAGGGTGCTAAAGCCTTGAACTGAAAGTGCATAGATTCAACTAGCGTGTTTGGGACATTGAACGCTCTGGCTATCATTCAAGGTAAGGTTGAGTTTTTATTCGTGGTACATCCAAGCCTTACCAAAAAATATGACACGAATAATAAAGCAGCTCCTGAAGTGCGATCTCACATAGCAAACCCCTCACTCGCCTCGATTATACCCAAGCGGCCCAATTCGACATTGACCTCATAGCGACTGAGACGAGGGTCGATTTTTGTCACCCGACAGGTTCATTCACACTCACGAGGCTGATCCATACCTGCTGATTTTCATAGAAATCTCCTTTTTGCTCAATCACAAAGCCCCCCAGCAGAGCCCCCAGCCATAGCTCGATCAGGGGTCTTTGTAATTGATGGTGTAGCTCTACCAGTCTGACTGAGCGAGACTGATTTTCCAAGTAATCAGCAATGCGCTGACTCCAAGCTGAGACATTTTCGTCGTGGGCCACGGCTAACGCGCTCTGTTTTTGCTCGATAGCTTCAATATCGTCCACCATTGCCAGGACGTTCGCCTTATCCACCTCACCCACTAACGGACTCATCCCTATCCGAAACCTCGCCTCCTGAACCCTCCCGACGTCTCGAAATGGGTTTAATCAGCTCAGAAACATCCACATGATGACTTTGGCACACCAGTCCTTGAAGCCACTCTTCATCGAGAACAGGCCCTTCAGTATTGTGGGCATCTTGCCAATCTTCCCAGAGATTTTGTTTAGCGGTGGATGAAGTGGGTAACTTTTTGAGGCCACGCAGGCAAATGGCAGACTTCGTGTCTCTAGGCGAGCGCAGGCAGAGATTCCTAGAAGGGGTTGAGGATCTGGAGACATTATTTCTGGCTGCTTAAAAATAAAAAGGTAAAGATGTTTTTTATGGCAGCTAGAGGTTATTTGGCGACTCAGTGCTGTCCCTATGATAATGACATCAGGATTCTGAGCGTTCTTGCCAGGAGTCGCGGCACTTTCTAAGCCATTATTTTGGCGGATTTATAAAATTTGAGCAGTCATCTTACCGTCAGTGGAGGATTTCCATCATGCGTAAATTATCTAAAGTTGAGAGCTACAAAGATAAGAAGGTGTTCATTGGCATCGATGTCCATAAACGAACATACTCTGTTGTAAGCTCCATAGATGGAACAGTGATCAAAAAATGGACCACCCTTGCCTCCCCAGAGAAACTGGTTGTCCAACTGAAAAAGTTTTATCCTCAAGCCACTCTTTATACAGCCTATGAAGCAGGGTTCTCAGGGTTTGTGTTGCATAGAGTGCT
>JBCDDJ010000489.1:0-5068 GCA_039180385.1 Cyanobacteria bacterium P01_G01_bin.38 | reverse complement strand
TCAGGGGAGCAATAGAGCAACTATACCGAATCCTGGCATGACCATGACGACACCTCGTTGCGCCACTGGCTCTGTCTATCAACACTGAAAAGTCTCGTTCTGAATGGATTATCGCCCCGGTGCTGGCGGAGTTAAGGCGTGACTCTAAAGAACAAATTAGTTTTTAAATCTATGGGACCGTCACAACCGGAACGAACTGGAAATTTTTGAATCTAAAAGGCAACATCGCACTGGTTGATCGGGACGAATACTTCCTGAGGGAAATCGGAGGGAAATCGATCGCTTGATGGGGATTTTGGTCCACATGGTAGCGTCAATCGGCCTTAGCGTGCCTGTTGCGTGACTTCTAGACAGAGGTGACTTCTAGATAAATATGCTCTAGCTTCACGGGGCTGCGCGAGATTGAGTCAATGGGCAGTCCTTCAAAGCGCTCGATCAGGTCTTTCAGCTCAAGCTGTTGCGGAATCCAAAAAGCCAGGTCTGAGCCGTAGTGGCGGGGGGTAAAGCCGTGCTGTTGGGCTCGGGCGATTGCACCGGGCTCGTCGGTGGTTTGCAACGTGACGATTTCTTGGGCGGGGATATGGGCTTGCAGCTCGCCCAGGGTGCCCTGGGTTAGCAGCCGTCCTTGTTTGATGAAACCGATGCGATCGCACAGGCGCTCTGCCTCATCCAGCAGATGGGTGGTCAGCAACACCGTTACCCCGTCCCGTCGCAGGTTGCGGATCAGGGCCCAGACTTCATGGCGGGCTTCAATATCTAAGCCAGTGGTGGGCTCATCCAAAACCACCAGCTTGGGCTGATGCACAATCGCCACCGCCAGACTCAGCCGTCGCTGCATGCCACCGCTGAGCGACTCTACCACACTGTTAGCCCGTTCCTCCAGATTCACGGCATTTAGACAAAATGAGATGCGCTGAGTCCTTTGAGATGCGCTGAGTCCGTAGACCTTCGCAAAAAAGGATAGATTTTCTTGACAGGTCAAACTTTGGTAGAGCAAATTTTGCTGCGGCATAATGCCAAGCAGCGGTTTAGTAGCCTCAGAGACCGGCTGCTGAGCTATCAAAACGCTCCCTGTATCAGGTTTTAGCAAACCGCTCAAAAGGTTGATAGTCGTGGTTTTACCCGCACCATTCGGCCCGAGTAAGCCATAGATCTCACCAGGGTGTAGCGTCAGGGTTAAATCAGTTAACGCCTGTCGTTTGCCGTAGGTTTTTGAGAGATTTTGGATTTGCAACATGCAGACTGGATCAGGTCAAACGGGTGCGATCGCGAATTGGTATCAGTATTGCATTAGAATCCACAAAGCGTGATCCCCATAAACTGATGTCGAACGGGCAAACTGCCGTCCTGGAAATCAATCAAGCTTTTTATCGTGCCTTTGAGAAAAAGGACATGGATGCGATGGAGGGCGTTTGCTCAAAAGGGATTGGTAGTCTTTGTATTCACCCCGGTCGCGAGGCGCTCAAAGGCTGGGAGACCATTCGCCAATCGTGGCTGCAAATCTTTGAGGCGACCCGCTATCTTGAGATTGATCTGGATGTGATCTCGGTGGAGGTCTCCGGTAACCTGGCCTATGTCGTTTTGGTCGAGAAAGTGATGCAGGTAGCAGGCAACCGCCGGATAGAAGCCAAATCAATGGCGACTAATACCTTTGAGCGCATGGGCGGCCAGTGGTATTTGGTCCATCACCACGGCAGCCCCATCATGGGGTAACCTCCCTCGTCCCCACTAGACGTAGCACCCCCACGCTCCCTCACCGAGCATAGCGCTCCCACAGAGCGTAGCGACCCAACAGACTACTCAATCAAAATTCAATGCCCGGTTGCGCCTTCACCCCTTGTTCCTTAAACGGATGTTTTATCAGGGTCATTTCGGTGACTAAATCTGCTTGTTCGATTAGCGCCGGGGGCGCTCCCCGCCCGGTCAAGATGATATGAGAATCTGTGGGTTTCTCAGCCAGCCCCGCCAGCACCGCTTCCACAGTCAGATACCCCATTTTCAAGGCTATATTCACTTCATCCAGCAGCACCGTTCTATAAGCAGGGTTACGAATGTACGTCAGAGCCTTTTGCCACGCTTTTTGTGCCATCTCTGTATCCCGCTGGCGGTCCTGGGTTTCCCAGGTAAAGCCCTCTCCCATAGCGTGAAAGGCTAGCTGGTCAGGCCAGTGGCTCAGGGCCGCTTTCTCGGCAGGCTCCCACCCGCCTTTGATAAATTGCACAATGGCGACGTTGTAGCCGTGACCGAGCGATCGCAACACCATTCCCAAAGCTGCCGTGGTTTTGCCCTTACCGTTGCCGGTGTTGATAATAATCAAGCCCTTTTCTTGGCTGCGCTTTGCCAGCCGTTTGTCCTGAACCTCCTTACGTCGTGCCATTTTGCGCTTGTACTGCTCATCTGAAAGGCCCGATTGGAGGGCTTCTGTATCTAGTTGGGTAGCTGTTTGGTCTAGATCGGAGCTAGTCATAGGGATTGGCGAGATATCTATACGGTATAAACCTCAACTTTTAACTTTACACTTTATGACCCCCTTACCTGGATGCTATGATGAGGCATCACTTATGACAAAGTGGGCATGTAGCTCAGTGGATAGAGCATCAGATTCCGGTTCTGAGGGTCGGGGGTTCGAATCCCTCCATGCTCGTGAGAGTTGGTCAGCAATATGGTTGGAACGCCTGCTAAAGCTTTTCCAAGAGGGTTGACGGTACCGCCGCTAGAGAACGGTGACCGTCTTAATCGCTATGAGTTTGAGCGACGCTATGCAGCAATGCCCAATCTCAAGAAAGCGGAACTCATTGAAGGGGTCGTTTACATGCCAGCAGCACTGCGCTTTCGGAGTCACGGGCAGCCTCACAGTCGGATTATGACCTGGCTAGGTGTTTATGACGCCTTGACACGAGGGGTTTCTGTAGGCGACAACCCCACCATTAGACTAGACTTGGATAATGACCCCCAGCCCGATGCTGTTCTATTTATCGAAGCCGCCTATGGTGGACAATCTTGTCTAAGCATAGATGACTATATCGAAGGCGCACCTGAGCTAATTTTTGAGGTGGCTGCCAGCAGCGTTGCGATTGATTTGTATGACAAGAAGCAAGCCTACCGTCGCAACGGCGTGAAGGAGTACATCGTCTGGCAGGTGCTTGATGAGAAGCTGAGCTGGTTCTGCTTAGAAGATGGCAACTACGTAGAACTTGCGGCAGATACAGAAGGTGTTTTAAAGAGCCAAGGTTTTCCTGGCCTTTGGCTAGCGCAGAAGGCGCTTTTGGCCGGGGAGATGACTCAAGTCTTAGAAGTTTTGCGAACAGGCTTGGACTCGTCTGAGCATCAGGCTTTCGTTAAGTTGCTGACGACTAAGCAAAGCGCTAATGGTCAAATTGACGATTAGCTAAAGTGCACATGTTCATGGTGTCCTATGGTTCAAATTAGTCAAGAATCTCCAGAAGAAACGGAGCAACGCTTGCTCAGAGTTATTGCAGAGGCTGACTTTAAAGTCTATGACGGCACCTTTACATTTGAAGAGTTTCCACTGACAGATTTCGCTTTCAGAGCAAAGGCAGATGCCTTTGCTCTGGTTCGTGACGCTGAGATTTGGAGCCAGTTAGTACCCTCAAAGGACGCATCGAGAGAGCTTTTCAGCTTATTCTCCTTCCATTTTGATGGGTGTTCTGACAACAGTGGATTCGTCGGTTGGTTGGCAAATCATTTGAAACAAAAACTAGGCACTGGTGTCTTTGTTACATGTGGTCAAAACTCGAAGCGAGGAGGCATCTTTGACTATTGGGGAGTGCCTGCAAAACTAGGCACGCAAGCTATTCAAGAAATACAAGCGCTAATACAAGATGGGATGCTCGCTATAAGTCAGAAATAGTACATAGCCAATTCCAAAATAGTACATAGCCAATTCCAAGGATGCTCACAATCAATAGCGTATTACCCAACCAATTAAGAGTCTGATGAAGCTACCAATCTTTCAGATAGATGCTTTTACAGACCAAGTCTTCAGCGGTAATCCAGCGGCGGTGTGTCCGCTTGAGAGCTGGTTACCGACAGAAGTGATGCAGCGAATTGCGGCAGAGAATGCGATCGCAGAAACCGCCTTCTTTATGCCAACAGACAATGGCTTTGAAATCCGCTGGTTCACACCAGAAATCGAAATGGACCTTTGTGGTCATGCGACCCTAGCCGCTGCACATGTGATTTCCAAACATTTAGACAGCACTCTAACTACTATCCCGTTTCACTCGCAGCGCGGGGAACTTATCGTTAGGGTTGAAGAAGCCCTGCTCACCTTAGATTTCCCAGCTCGTAAACCAGAGCCCGACGAAGCTCCCAAAATCATCCTAGAGGCGTTTCACCACAAACCTGTGGAAGTTCTGAAATCTAGAGACTATGTGCTTGTTTTTGAGAGTGAGGCCGTCATCCGAGCCATACAGCCCGATCAAAGAATTTTGAATCAGATCAATCTTGACCCTGGTGGCGTGGTGGTCACAGCAAAAGGCGAGACGGCTGATTTTGTATCACGATTCTTTACACCTCAGGCCAGCATCTTTGAAGATCCGGTAACCGGATCGGCGCACTGTTCTTTGATTCCCTATTGGAGTGAACGACTGGGAAAGAAGGAAATGGTGGCTCAACAGCTCTCAGATAGGGGCGGCAAGCTTATCTGCAAAAATAGCGGCGATAGAGTTCTCATCTCTGGAGAAGCCGTGACTTATTTGGAAGGCGTCATTACAGTCTACGAAAACTGAGATATTTCGACCAAGCCAAAGCGTTCTCTGACGGCTAAAAGTGGCTCAGGCCAGTAGGCTTCAAATGGCTGAGCGATGAGGTAGACGGCTTACTTAGCCAGGCGTTGACCCCGCTGTTCGCTGGCTCGTAGCTGTCGGTATCGATGTGGAACGGCAAAGGGATAGAGATAGTGAGCAAATTTTGCGGCCTGTTCATAGCCCAGACTATAGTGCTGAGCACCAACGAACGCCCAGACACCTGTTTCGCCGACGAGACTGGTGTCATAGTCTAAAAGGACATGAAAGATATCGTGGGTAAGCGTATAGCGCAGTCCAAG
>JBCDDJ010000488.1:0-5069 GCA_039180385.1 Cyanobacteria bacterium P01_G01_bin.38 | reverse complement strand
GCGTTAGCTCAGCGGTCTTAACCCATCCGTCCAGTTCGTTAAAGTCTAAGCTGCCTGCCCAAGTTGAAAGCGTGACCACCCCCATCAGCAGGAGCACATCCCCTACCCGCTTGGTTAAAAAAGCATCCCGAGCGGCGGTGACCACCAGGGGTTGAGCATACCAAAAGCCGACCAGCAGGTAGGTCGATAGGGTCAGCATTTCTAACAAAAAATAGGCCAAGAAGAAAGAGCTGCTCAGCACGACGCCGCTCATGGCCGCCTCAAAAAAGCCCATCAAGGCAAAAAAGCGAGCTAAGGCCCAGTCCTTTTCCATGTAGCCAATGGCAAATACCTGAGCCAGCAGACTCAAGCCCGCAATCAACTCTAAAGCGCCCAGATTAAGGACGGATAGATCTAACTTAAACCGCAAAGTGAGATCGGCCACCTGTAGCCAGGTGAAACCGATTTCAGTGCCACCCTGGTTCCAAATCCCTACAAACACGAGTGTGCCGTGCAAAAAGGCCAGCAGCGTCATCAGGATATTGAGATATACCGCTGGACGTGGCCCGGTGCGACGAACCAACCCCACGACCCAAGGTAACGAAAGAAGAACCCCAATCAAGCCATAAATAGGGATTAACCAACTGAACTGAATCAGCGTCTGAACCATTACTGCTACGTGCCTAAAAAAAGTCTATCGGCTGCGATTGAACGCAGAAGCCCCGCTTAGGATAAAGACTCAAGTCTATGGGTTCCCCTGAGACTACTGATATTTCTTTATAGTACCTGAAGACCGGGGTGCTCAAGGCCGTTCTCTACCGAAATTGGCGCTGATCCTTATCTATCATTGAGGAGATCTAGAGCAACGCAATAGAGTAAGCAAAATTACTTAACCCCCCTGTGTCAACTTTGTTCTAGTCTTTGCAAACTTCTAATAAGATTGTCTAAGTGTTTTATATGAGTTTTGATAATGCTTAACATTAGCAACAATCATTGCTGCTTATATTGTCAAACGGCATAGCCACTCGTATTCTGAGATCAAGGAACGGAGTTACGCAGGCTTTATTTGTCTCGGGGCAAAAAGATCTTGTCTTGCGGATTTTCTATGAAAGTCCGCGGCTAGGCAGTGTTTTTTTGTCGTCAAGAGATGATTGGAGTCGACTTTTATTAGGAGAATACGACAATGCCAATTGCCGTTGGAATGATTGAAACCAGAGGGTTTCCTGCTGTTGTAGAAGCAGCTGATGCCATGGTTAAAGCTGCCCGAGTGACCTTAGTGGGTTACGAAAAGATTGGAAGTGGTCGCGTTACTGTGATTGTTCGGGGTGATGTGTCTGAAGTGCAAGCCTCGGTTTCCGCTGGCGTTGAGTCTGCTAAGCGTGTCAACGGGGGTGAGGTGCTCTCAACCCATATCATTGCTCGCCCCCACGAGAATTTGGAGTTTGTTCTCCCCATTCGCTACACCGAAGCGGTAGAGCAATTTCGAACTTAAGCCCAGGATTGCGGGCTGAGGTTTGCCCTGGGGGTGAACTTCAGATTTGGCATAGGGCATAGGTTCGAAGTCTCCAGTTCAGGCTAAGTCATGATGATTTGGGTCATCCTGGCGGTTCTCCTGATTGACAGGGGAATTTAGTTCTATTCACGTTGTTTACACGTTTTAAGGAAAGAGCAATGGCAATCGCAGTAGGCATGGTTGAAACCTTAGGTTTCCCCGCAGTTGTAGAGGCGGCGGATGCAATGGTCAAGGCCGCCCGGGTTACCCTGGTGGGCTATGAGAAAATCGGGAGTGGTCGAGTGACCGTGATTGTTCGCGGCGATGTGTCTGAGGTTCAAGCCTCGGTTTCCGCAGGGGTTGAAAATGTCAAGCGCGTGAATGGGGGGCAGGTTTTGTCAACCCATATAATCGCTCGCCCCCACGAAAACCTGGAATTTGTTCTCCCCATTCGCTACACCGAAGCGGTTGAGCAGTTCCGCGAAAGCGTGAGTGGTATTCGTCCTTACGGTAGATAGGCTGTGCGCCTAGGCAAGGTTCGAGGCACAGTCGTTAGCACCTGTAAGGAGCCCACGCTGAGGGGGGTTAAGTTTTTGCTCGTCCAGTTCGTAGACGAGTCAGGCAACCCCCTTCCTGACTATGAAGTTGCCGCAGATGTGGTAGGCGCAGGTCCAGGTGAGTGGGTACTGGTGACGCGGGGTAGCGGTGCTCGTCAGCATGACAGCTATCGAGATCGGCCGGTCGATGCAACTGTTGTAGCCATTGTGGATACCGTCAGCATGGACACAGGTTTGCTCTACGACAAGCGAGAAGATTTTAGCTGACCCCTGGGTTAGTCCCCCTGGTTAACTTTTGTGGTAGCGCTTATTTAAGTTCGGAGGAATTGGGACCATGGTAGCCCGCACCTCAGCGGCTCCCCCCACCCCTTGGTCAGAGAGTTTGGCGGAGCCCCAAATTCACGAGACCGCCTATTTGCATTCTTTCTCGGAAGTGATTGGTGACGTGCGCATCGGCGCTAACGTGCTGGTGGCACCGGGGACATCTATACGGGCAGACGAAGGGGGCCCCTTTTTCATTGGGGATAGCTGTAATATTCAAGACGGTGTGGTGATTCACGGCTTAGAAGAAGGCCGTGTCCTTGGGGATGATCAGCAACCCTACTCCGTTTGGATAGGTGCCAAGTCGTCCATTACCCATAAAGCCCTGATCCATGGCCCGGCCTATGTGGGTGAGGGCTGTTTTATTGGGTTTCGCTCAACCGTCTTTAATGCACGGTTGGGCAAGGGGTGTGTGGTGATGATGCATGCCCTAATTCAAGACGTTGAGGTGCCGCCAGGTAGCTATATTCCTTCGGGGGCGGTGATTACGACGCAGCAACAGGCAGATCAGCTGCCTAAGGTGCAAACAGCCGACCGTCATTTTGCCAAAGAAGTCTTAGGCGTCAACGAAGCCCTGCGTTTGGGCTATATCTGTGCAGAAGATAGCGCCTGTATTATGCCGATTCGGGCTCATTTAAAACCCACACACAAACCCACTCAATCTGTTGGAATGGATACCATGCAAAGCCAAAGATTAACGCCAGAAGTCATTCAACAAGTTCGTCAGTTGCTCAGCCAGGGATACAAAATTGGGGCTGAGCATGCTGATCGGCGTCGTTATCGCAGCGGCGTTTGGCAAACCTGTACGCCGATTCAATCGACCCGCGAATCAGAGGTTTTGTCAGCGTTGGACGCTTGCGTGGCCGAACATGCAGGTGAGTATGTGCGGATGTTTGGGATTGATTCTAAGGTCAAACAGCGGGTGGCGACCACTACCATCCAGCGAGGGGATGGTAAGGCAGTGGCGGTGAGCCCGATGGCGGTGGCCACTGCGGGTGGCGGGTATAGTAGCGCTCGGTCTGCGACGGCCCCTATTGGCTACGCGGGGCAAGCCGGGTTAAATCCTGATTTGGTGCAGCAGGTGCGCAATCTCTTGAATCAGGGATACAAAATTGGTACTGAGCATGCCGATAGCCGTCGCTATCGGAGTGGCGTTTGGCAGACCTGTGCTCCCATTGGGTCTTCCCGAGAGCCAGACGTGCTGTCGGCTCTAGAGGCTTGCCTGAGCGAGCACGCAGGCGAGTATGTGCGAATGTTTGGGATTGATACCCGAGTCAAGCAGCGGGTGTCGACCACCACGATCCAACGGGGGGATGGTAAGCCGGTTGCCGTGAATGGGTCTGCACCAGAGGTAACTCGGTCAAACGGGGGATATGCAGCGGCGGCCCCAGCGCCAGCCGGTCAGTCTGAGGGCGTGGCCCAGCAAGTGCGTTCGATTTTGGCCCAGGGTAACAAAGTGGGCATTGAATATGCCGATCGCCGTCGCTATCGCAGCGGTATCTGGCAGACTGCTCCCGCGATTCGAGCCACCAGTGAGAGTGCGGCTTTGAATGAGCTGAGTCAGTTCTTGGCGCAGAATGCCGATGCCTACGTGCGAATCTTTGGTATTAATCCAGCGGCTAAGCAGCGCACTAGCGCCGTGACAATCCAAAAACCTGGGCAAGGCCCTATTGTTGCGAATCCACCGGTTTACAACGCCTATCCGGATCGGGTTGTGGATAGTCGCACCGCTAACCATGCCAACGGAAATGGGGCTCACCTGGCTTCCGACGTGGCGCAGCAGATTACCCAGTTGATTAACCAGGGCTACCGCATCAGCACTGAATATGCCGATCAGCGACGCTATCGCAGTGGAGCCTGGCAGACGGGCAATCCCATTCAGGCGACCCGGCCTTCGGATGCGATCGCAGCCCTAGAGTCACAGCTGGCTGAGCATCAGGGGCACTACGTCCGCCTAGTGGGCATTGACCCCCGCGCCAAACGACGGGTGTTAGAAACCACGATTCAACGTCCTTAAGCGAGTCGCAGGCCTTTCAATGCAGTCGCCGCCTTTGCACCTCACCAGTCAGACCCATTACTATCGCGGGGGCGATGTCACCATTGATCCCAGCGCGGCAATTGCCTCAGGCGTGGTTTTGCAAGCCCTGCCCGGTGCGGCTATTCAGATTGGGCCTGGTGCATGCCTGGGGGCGGGTGTGGTGATCCAGGCCAAAGGGGGAACCGTCTTAGTTGAGTCGGGGGCCAGTCTAGGCACAAGTGTTTTGATTGTGGGGCATGGCAGCATTGGCCGTGCTGCCTGCGTCGGCCCTGCGTCTACGCTGCTCAATCCCCAAGTGGCTCCCAATGCAGTGGTTCCCCCAAATTCTCTGATCGGGGATCACAGTCGAGCTTCCAGCGTTTCCTCAGAGACAACTGTCTCAGAACAGACTTCGACTGGGGAGGCTTCCCCTGAGTATGTCTCGTCTGGGAATTTTTCATATGGCACTTTCTCGAAGGCAGGGACATCGTCAGGTTCATCCGCGTCGCCAGTCACCCCGCGACCCGTGGTCCCACGACCGATTGATATTCCTGAGATTCCATCAGTGCAGCCTTCTACCTACCAGGCATCAGCCAACGGCCCCTACGGACATGCAGGGGTCCCCGATTTAAATGGGACACCCAGTGGCCTTACTAATGGCGCTAGCGGGGCTTTGACGGTCAATGGCTCCGCTAAGGTCTAT
>JBCDDJ010000487.1:0-5072 GCA_039180385.1 Cyanobacteria bacterium P01_G01_bin.38 | reverse complement strand
GGCCAAACCCAGTAGGGCGGTGAGACAGCCCCGAGCAAGAGCCCCGCTAATGCGTAAAACAGCACCGAGGTTGCGATCGCAGGCCAGGGCATCAGAGAGGAATCTTGGTACCGTTTTCTGCGACGGGGAGCAGGCGACTTAGGCGAGGGCATGCTCATAAGCAATGCAAGTTAAACAATTCGAATGTTTAAAGAGTATAGCGGGGAAGGGGGATAGCGCGATCCTTACCTAACCAGAAGCATTCAAGCTAGACCAAACTCTGTCATGGCCGGTAAAAAATTACGGTTCTCATGACCGGGCTGACTGAGTTTAATCAAGGCAAATCGTTTTAAGGTGGTCAGAGTGCCCCACTGGGCTGGGGTGAGCCTGAGTTGGTGTTGGGTGACCTGGGCGGTTACTTGCTCTGGCACCTGGGTCGAGTCCTGCCAGGCCGGTACCGGATCTATGGGTAAAGTCGAAGCAGGGGTGCCAACGTAGTGTATGACCAGGGTTTGCAGATGTTCGCGGTAGGCGATGGCGGCTTGGGCTGACTCATAGGGCATCTCTAGCAGGGTTTGACGCTCTTCATAGCTAAACTGATGCCAGTGGCTGAGCTTCAGCTTGACCCCACAGGTGTCGAGCTTAAACCTCACGCCCATGGGAACACAGCGCAACCCCTCCACAAAATCTTGTTCAAACTTAAAGCAGGTTTGGTCATCCATCTGATCAGCCAGTATTATTGCTGTAGAGAAACATTTGTTTCAAAATATTACTAACTAATGGGCGCAAGCAAGTTATACCGTGGCCTAGCCTTGACTGCTCTATTAAGTTGCGCGAAACTAAATCACAGCTACAGGCTTGTTGATGTGTTTACTCACCCTTTCAATGCTCTCTATTAAGTTTTTGAATGAAAGTATTGAAAGATGTCTCAAAGTTCTCAGTAAGATGAAACTCATGCAGGGTGAGCGCGTTGAGCAGGTCTGTTAAAGCAGTTAGGTCAGTTTTCAGAGGTTTTGCCAGTTATATGGAAACGCTCGAGTTTGTTATCTATCCTGACGGTCGGGTTAAAGAGCTTGTGACAGGCATTGTGGGTAAGTCTTGTGCCGAGGTCACAGCTGCTATTGAGGCCCAGTTAGGGCAGGTCTTAGCTCATGAAAAAACGTCTGAGTACTATGCTCAAACGGCTCAGCAGGGCGTTTCACCCTCGATTGAATCCCAGGTTTCTTACAGCGATTGGTAATTGCTTTTAGTAGAGCTCTGAAGCAGGCGTTTCGGAGTGTAGTTTCAATTGACGATTTTATCAACAGGATTAAAATGTCCCATTTTAGCCAGATCAAAACCAAAATCCGCAACTTACCGGCCTTACAGGCTGCCCTGACCGATGTAGGTGTTGATTGGAAAACTGGACCCAAGACCGTCAGAGGATACCAGGGCACCACAGACATTGCCGAGGTGGTGATTGAGCAATCTAACGGCTACGACCTGGGCTTTAAGCGCGATGGTGAGACCGGTGATTATGAGCTGATTGCTGACCTGCAATACTGGCAGCAGCCCCTATCCGTTGATGGTTTCTTGAACCGGATAACCCAACGCTACGCTTACCACACAGTTCTCACCGAAACCTCTCGTCAGGGCTTTCAGGTATCTGAGCAACAATCGAATGAAGATGGTTCGATTCGTCTGGTGCTCCAGCGCTGGAGCGCCTAGGTAATCATGTTGGTGTCTTAAGTGCTTGCTTGGCAGGCACTTAAGGGGTCTCAATCGAACTCAGTCAACAGGGGACAGTTACTATGAATACCTCTGCTCAATCTGGTCAACCATCTGGTCGCTCTGGTTTAGAGCCAGAGCTGGGTGGCCACCTTCGAGATGCGGCTAATCGCTCTGGTTTAGAGCCAGAGTTAGGCGGTATCTTGAGGCAAAAAGGGGTTTATGTGGATGAGCTCAGGTGCATTGGCTGCAAGCACTGTGCCCACGTGGCTCGCAACACGTTCTATATCGAGCCTGACTATGGACGCGCCCGGGCGATTCGCCAAGAGGGCGACCCCGAGGCGTTGATTCAAGAAGCGATTGATACGTGTCCGGTGGATTGTATCGACTGGGTTGATTACACCGAGCTACGTCAGCTAGAAGAGGACCGCCAGCATCAGGTGATTCCGGTGGTGGGGTTCCCGGTGTCGAAAGCGTTGATGAAGGAGCGCTCCAGACGTCGCTCGAAGCAGTCTAGGAAACGCTCGAGAGATTAGGACTGTTTCAAAGTCAGGTTTTGAGCAGGGATGATGCATAGTTAGAGTTCTTCATTGGGACCGTTCTGGGGCTATCACAACAGTCACCTGATTGCCTGCATCAACCGAAATCTGAAGCGTGACGGCACTGTCCCGTTCAAAAGGGGCAACGATTGGCTCTGCTGAAATTGCCAAGGGTTGGGCGGCGGCAGCAGTGTTGAGCGGTGTCAGACTGGTCACGAGCCCATTAGGGTTAAGCACCATTTCATACAGACGGGTTTCCACCTCGCGGCGTGCGCCCACTGAAGGGTCAGCAGGCGCTTCAGTGGATGACTCAGATAGGGTATCTGCCTGGGCCTGACCCAGTAGTTCTCGCTCTATCAACTGACCTTCTAGATGGATGGCGACAGCGGCCAAGGTCGGTGCGAGATCGGTTGACGCGGGGATTCCGGATGAAAACGTAGATTGTTCGGACTCGGAGGCTTCGGCGGATGGGGCTGAGTCAGCCAGCAGTTGATCAGATTCGGTGCTTTGGTCAGCATCGGCAACCCCGTCTGTGGGCTGTTGCGGGCGAGATGTGGGAATTCTGGTCCGCAGATCGGGTGCTGGAGCCGATGGGGCACGCCCTATGGATGGATTTGGATCTGAGGGAGCGGTGGCTTGCGCTGGTTCAGTGTTTCGGCTGGGGGCTTGGCTGGCAGGGGGAGTCGCAGGGCGCGGCTCGGCTGCCGTAGAGCGATTATTAGGGGTTGGAGTTGCTGTTTGGGGCAACCGCTGGGCCGATGACGAGGGAGACGGTGATGGGGTAGATAGGGTCTGATTTGTTGGTGATGTGAGCTGTGTTTCTCCGGGGTCGCTGGCTTCGTCTGACTCTGTAGCAGCGGTCGGGCCTGTGCCGGTTGACGGTGGGGTCGCTTTGGCGATTTGGGTATCTGCTGCATCGCCATTCGCTATATTGCTGTTGGCATCATTGCTGTTAGTATCGCTTTCAGCACTCGTGCTACCCACATCAGCGGTCTCAGCGGTCGTTGTTGCCACATTAGCGGTGTTGCGCAGCGTCGCCGTGACGCCCACCGCCAAGAGCATTGCCGCTGCCACCGAACCGCCCCACAGCCAGGTCGAGCGTGGACGGCGGCGGGCTGATGAGATTCGGCGGGGCGCAGCGTCGCTGAGGGCCGGAAGGTTAATGTTGCTTTGCTCGTATTGCTGCAGGGCTTCAGCCACGTCAAACAGTTCCAGCGTACTCAAGCTCAAAGGTAAGCTGCCAGCTAACTGATGTTTTTGTCCTAGGGGCCAGTGGGAAGCGGTTAGCGGATTGGGGTCAAGCTCCCCGTGCCCCAGATGGGTTTGCACATAGGTCTGTACGGTCTGAGAAAGGGTCTCAAGCTGGGGCTGGTTGCCCTGGGCAATTAGATGAGACTCGGTGGCTGCAGATTCATGTCTTTCCAATCCATGGAGGGTAGTGTCTGGGGGGTGCAACCATAGTTTGAAGCGGATGTGCTTGAGCAGCGACCGATCGCTCCAGCGAGACAGGGGCGACTCAGCTGCCGTGATCTCTAGCGTGCAGCCATTGGCGGTGTAGTGTTGAGTGGTAAGCCGAGAGGCCGAGGTCATAACGAGCGGTCGCGGGTGTCTGCTACCACGATAGCGAGGAATGATCACAAGCGGAGGCGGTTACCGATACCGCAACCGGGGCATGGCTCATCGAGGGAAGACGATGGAAAGCCTGATTAGGCCCTGGAGGCATCGTCCTCTTCCTCCTCGTCCAAAGGCTTATAGGGGGGGATTATTACCCGATAGTCAGCTTCGTAGACACCGTCGGGGCCGACCTGGGCGGGTTCTAGATCATCGGTTGCCTCCCCGAAAATATCTTCAGAGTCATCAAAAATATCCTCGGAGATGACCTCATCGGCTTCGCGACCGGGGGCATCGTAGAGTGAACCGCTATCATAAACCCGAGTGGCAGGGCGCTCGTAGTCTTGAGTGGGTGAGGCGTCAGGGGACTTATCCCAGCCAGCCGAGATGTCATCCAAACTGTCGTTAACCGGGCTACCCCCGGTTTGCGGTGGCGGTTCGTAGTCGTCCCAACCGGATTCAAGCTCATCGACCGAAGCATCTGCTGAATAAGCAGGTTTCCGCTTAAACCCAAAGTTGCGTTTAGGCGGTCGGTGGGCTTGTTCGGCTTTGGTCTCAGCAATGCGCTGGGGATCGGGTTTTTCGCCCCAATTGTCCCAACGCTCCGGGGCTTTGAAGCTTTCCCAGTCGGTGTCATAGGCGTTTTTGCGACCGATGGTTGAGGGGGGCGGCGGCGGGTCAGTTCCCAAACGATTGCCCTTAGGGTGCTGACTACCCGCGTACTGACTGTCAGTGCGCTGGCTGCTAGTGCGTGAGCGGTCTGACTCAGATGAGCGAATCCGCTGGCCGATGGGCTGATAGGTGCGGCGGGCCGGGGTGGCTAGATTGGCAAAGCCGTAAAGCAGCAGTGTGGTGACGGCCCCAGCTGCGATCGCACCCAGCAGCCAGACCGATAGGGGCAGCGCCGCCGTGCGACTGCCTAACACCACCAATGCGATCGGGGGGGCCGTATTTTGTACCGCCAGCACCGCCAGCAGTCCAATGATGACAAATAGCACTATGGAGCGCGCCATGGTTTACTTTCCCTCCCAGCGACGTAGGGGTACACAGTCGATATCTAACTGGTCTAGGACCCGAGCAACCACAAAATCGACGAGATCCTCAACCGTTTGAGGCTGATGATACCAAGCCGGTATCGCAGGCACAATCCTCGCTCCGGCTTCAGCCAGTTGGGTGAGGTTGCGCAGATGGATCAGGCTAAACGGTGTTTCTCGGGGAACCACAATCAACGGTCGC
>JBCDDJ010000486.1:0-5081 GCA_039180385.1 Cyanobacteria bacterium P01_G01_bin.38 | reverse complement strand
TGGCTTTCTACAATAGGAACAGCGATAAACAGCACGCATATTCTTATTTTTTAGGGGAGCCGGGCAAATGCAACCAACTAACCCCAATCAGTTTACGGAAAAGTCTTGGGCAGCCATTGCCCAGACTCCAGATATTGCCAAACAGGCCCAACATCAGCAAATCGAAACCGAGCACCTGATGAGGGCACTGCTTGACCAAGAAGGGCTGGCAGGGAGTATTTTACAAAAGGCCGGGGCCAGTCTCTCAGAGGTTCGCGATCGCACCCAGGCGTTTATAGAAAGTCAGCCTAAGGTCAGCGGCAGTGCTGGCTCGGTTTATTTAGGCCGCTCCCTTGATGTCCTACTGGATCGTGCCGAGGACTATCGAAAGGATTTTGAAGATGACTATATCTCGATAGAACATCTGGTCCTGGGCTATGCCAATGATGATCGCTTTGGCCAGACCCTCTTTAAAAAAATAAATTTAGACGAAACCAAGCTCAGAACCGCCATTGAACAAGTCCGAGGCAAACAAAAGGTGACCGATCAAAACCCCGAAGGCAAATATGAATCACTCGAAAAATACGGACGCGACCTGACCGCGTTTGCAAAGGAAGGTCGCCTTGACCCGGTGATTGGACGCGACGACGAGATTCGTCGAACGATTCAGATCTTGTCAAGGCGGACTAAAAATAACCCTGTTTTGATTGGGGAGCCGGGGGTGGGTAAAACTGCGATCGCAGAAGGCCTGGCCCAGCGCATCGTCAATGGCGACGTCCCAGAGTCGCTGCGCAATCGCCAGCTGATTTCCCTGGATATGGGCTCCTTGATCGCCGGGGCCAAGTATCGCGGTGAATTTGAAGATCGGCTCAAAGCCGTGCTTAAGGAGGTCACTGACTCCCAGGGACAAATCATCCTGTTTATTGACGAGATCCACACCGTGGTGGGGGCTGGGGCTACCCAGGGTGCCATGGATGCGGGCAACCTGCTCAAGCCTATGCTGGCCCGTGGCGAGCTTCGCTGTATCGGAGCCACCACCCTGGATGAATACCGCAAATACATCGAAAAAGACGCTGCCCTCGAGCGCCGCTTTCAGCAGGTGTATGTCGATCAGCCCAGCGTTGAAGACACGATCTCCATTTTGCGCGGCCTCAAGGAGCGCTACGAGGTCCACCACGCCGTCAAAATCTCGGACAGTGCTCTGGTGGCCGCAGCCACCCTCTCAACCCGGTACATCAGCGATCGGTTCTTACCCGACAAAGCCATCGACCTGGTAGACGAATCTGCCGCCAAACTTAAGATGGAAATTACCTCCAAACCAGAGGAGTTAGACGAGGTAGACCGTAAAATCCTCCAGTTAGAAATGGAGCGGTTATCGCTCCAAAAGGAGAGCGACTCGGCCTCCCAAGATCGGCTCGATCGGCTTGAAAAAGAGCTGGCCAACCACAAAGAAGAGCAGCGTGCCCTCAAGGCCCAGTGGGAATCAGAAAAGGGCGTGATTGATAAGATCCAGGCCCTTAAAGAAGAAAGCGACCGCGTCAACATCGAAATCCAGCAGGCAGAGCGTGACTATGACCTTAACCGTGCCGCCGAGTTGAAATATGGCAAACTCACCGATTTGCAGCGGCAGATCGAAACCGCAGAGGCCCACCTGGCCGAAACTCAAACAAGTGGCAAAAGCCTGCTACGCGAAGAAGTCACCGAATCCGACATCGCTGAAATTATTTCCAAATGGACCGGCATTCCGGTCAGCAAACTGGTGCAGTCAGAAATGCAAAAGCTGCTCACCTTAGAAGATGAGTTGCACCAGCGGGTGATCGGTCAGGATGAAGCCGTCACAGCGGTGGCTGATTCTATCCAGCGATCACGGGCTGGGCTGGCTGACCCCAACCGCCCCACCGCCAGCTTTATTTTTCTGGGGCCGACCGGCGTCGGCAAAACCGAGCTCGCAAAGGCCCTGGCCGCTTATCTGTTTGATACCGAAGAAGCCATTGTGCGCATCGACATGTCGGAGTACATGGAAAAACATGCCGTATCCCGCCTGATTGGGGCCCCTCCGGGCTACGTCGGCTACGACGAAGGAGGGCAGCTCACCGAGGCAATTCGGCGGCGACCCTATGCGGTGATCCTGTTCGACGAAATCGAAAAGGCCCATCCAGATGTCTTTAACGTCATGTTGCAGATCCTGGACGATGGCCGGGTCACTGACGCCCAGGGACATACGGTGGATTTTAAGAACACCATTATTATCATGACCAGCAACGTAGGCTCCCAATATATTCTCGACGTGGCCGGGGATGACAGCCGCTATGAGGAAATGCGATCGCGGGTACTAGATGCCATGCGGACCAATTTTCGCCCAGAGTTCCTCAACCGCGTGGACGAAATGATTATCTTCCACGGCTTACAGCGCGAACAGCTTCGACAAATTGTCACTCTCCAACTCAAACGACTTGAGCAGCGACTCGAAGAACGCAAGATGTCTTTGCAACTCTCCACCGCCGCGATCGATTTTCTGGCCGAAGTTGGCTACGATCCAGTCTATGGAGCTCGCCCCCTCAAACGTGCCATCCAGCGAGAACTCGAAACTCAAATCGCCAAGTCGATTTTGCGGGGCGACTTTAGTGAAGGCGATACGCTGATAGTTGACATCGAAAACGAGCGATTAGCCTTTAAATCAAGCGCCGTCGCCTGAGTGCCCAGCGGCTAGGCCGCTCAATCAACGCAACTGTCAACCCTGTCCAAATCCAGACCCGCAGTTTACCTAATTCTGTAGTTTGCCCATAGAGAAAAATCCGAGGGTCTAACTGGATGGGGTTTAAGAAAGGTTGGCTCAACTAATCTAACAACTTTTCTTGGCATTTATGACGGGACACAAATGGATGTAGTCGCGAACATTTTGCCGCCACAAAGCCCCCCTCAAAAAAATCACAACAGCCAGGAACTTCCTTTGCTAGCAGACCTTTTGAGGGATCTTGGAAACATTCGAGCGTCAAATGAATTCTGTATAAATAGTGATAACTTTTAAGAGAAATAAACTCTTTATCCAAATGTCCGAGGTTATACTGACTTGACCATAGTTATACTGATGGTTATTGTCAGATAATCAGTAAAGTACCCTTAGCTGTTTCCATGCAGAACCTCGCTTGTAAATATGCCTTGAGCAACTCGTAAACTTCTCCCCAAACTCGCTAAGCTTAAAGAACTTAAGCTTAATAGTGCGGGTGTATTTGTTGCAGAGTTTTAGTGAACGTCAGAAAATCGTTACTGCCAGATGTAATTACCAGCGTTATCAGCCGCATCCAGTTTAAAGCTTGAGTATTGACTTGAGGGCTAGTTTAGGGAGCTGGGTCTGGCAAAGGGTTTAGATTAGATTGTTTCGTGTAGGGTCATTAGCCATGGGTGTTGTCAAAACGCTACCCGCTAAAACATATATCAATGTGATGGAAGTCATGGTGACCGAAGAGGTTGACCGACAACTGTCCCAGCAACCGCCTCGCGTGCTCAAGTACATCAAGCGAGACGAAGTTGAAACCTTTGCTCTCAATCGCTTGCCGGCCCTATATGCGTCTAGTGAAAAGGGTTGGAAATTTCAATATGAAAAGGGCTCCCGCACCCTGCATCGACAGGTGGCCGACGCTGTTAGGCAGGCTATTGCAGCGGTACTCATTGACCCCATCCGCACCTCCCAACCCCTGCCGGTAGTCGCGGGTAAAGAGTCTGATGTGGTTCTAGCTAAAATCAGAAAAGCGCTGCATCAACCCCACTTAACCTGGCAGGATGTGTTTCGTCGGTTGAGGGAGGATGTGCCAGAAACCAAAACGCAGGAAACTCATCATCATAATCACCGACGCCCCGGCACCTATGGTGATTCTACCTGGCGTCCAAAGCGTCATCCAATCGCGACTAGCAGCTCTGAGAGCAGCGTCCGCAGTTTTGATTGGGACGATTCTCGCTACCGTTAAGAGATAGATAGCGCTCGTTCGGTGTTCGTTAAATGGGTATCTTCAACTCGGTATTAGTCGCTATGATTTGATACCCAGTTGCCGTATGCTCTGTTGGATTTTGAACGCTTTATCGGTTTGCCCTGACTGAGTGTAGAGCTGGGTTGCCGTATTAAAGGCCTGCAAACTTTCAGGAAGCTGACCCAGTTTGAAGTAAACAACCCCCAGGTTTTGATAAATCTCTGGGGAATCGGGTGCTAGCGCAATAGCTGCTTGATAGGCTGTAAGCGCCTCGTCGAGGTAGCCCCGTGCTCGTTGAGCCACCCCCAGGTTGTAATAAGTAATCGCCTGGGTATCGTCAATTGCGATCGCAGCTTCAAACATATCAACGGCCTCATTCAGTCGGCCTTGGTGCTTAAGCAAACTCCCTAAATTAATATAGGCCCCTAGTTTAATGCGGGGCAAAATCGGGCTGGCTAAGGCTTGTCGATAATAGTCAACCGCCCGAGTTAATCGATTCAATGCGCGACAGGCAAGGCCCGCATGGTATCGCAGCTCATAGGCGGTGACAGGGTCAGGCTCGGCTACAGCAAGGCCATGCTCTAACAGCGACAAACACTTGGCCCAGTCCCCCAGCTGCCCGTAGAGTGCCCCCAGTTTGTTGCAAAAGTAAGCATCATTAGGGTGCTCGGCCAGATAGCGTTCCATTGTCCCCCGTGCCCGCTCAACCTTGGCATGGGCGGTAATCTCATCCAGGGTATAGCCCGTATGGTCCATAGCGACCGTCCCTAGCTGGGCAATCTGCCAGTGGGGCTCCGCCGCCATCAATACCTCAACGCTTTCATCAATGGTCTCGTGGTAAGGCTGGCTAAATTTCAGTGCCGGATGATTACGAAATAATCGAGCCACCTGGGTATAGGGCGACTGCTGTGCGCCCACTTCTCGTCGCAGCCAGGTGATCAGCAAACTATTTTGTATCGGAATAGACTGATCTGAGGGGCCAACCGATTCACTGACCATCACCTTTTGCAGGCAGTCGCGCCCGGCTGCGGTCAGGGTCTCATCCGCATCTAACACCAAAATCCATTCTCCCGTTGCCTTTGTCAAAGACGCGTTGCGGGCAGCGGCAAAGTCATGGGTCCACGCAAACGTTTCTAC
>JBCDDJ010000485.1:0-5095 GCA_039180385.1 Cyanobacteria bacterium P01_G01_bin.38 | reverse complement strand
TGATGGGCGATACTGGGTTCGAACCAGTGACCTCTTCCGTGTGAAGGAAGCGCGCTACCCCTGTGCTAATCGCCCTTGGAGTTCTAATTTAGCATGTTTTCTGAAAATAAAAGGGCCTGAGTTGCCCCAGACCCTTTAACCAAACTCGGTTTCAAAAACGTTGATTTACTATCGGCCCACCAACCCCTAACTAGCCGCCAGGTATCCCTGGAAATTCGCCTTACGACGACGCAGGTGCTTAAGCGCTTGCTGCTCAAGCTGCCGAACCCGTTCGCGGCTGATGCTCATCCGCTGGCCGACCTTTGCCAGCGATAGCTGGGTGCCATCGTTGAGGCCAAACCGCAGGGTGATTACCTCTTGCTGTTGAGGGGTTAGCTCTGCCAGCATCTTGCGGATATCTTGCCGTAGCGCCTGTTGCACGGTGTAATCTTCGGGCGAAGCAGTGTCATCTTCGAGCAGCTCTTGCAGCTCGGTATCCTGGTTATCACCGATGCGCACATCTAAGGAAATAGGCTGCCGTGACAGGGTCAGGTACTCACGCACCTGGGCTGGCTCAAGCTCCAAAGATTCGCCAATCTCAACGGCAGTCGGGTTACGCCCCAGCTTTTGTGACAGCTCGCGCTGGACCCGCTTGATCTTATTGAGCTTCTCAGTGATATGAATCGGCAGGCGAATCGTGCGCGACTGCTGGGCAATAGCTCGAGTAATGGCCTGACGAATCCACCAGTAGGCATAGGTTGAGAACTTGTAGCCCTTCATCGGGTCAAATTTCTCGACGCCCCGCTCTAAACCCAGAGTGCCTTCTTGAATCAGGTCCAAAAACTCTAAGTTGCGCTTTTGATATTTTTTGGCCACTGCAACCACCAGGCGCAGGTTAGCCTCAATCATCTTGCGCTTAGCGCGCTTGCCTTGCTTAAGTTGCTGATTTAATTCGTCCTCAGACAGCTTAGCCTCGGCAGACCATTCTGCTTTGCTAGGTTCGTGGCCTAGAGTTTCAGTCAGGGTTTTCTGAATCTCTAACAGCCCCATCAGCAGCTGTACCTGCTTCCCTAAAATAATCTCTTCCTCATGGGTGAGTAAGGGCACTCGCCCAATCTCATGCAGATAGGTACGAACGGTATCCGTCGTATAAAGGGGCTTTTGCTGACGTGAACGTTTTTGAGTCGAGTGAGTCTGGGTTTTAGTCATGGTGTGAACGGACCTCCGCTGGGAAATTGATGTAGCACCGAAAGGGTACAAAAGCCAAACAGTTGACGAGGCATAGACAGGACCGTTTCTTTGCTGGGCCGATCGTCAATACAGAGAATGAGTATCGCTTGGAATCCTCAAAATAGCGCTTAGCTTAGGGAATCAGTCAGTCGTGGACTGCTAGCTTTGACAGTGACTAGCCAAACTCATCATGAGGTCGAAAATACCTAAGTCGAATTCATTATGAGTTTAATATACCATAAAAGGGGAGAGCTTACCTCCTTGGGTAATTAAGGGTTAACGATTGATATTATCAATTCTGGCTATTAGAGCTAGGTTGGTCCTGAGGAGAAAATAAATTCTCCCTGAGAGTGCAGTCTGCTTTAATCAGAACTGACTGGGCCGCTCATTTATAATCCACTAAGTCTTCAAGGTGATGGGTGGGGTTTACCGATGTAGATAACCGAACTATTGAAAGGTGGGGCAACAGCGGCCTTCAAAAGCCCGCTCACATATTGCAGATAAAATAGCAAAAACAAGTGTCTGAGCGGTGGCGCACGTTAAATAACCACCCAACCTTAGGGGGCCGATGGAGTGATGCTGATAAAACCCCTATCGCACAGTTCTTAGGGGTTTGTTTCCGCAATTATAACTGCTGTTTTTGTAAATGGCGAGAGTTTTGTCGGGAAAAGGCTGGTTTTAGGTCGTACAGCTTATGTAGACTGCATTCTGTAGTGTATTTCTTAATCAAAGACAACGCGTCAATCTCTGAGAAACCCGGCATGGGCATAAAACTAGTATGGGTATGAGACCCCGTAAAGTCATCCTCCTAGCGCTGTCAATTGCAACAGTTTGGCTGGTTACACAGCCATCGGTTTATCCCCAGGCTCCTCTGGCGCAATTCTCCCGGATACCCCCTTCTCTGGCCCATAGCCGCCCCCTGGAGATAGCGAATCCCGTTGTCTCATCCCAGTCAGCCCTCGATACGCAGCTAATCGAGGCGAACCGTTTATTTGCTGCTCAGCAGTATGAATTTGCCCTGCCTTTGTATGAAGGTCTTTTAGAGTCGGATCAGTCTATCTCTCAGCGAAACTACATCGAACGACAGATTGCTAGGGCACTGTTGTTGCTGGGGCGCTACGATGCGGCCATTCTACGCTTAGAAAGCACCCTTGCCACCCGCCGCAGCGTCGCAGACAGCGTCGCAGTTGACTTGAGCAACCTGGGGTTGGCTTACTTTCACACAGGCCAGCTTGAGGCTGCCGCCACCGTATTACAAGAGGCGATTGCTGGTTGGGATGCGATCCGAGCACAGACCTCTGAGCTGGACCAAATCACCCTATTTGAGCAGCAAGCCTATACCTATAGCCTGTTACAGCGGGTGCTGGTGGCCCAGGGCAACTGGCAAGCTGCCCTGGCGCTGGCAGAACAAAGTCGAGCCCAGGCCTTTGTCGAACAGCTTGCGCAGCGGACTGACCAGGAAGCCCCCCCGATAGACCTGGCCCAAATGCAGCAGATTGCCCGTCAGCAGCAGACCACCCTGGTGACCTATTCGGTGCTGAGCGACGGGCGGCGGGTTTTGGGCAATGAGCTACAGACTGAAACGGACCTGCTGATTTGGGTGATCCAACCTGGTGGTGAGATCACGTTTAAGGCCATACCGCTCAGTCCGGTGTGGCAGCGGTTTACAAAACGGCTAGAAAACCTGACGCCCCTGGAGTCTTTAGTTTACTCAAGCCGCACTGCTCTGGGTATCGATGACCGAGGCTTTGGGGACACCACCTGGAGTAGTTTTAATGTCCGCCGCCCGTCCCAGGTGCCCGACATAGATCCCCGTCCCCTCAAGTCGCTGTATGGGGTTTTGATTGAGCCGATTCAGGCTAGCCTGCCGACGGACCCCGATGCCCAGGTGGTATTTGTGCCCCAGGGGTCGCTTTTTTTAGTGCCTTTTGCGGCCCTGCAGGACTCGTCAGGGCGTTATTTGATTGACGATCATACATTTGCAATCGCACCCTCCCTCCAAACCCTGGCCCTCACCGATCGCGATCGCACCCTTGAGGGGGCCGCCCTGGTGGTGGGCAATCCGGCGGAGATGCCTGTGCTACCAGATTTTGGCGTCTTGCCAGCGTTACCCGGGGCTGAGCGAGAGGCGGTTGCGATCGCAAATCTGCTCAACACAGACCCCTGGGTTGGCCCCGAGGCCACCGAGACAGCCATTCTCGAGCAAATGGCCAACAAATCGATCATCCACCTGGCCACCCACGGCCTGCTCGACTTTGACGCGACCCTCAACGAGTTTGGCCTGCCTACTACCGCAGAGATACCCTCCCGTGCTGAGACGGGGGTAAACATCACCCCCGGTGCCGTCATCGTTGGCGACAATGTCACCGTTGGCGGAGTCGATGCCCGGGTAGCGTTAGCCCGAGAGCGGGTGATCCGGGTAAAGCAGCTTGGGTTACTGGCCCTGGCCCCCGATGAGCACAACGACGGCTGGCTCAGCGCCCCAGACATCGCCACCCTTGATCTTAGCGCTGACCTGGTTGTTCTCAGTGCCTGCAACACGGGCCGCGGACGGATTACCGGGGATGGCGTCTTGGGCCTATCTCGGACCTTTATGATGGCAGGAGTGCCTAGCGTATTGGTATCCCTGTGGCAGGTACCTGATATGCCCACTGCTGATCTGATGACCGAATTTTACCAACAGCTAGAGGGAAATCCGAATAAGGCCCAAGCGCTCAGGCAGGCGATGTTAGCCCTAAAGGCGCGAGATCCTAATCCAAAAAATTGGGCGGGGTTTGTGTTGATGGGACAAGCAGAGTAGAGAAGCAGCAAAGGGCTGATGGACCAAGAGACATAGAAGAAAAACGTCAGCAATGGATGAGTTGGCATGACTCAGGTTTGTACTTGTTGAGCCACTCTGCATGAGACTCACTTGACAGGAGATTGAGCTGTTGTTTCTGAGCGCTGGCTAACCAATCTGGGCTATCGGCATTAGAAGGTGAGACATTGCGACCCTCCGTAATCTGAAACAAATCGTCAATACCTGATTGATAAACTTGTTTAATTTCTTGCGGGTAGCTCACTTAAGTAGGGGTATGGTGAAAGGAGCGAAGAAATAAAGTACCCATGGGGGTACTTCTCGATTCACGTTCAAAATTCCATGCTTGAGTCAAAGGATATGAGACAGTTATGCCGGAAGATATATCGGATGAAACAATTTGGATTGTAACGGACGATAACGCTCAAGCGTCTGAGCCCCAAAGAAGTTATCGGGAAGTTACCCGCGAACGAGGCGTAAAAGTATCGGTCGGTGAACTCGAACGCAAAATGTCCCGTTTTTTATATTCAGTGGGTCGTCTGTTTCATCAAGCAGAACAACAAACCGTCAGCACCTCCGGCATTCAACTGAGTGAAATTGAACTTTCCGTAGAAATTAGTGGGGAGGGTGAAGTCAAGTTGATGGGAACAGGGGGGAAAGCCGGGGGGAAAGGTGCGATCACACTCAAATTTAGTCGCCCGGACAGGTGATTTTTAACTTGAGTATACGTTTCTTTATTTTTCTTTGCCTATATCTTTAGTCCACACAGGTTGCCATCGTAGTTCCGATGAATACGAACCCGCCTCCAAAATCAATCTTGTTGCTCGCTGCAAATCCTAAGGGGACAAAAGGCTTGCGCCTGCAAGAGGAAGAGCGCGACATCAAAGAGCGATTGCGTTTGGCTGGCTATGGCAGAACTCCTATTAACTCAACAGGGGCAACCCGTGCAAGGGACATCCAGCAGGCAATGCTGGATTTTAAGCCACAAATTGTTCATTTTAGTGGCCACGGAGCTGGGCAGGATGGGTTGGTTTTTGAAGATGCGACTGGTCAGGAAAAACTAGTGGCGTCAGCAGCCTTAGCAGACTT
>JBCDDJ010000484.1:0-5103 GCA_039180385.1 Cyanobacteria bacterium P01_G01_bin.38 | reverse complement strand
CGATAATTTAATCGACAAAATGTTGGTGCTATTTGGGCACACCCGCACTGAGCCCACCCAATATTATTACCGCACCGCCCAGTTTCTAAACAGCGGTCGAGCTGTTTGGCACAACTGGCAACCAGTCAACATCAGTATCAACTCTACCCGAGTTTTCCCGGTCTATGCCTTTGGCCGGATTCTGGTATTTTGGACAGAAATTGAAGCCTATGAGGAATCAGTGCCCTTTGTGCGCTCCAGACCCGCGCAAGCGGGGTCTACCTCAAAAGTAGAAGAGACCGATACCGTCCTCAAACACCGGGCAGCCATTAAGTATTCTTTTCATAACTTCAACCAGCAATGGATTAATCCTCAAACCCTGAAACAGGGGATTGAGCTGGAGTATAGAGTGGATGCTGCCTACATAGACAAGGCCACTCAGACACTGAGAGTTTTTTCGGGAGAGTATTGTTTAACCTCAACCCCCCAAAACCCTCAGGGAGACATTCGCAAAATCTCAGAAGTCTATCCTGGACTACCCACTGAGTTTCAACATGGCATTGATGCAGCGGTGCAGACAGCGGATCGGGTAATCTTCTTTAGAGATGACCAGTGTGCGATCAAGGATGATACTGCGGACTGGAAGGGCGAATCGATTGCAACCATGTTTACCTCTGACCTCAAACTTGAAGAACATCCGTTGTTTGGAACCCTGGGATGGAGTTATTATGTTGTCCCGAATGAGCAAGATAAACCGTATCAACAGGGCATTGCCGCTACTTTTACTGTCGAGGATAAAATCTGTCTAATTGACCACCAGGGTCTCCCTCGATTCTTTAAATACGACTCAAAATCGGAAGGATATCAAGAAGAAAACATTACTGATCTAGAGACGGTGACCAATGGGGTCATCCACAAGCGCCCCAACAGCCTGATCAAAGAATTTATCAAGATTCTGACTCATAACTTTCTTCGTCTGGAGCCCGTTGATGCGGTGTTTGAAGATGAAACTGGCATCGTTTATGTGCTCCGTAAGGGCCAGTATGAGTGCTATCGCCACAATGATGATGACGCTTTTTCTAAGCTAGAAAAGCTAGATGGGTTTCCGAAGCCGATCAAAGGCAACCTGAGTTTCAACCTGGATAAGTTTTTCAACAAACTCCATGTGGTGGCCACGGCTGACACACCTGCCGACGCTGTCGCTGAAACAGCCCAGACATTTGTCAGCCTGACCTACAATAGCCCTAAAAAAGACACTGCTTTGCTGACTGGCAAAGTATTTGACGACTTTACCTTCGAAGCAGGTGAGATCCGCACCGATCCACTGAAATATAAGCTTCTAAGAATATTGCCGGGGACTTTTCGATTACCCAGTCCGGCAAATTCTCCCGCTGTTATCAGCCAGTTCTTTGTAACCCTGACCGCCAAAATTAATCGGGCACTTGCTGAGGTGAAACGCTTAGAAGCCCTGGAGCAGGCCCTGCCAAACATTGAAAGAGTTCTGGACGATATCAGACAGATTATTACTGATCAAGAGGCACAATCTGAGGGCAGAATAGCAGTTAGTTCAGACTTTCAAGAGACCTTTAATAGACTCATGGACGGAGATGGGGGGATCATCGCGGTCGTTGATAATGGTCGCGGCACAGTCGCCCAGGCTCTCAAGACAGCTTTCATCACGTTTGTGAACAGCGACCGGGATGACGGTTGGCAGACTGCTTTTAGCCAGCTGACCAACGCGAGTCGTCAACTGGAGGTAACCGTTGAACGCGTTCAGGATGCTCTCCCCGCTCGACTGGCAGCCTTACAGGCGACCATTACCCCTGATGATATTACCCAGAGTCAAACTTATCTGAAGAACTATCGTCATGACCAGGCAATGTTGAATCGACGACATCGAGAAATCGCCGCTGTGCTGGACTATGCTGAAAGGCTTTTGCCTACCTCGACGGCTCCCCAAGGGCCTGCCACCAGGGCATTAAACGCATTTGAAACGTCTCTGGCGACTGCAGAGACGTCTGCATCCCACTGGGTTTCTACTGCGCAGGCCGTCCCTGGGCAACAAACTGCACGGGAGCTACGGCTACAGCTCAGAAATGCTAAACAGGCGCTGACCCCTTTTCAAGAAACGCTGACAACGTTAAACAATACCGCCCAGCGGGCCAGGGAGAACCTCAACCCCTCATTAACAACCGTGCAATCTCGGGCCTATAACCTGAGAGAACGGTATTTTGGTAACTTTGACTCATTCCCGATAGAGTTTGGCATCACAGACAATCAGACGAACTTCACCTTTGGGGAACCCGACTGGCATATTTTTGAGGCCAAACAAGGCACGTTTCTCTGTAGGCCAAGGGTCGGTAATACTGTCGATGAAGCTGATGAGATCGGTGAAATCAACCCGCTGTTGACCTATGACATCATTCGATTAACCACGACCACAATCCCGAAACTCAGTCGCAATCTGTTTTCTGGCGGCATCGATAGCTTACTCACCCTGGCCTCGCAGCTAGAAGACGAACAGCCCTCTTTTCAGCTCGATTCCCCACCTGACAATCCCGATAGCCCAATTGACAGTAATGGGCAATCAGGTAGTGGGCAACGGGCCAATTCTGATCAGGTTATTCGCTATAGTCATTCACGCATCAACAGCGTGCCAAACTCGACCACTCTCGACTATAAGAGTGCCAATGCAAACTACTACTGGGAAATATTTTTCCATGCGCCTAGCCTGATTGCCCAGGCGTTAAACCATGCTCAAAAGTTTGAAGAGGCTAAACGCTGGTACGAATATATCTTTGACCCAACCTTTCTAGCGGATGCTGATATTGCCGAAAACCTACAAGCAGAAAGCATACAAGATGCCCACTGGCGATTTTTACCCTTTGCCAGAGTCGATGCCTCGCTAGAGACTCATTTAGAAGATCATTTGCACCGCAGGCTAGATATTGCCGATTTAGATGCCGAGATCTATGCCTATCTAAACGATCCGTTTGACTTCCATGCCATTGCCCGCATTCGTGAAACGGCCTATCAAAAGGCCATCATGATGGCCTATATCGATAACCTGCTCGATTGGGGGGACATGCTGTTTGGTCAGCACACCATAGAGAGCATTAATGAAGCCAGAATGTTGTACATCTTGGCTTATGATTTGTTGGGCAATAAGCCCCTTGCCTTGGGGAATGAGATCCTGCCAGAGGTCAGAAGTTATGAAAATCTGTTGAACCCTGACCCCCGTGAGACTGATTTTCTATTGGATACGGGATCTGTGGTTGAGCCTAACGGGGCGGCTGAGATAACTGAGGCAACTGAGGTGACTGAGCTTGCGATCGCAACTGGCACCGTCCATCAAACCGTCGAGAGCCCCTATTTCTTTATCCCCGACAACAGTCAATTTTTAGACTACTGGAACCGGGTCGAAGACAAACTCTATAAAATTCGCCATAACCTGAATATAGACGGCGTCAAGCAAGCCTTGCCCCTGTTCCAACCCTCCATCGACCCACTGACCGTTGCCCGATCGATTGCAGCGGGGGGCAACCTCAGCCAGATCATGGCCAGCACCAACGTCACGGTTCCCCACTACCGGTTCAACTTTATGTTCTATAAAGCCAAAGAACTGGTGCACCGGTTGAGCCAGTTTGGGGGCGATCTGCTGGCCGCCATCGAGAAACAAGATGCTGAGCAACTGAGCCTGATGCAGCATAAGCAAGAAGCCGTCATCTTATCCCTACTCACAAACATTAAAAAAGCTCAGATTGCCGAAGCTAAAACTAGCATCCGCTCACTAGAAGCCAGTTTGGCGATGGTAGAAGCCAACGAAAAATACAATCAAGACACCTACGAGACGGGGTTAATCCCAGCAGAAATTGCCCAGCTTACCCTGATGAGTGCAGCGATTGTGGCCCATGCCGTATCTGCCATCTCCAGGACAGTGGCTAGCTTTGGGGGCGCAGCCCCAGATTCTCTCATCGGCCCCTTTATTGCCGGCATCAAGATTGGTGGCGAACAAGCCTATGCAGCCGCTAGCTCAGTGGCTGAAGTCAGCGAATCGATCGGTGAGGGGCTCAGCGTAGGGGGCGAAATTGCTGGTATTGTCGGGCAATATCAGCGGATGATGGACGATGTAAAACATCAGGTCGATACAGCCATCCACGATAAAACTCAAATAAAGGCTCAAATTGAAGGCGCTGAGCTACAGCTCAAGATAGCTGAATATGAACTCGCCATTCATGAAAAAGAGATCGCCCATCACCAGTCGATCTCGACATTTATGACCCGTAAATTTAGCAATCAGCAGCTCTATCAGTGGATGAGCGGTCAGCTATCTGAGTTGTATTATCAAACCTACAAAATAGCCTATGACATGGCCAAAGCCGCCGAAAAAGCCTTCCAGTTTGAGCGGGGTCTCAAAGAAAGCGAGGTCAACTACATCAGTGGCATGTACTGGAATAGTCAGCGCAAGGGACTCCTGGCAGGCGACAGCCTCGGGTTAGACCTCGAGCGGATGGAACAAGCCTTTATCCAGGGCGATCGCCGTCGCTTTGAGATTTCCAAATCCATTTCCCTGCTCGAGCTGGCTCCTTTGGCCTTTTTGTACCTCAAAGCCAAAGGCTTTTGCGAATTTGAATTGTCAGAAGCCCTGTTTGATTACGACTTCCCTGGCCACTATTGTCGCCAAATTAAAACCCTTGAGGTCAGCTTTGATGCCGCTGAGGGGGAGACCGTCAATGCCACCCTGACCCAGCTCAACCACAAAACAGTGTTAGAGGCAGACCCCAAAGCGGTGAAATATCTGCTCGACCCCAAAGATACGCCGCCCCTCACCATTCGCAGCGATTGGCGAGCTAACCAGCAAATTGTGCTCTCCCTGGTGGATGACTATGAAAAGGGCCACGGCCTGTTTGAACGACGGTATGAAGATGATCGCTATCTACCCTTTGAAGGCACCGGGGCCGTCTCCCGCTGGCGGCTAGAGCTAAATGGCAAACGGGGGGCTGTGAATCTGGCGGAGCTGTTGGATGTGACAATTACTATCAAATATACGGCCCTGCCAGGGGGAGAGCCCTTTACCGATGCGGTTAAAGGGCTGTTAAAACCCTACGACACCGTGCGCTATTT
>JBCDDJ010000483.1:0-5139 GCA_039180385.1 Cyanobacteria bacterium P01_G01_bin.38 | reverse complement strand
CCTCCACCTCTCCATAGACACCTCCCTATCCACACCCAGCAGATCCCCTCTGCTTATGTAAACGACTGTTTCAATCACGCGAGTCCTGGCTCAACGGCCCAAATCTGCGTGATACGATTCGAGCTGTAGCTTTTATATATTGGAGAAAAACCCTTTGGCACTACGGGTCGCGGTTGTTGGATCGGGTCCGGCGGGGTCTTCTGCCGCCGAGACTTTAGCGAAAGCTGGTATAGAAACCTTTCTGTTTGAACGTAAGCTCGATAACGCCAAGCCTTGTGGGGGTGCGATTCCCCTATGCATGGTTGATGAGTTTGATCTGCCCCCCGAAATCATCGATCGCCGCGTGCGAAAGATGAAAATGATCTCACCTTCGAATATCGAGGTGAATATTGGCAGCACCCTTAAGGACGATGAGTATATCGGCATGTGTCGCCGTGAAGTCTTAGATGGCTTTTTGCGCGATCGCGCCGCCAGTTTGGGCGCAAAGCTGATAAACGGCACCGTCCACAAGTTAGAGATTCCGTCCAGCGATACCGGGTCTTATACCCTTCGCTATGCTGACCATTCCAATGGCACGCTCCAGGGCGATGCTAAGACCCTCAAAGTAGACATGGTAATCGGGGCCGATGGGGCTAACTCTCGGGTGGCTCGGGCCATTGATGCGGGCGATTATAACTATGCGATCGCATTCCAAGAGCGCATCCGCCTACCCGAAGACAAGATGGCCTACTACGATGAGTTGGCTGAGATGTACGTCGGTGACGATGTCTCCCCCGACTTTTACGCGTGGGTTTTCCCCAAGTATGACCACGTCGCCGTGGGTACCGGCACCATGCGGGTTAACCAGGCCAAAATCAAGCAGCTCCAGGCTGGGATCCGGGCTCGAGCCGCTAAGCGGCTCGAGGGCGGCGAGATCATCAAGGTCGAAGCGCACCCTATCCCTGAGCACCCCAGACCGCGTCGCGTCGTGGGTCGAGTCGCCCTGGTGGGTGACGCTGCGGGTACCGTGACCAAATCCTCCGGCGAGGGCATCTACTTTGCGGCTAAGTCTGGCCGCATGTGCGCCGAAACCATTGTGGAGTTATCTGACAACGGTCAGCGTGCCCTCACTGAGAAAGA
The DNA here is from genome assembly GCA_039180385.1 of Cyanobacteria bacterium P01_G01_bin.38. Classification (GTDB taxonomy): domain Bacteria; phylum Cyanobacteriota; class Cyanobacteriia; order Phormidesmidales; family Phormidesmidaceae; genus SIO4C1. Next base: position 4,020 of record JBCDDJ010000483.1, on the reverse strand, counting down.
ACTCAAAACCTACATCACCAAGTGGGATAAGCAATACGGGATTACTTACCTGGTATTGGATCTGCTGCAGCGCGTCTTCTATCGCTCTGACGCAACCCGCGAGGCGTTTGTCGAAATGTGCGCCGACATGGATGTCCAGAAGCTCACCTTCGACAGCTACCTCTATAAGACGGTCGTCCCAGCCAACCCGATCACCCAGCTCAAGATCACGGCTAAGACGGTCGGCAGCTTGCTGAGAGGCAATGCGCTTGCCCCATAGGCAAATTGGTTCATTCATTTGAATGCCGAGACAAAACCCCAGGGTTCTTCGAGAGCCCTGGGGTTTTTGATTGCTTGACAAGCGCTTAGAGACTCGGACTTTACCTCAAAACTAGCTAGCCCGACTTTCTAGCAGCTCACTCCCCTGGGGCAACTCCAGGCAGTAACCAGCCCCATAAACCGTCTTAATATACTTCGGATGACGCGGATCGGGCTCAAGCTTGGTACGCAAATGGCGAATGTGAACCCGGATTGTCTCAATATCATCGTTGGGGTCATACCCCCAGACTTCCTTAAGAATCTCACTAGGGGACACCGTCTGCCCGTGGCGCTGCAGCAGGCAGTGCAGTAGCTCAAACTCCAAGTGTGTCAGCTTAACGGTGGTATCAAACCAGATTGCCTCAAACCGCTCAGGGACGAGAGTCAAGGGCCCATAGTTCAAAATTTCGCTGTGCTTGGCAGCCTGGGGAATGCGATCGGTACGCCTCAAAAGCGCCCGGACCCGAGCCAGCATCTCTTCTAGCTCAAAGGGCTTGGTCAAATAGTCGTCTGCGCCCGCGTTAAACCCATCCACTTTATCCTGGGTCTCGCCCAACGCCGTCAGCATCAAAATCGGAATATCGGAAGTGCGGTCGTCGCGCCGGACTCGCTGACAAACTGTCAAACCGTCTACCTTTGGCAACATCAAATCAAGCATGACCAAATCTGGCAGCAATTGGACAGCCAACGCTTGACCTTTGACCCCATCAGTCGCCTGGCTCACATCGTACCCAGCCATCTCGAGATTGACTGAGACCAATTCTAAAATTGCTGGGTCATCATCGATGACAAGGATACGTGGCATTGTTAAATCGGGTATTGCTGTAAGTTACTAAATATATCTGACTTTAAACAAAGCCCCAGTTCGTATCAGACCTTAAGAAGAACCATCTAAGCCATGTGACGTAAGTGGTCCACCCGTGTCTAACGGTTATTATCTGGAGAATTCGAGAAAATTACTAAAGCTTAAGCTTTAATTCAAATTGCCACAAAAAGGCTCCAATAAAACACAACGTTAGAACTACTTGACATAAACACCTATAAATCAGTGTCTGTGTCAAATAAGTTCGTAAACTTTAGTAAAGTTCTGCTAAGCACTACGGTAGCACATGCCGAAAGGCAATGCATCGGCACAAAGCCCCCTCGGCATGGCTTAACCGGAATAAAGCTATTCAAATCAACTCCCCAGGTAGGATTCGAACCTACGACCAATCGGTTAACAGCCGACCGCTCTACCACTGAGCTACTGAGGAATGCGTTTCCTATATTACGCAAAACGATCACACTTTGGCAACCGCTTCTGTTTGTGATGCTGATCACATTTTCCTGGGGTTAGCTGGGGATGCGTCAGACTTGGAATTGCGGGCGGGATAGCTGCAAAGGTGAAGAGTGGAGAAACGCGAAGAGACTTGTAGTTAGTCCCAGACGCCTTGTCTTAATTTGGCAAGCTTTGCCTGGGCTTCGGGATTCAAAGACGCAGATAAAAATCGTTTATTAGACTGCTTAGCTGGCTTTTGGCGACGCTTAACCCGCTTTTGTGAAAACTGAACATCGCTGGCGAGCTGATGGGTTGACATCCATTCGGCCCCGTAGCCTACCACGGTTAGTTGCTGAGCCCGATCAGAGGTCGCGACAATCAATCGAGATTGAAATTTGCGGACGTCTTTACGAAACAGCGCACAGGCTCTCTCAATGTAGGAATCTGCGGTTTGGCCAAAACGGGTGTAATGAATCGATAGGTGCTGGGTCACCGTCTCTTGCCGATGGGGCTGGCGCTGACCATAGGCATCAAAGACAAGCCAGGTCTCAAAGGCTTTGAACGCACTGTAGTTGGCAAGGTCTTCGGCGAGCTGATTACGGGCAGGCCCCAGCCCTTCGCGATCGCGAAGGCGGATTAGCTCAGGCCAAGCACCGACGACGTTATATCCATCGACAAGAAGAATGGCTTCGGCGGCGGAGCTGGCCATGGTAAGGAGCGCTGGCGAGGAAAATTTACTTAATACTATTCTAACCATTGAGCCTGCGGACGCAAGCAGGTTTTGCCGATTTCCTTAAATTTTGGCCGTGACATTTTGGTTGTTATATCTATGACCGTGACTTTATCACCGTGACTTTATCGGGAACAGCGCGCCCCAGGTCAAGCATGTAGATCGATCAGCCGCTTTTTGATGGTCTGAGGATCGCCCTGGGCGACGACATGCCCTTGATCAAGCAAAAAGGCACGATCGCAATAATCTAGCTCCATCAATCGATGGGTCACCCACAGGGCGGTCAACCCCTGGCTTTTGACCAGATTTCGCACCTGGGTAACTAAGTCTGTCTGGCTATCAGGATCAAGTAGAGCCGTGGGCTCATCCAAGAGCAAGAGTTTGCAATGCTGAGCCAGGGCACCTGCGATCGCAACCCGCTGCTTTTGGCCACCGCTGAGGGCATAAATGGGTCGACGCTGCAACGGCAGTAAATTAACCGCCGTCAAGGCTGTGGCCACCCGCTGCTGGATTTGCGCCGGCATCAGCCGCTCGGCCACCAAACCAAAAGCCACATCGGCCCCCACCGTCGGCATCACCAGTTGATGATCAGGATTTTGAAAGACAAATCCGACGGGTCCCTGCAAATCAACTTGCCCTTCCTGACGATCGAGCAGACCTGCGAGCAACCGCAATAAAGTTGATTTGCCGCTGCCATTGGTGCCCAGCAGCATACAAAACTCGCCCTGCTCGACCTCGATAGAGCAGTCCTTTAAAACCGAAGCCCCCGACGGCCATCGAAAATCGAGACCAGCCACTCGAATCGCAGGCAGGCGGCTCGAAGCCTGAATACTAGCGTTTGCCATTGACTCGCCTTAACCGTAACTAGCCACCCTACTCAGCCGACATGGCAAAAAAGCCCGGTGCTTTACCAGACGAAGACGTGCCCGATTTCTCGTAAACCTGGACAGCGGCCAGCTCACTCACCAAGACCGAGACCTTTTTACCTTCCTGCTTATCACAGGTCAGCTCTACCATGATGGGCTGTCCTGAATTCAGCGCCTTGGTCAGCATGTCATAAGCTGCCTGAGCAGCTTCAGCCGTTTCTTTTTGAACCGAGAGCGGTAAGGCTGTGTGTTTTAGCGCGAGCTCAACAATATACATATGGCGTTGAAATTATATAGCGGCACAATTCTAGCTTGCAGGGTGCGCCTTCTAGTATGACAAGAATCAGCATAGGCTGCTGAGTCAAGATGGCTAGATGGATGAAGATCAGTTTCTTAAGAAAATCTAGATTTTTACTAACAATTGACAACGGACTACCGAATCCCTTACGTACTGGCTCTTTACCGATTTAAATTCCACGCCGCCTTCAAAAGAAATCGGGTGGGGTCAGCCAGGTTAAGCGGCCTGAGACAGCACATCAGCTGCATTTCTCAAACTAGACCCATGTAATTTTTTAGAAAGGAACCGTATAATAAACAGAACGGTAAAGTTTAGTAAACACTACTCATAATTTGTAGCTGTTTCGCGATCGCGGACTTGCACTTTTATTATTTTTCTGTGGGTAGTGCGCTTAACTGTTTGTTGATTTAGTCTGTTTGGAGAATTTCCCAGATGACCATAGCAATGGGACGCACACAGTCAGGAGGGGGATGGTTTGACGTCCTCGACGACTGGCTGAAGCGTGATCGATTTGTGTTTGTGGGCTGGTCAGGTTTGCTGCTGTTTCCGTGCGCCTTTTTGGCGATCGGGG
>JBCDDJ010000482.1:0-5143 GCA_039180385.1 Cyanobacteria bacterium P01_G01_bin.38 | reverse complement strand
GGTGCTGCGACTAGGAACGAATAGACTCACGGGAGGCTCCTTGCGAGGCGGCCTGGCCCCCGGCCATCAGCAACCCGATCTGCTCAAAGGTTGCGGTACTGGCCTCGGGCACCTCAAACAGCTGCCCTCGATACATCACCGCCAGCCGATCGCCCAGGGCCATGACTTCTTCTAACTCGGTCGAGATATACAAGATCGCGGCCCCCCGTGATCGCTGCTCTAACAAACTTTGCTGCACCGCGGCGGTCGCGCCAATATCCAGCCCCCGGGTGGGCTGCATGGCAATAATCAGATCCGGCTCCCCCGCCAGCTCTCTCGCCAAGATGACCTTTTGCTGATTACCGCCGGAGAGCTGACTGGCTTTGAGTCGGTGGCTATCGGCGCGGATGTCAAAGGTTTGAATGGCTCTGTCGGCATTCACCCCAATCACCCCTGAGCGCAGCACCCAGCGCCGACAAAACGGCAGTTTAGCAAAGGCCTTGAGAATGAGATTGCGGGCAATGGAGAAGCTCAGCACCAGCCCTTGTTTCTGACGGTCTTCGGGAATGTAGGCGGTTTGAGGGTCAGGGTTTTTCGACCTTGCAGGCCCTATCTCGATTGAACCTTGCTGGGTAGGCACGAGCCCTGCGATCGCATCGGCCAGTTCTCGCTGACCGTTACCATCGACGCCGGCAATCCCCAAAATCTCACCCGCCCGCACCTGTAGTGATAGCCCCCGCAGGGCGGCTACCTGGCGTTCGGTCTTGACCCAAATGTTTTGAACGTTGAGAACAATCTCTCCTGCTTTCTGCGGGTCTGGGCGCGAATTGATCGCCACCTCTCGATCGACCATCAGCCGAGCCAGCTCAGCCCGATGGGTTGCTGCGGTCGGCAGCGACGCCACGACACGCCCGCGCCGTAAAATTGTCACCTGGTCGCAGACGGCCATCACCTCATCTAGCTTGTGGCTGATAAAAATAATCGTGTGGTTGCGGCTGGCCAGCTGGCGCAGGACTTCTAGAAACGTGGTAATCTCAGCCGGGGCCAGGACAGCAGTGGGCTCATCCAGGATGAGAATGCGGGCCTGGCGATATAGCACTTTCAAGATTTCGACCCGCTGTTGGGTGCCGACGGGTAAATCTTCAACGCGGGCCAGGGGGGGCACGTCTAACCCGTAGGTTTGGCCGAGCTGGGTGACGGCGGCGGCGTGCGATCGCAAATCCAGACGCACCCCGCCGGGGCTCCCTAAGATAATATTCTCCGTCACCGTCAGCTGCGGCACCAGCATAAAATGCTGATGGATCATCCCAATCCCATGGCGAATGGCATCGGCAGGCGTATTGATCTGAACCGGCATCTCGTCCAAAAAGATCTGCCCTGCCTCCGGCTGATAGAGCCCCGAGAGAATATTCATCAGCGTCGATTTACCGGCTCCGTTCTCCCCCAGCAACCCGTGGATAAAACCGGCCCGCACCGTTAAGCTGATGTTGTCGTTGGCTGTGAAGCTGCCAAATCGCTTGGTGATGCCCGCCAGGCGCAGATTGCTCATGAAGTCACAGCACGAACTGCTGCCTTGCCATTTTCTTCGGTATCCTCAAAAGTCAGCTTGCCTGCCACCATATCGGCGGCTACCGCATCGACCTGGTCTCTCACTGCCTGCGGCACCACCTCATTAAAGGTGCCAAAGCTAACCAGTTCAGGGGTTTCCAGACCGATTACATACTTTTTACCTTCGATATCGCCCGTCGCCGCCAGCTCAGCCACGCTGGTAATCGCCCCGCCAATGTCTTGCAGCGCGCTGGTCAACACCGCCTTAGGAGCCAGCTCAAGCTGGTCAACATTGTTGCCAAAGGCGTAAATGCCCGCCTCTTCGCAAGCTTGTAACACCGCCGGAGCAGAGTTATCCAGGTTGTGGAAAATCACATCCACGCCACTGGCAATCAGCGCCAGCGCCGACTCTTTGGCCTTGGCAATATCATTAAAGTCTCCCACAAAGCTCGACACCACCTCGGCGCTGGGGTCTACGGCCTTTGCCCCCAGATCCATAGCCACCCCCTGCTGCTGGGTTGACTTAAACTCCATGCCCGCCAGGTAGGCCATTTTTTGGGTGGTGCTCATGGCCGCGCCGATCATGCCGCTGAGGTAAAGCATCTGGTTGTAGTTGGTGCGCACACAGGCATAGTTGCTGCCTGCAATGTCGCCGTTGACCCCTAAAAAGAATGTGTCTGGAAACTCAGCCGCCACCTGCTCAATCGCCGCATCAAACTGCCCGCCGTGGCCGACCACTAGAGAATATCCCTGTCGGGCAAAGTCAGCCAGCGACTCCGTCTGGTCTGCGTTGGCAACCTGTTCGACATAGGCCACCTCAATACCGAGTTTGTCGCCAGCCCGCTTGACCCCCTCATAGCCCAGCTGATTCCAGCCGCCGTCGGTGATGGTGCCGGGTAAGACAATGGCCAGACTGGATTTGGCCGGGCTGGACGTGGTTTCGGTCTCGTCCTCGACAGCGGGCTCTGTGGCTGAGTCGGGGGACGACCCCGGTGAACAAGCCTTCAACAAAAGGCTACCCGCGATGCCAGCGGTGCCGTATCCAAGAAATCGACGTCGGTTGAAGTGAGTCACCATAGTTATTCCTAGTGCTAAACGGCCTAAATGTGTGTATCTATTACGATACGGGGAGCGGTATCCGCCATTCGGTGATTAAATTTACTGAACCTGTAAGCCAATGGCCTGTGGGGACTCTATCCTTGAGATCTAAGAGATCTGATACAGACTAAACCCTATCCAATTTAAAACCTTGAGCCCCTCCCTTGAGAAGCTACGCTAACTCTCTTTTGTGGTTGCTATGACTCAATCCGCCGGTCGCTCCTCCAAGTCTTCTGCTTTCTCGACCCTTGATCCAACCTCAACTCAAATCATCGATCATCTGCGCCATGCTCATAAAATTGCCCTCCGTGCCCAGTCCTTTGGACACCATCCCTTTGGCGCTATCCTGGTCGCCCCCGACCATGAAACAGTGCTGCTTGCCCAGGGCAATGTAGACCCGGTTAATCACGCTGAGTCAGTGCTGGTGCGCACAGCAGTTACCAACTTTGGCCCCGACTACCTGTGGGACTGCACCCTTTACACCACCGTTGAACCCTGCGCCATGTGCGCGGCCACCCAGTACTGGGGCAACATCGGGCGACTGGTCTATGGCCTCTCAGAGGCACGCCTGCACGAGCTGACCGGCAACCACCCTGAAAATCCTACGCTGGATTTACCCTGCCGGGAGGTGTTTGAGCGGGGGCAAAAAGCGATCGCAATCTGGGGACCCATCGCTGAGGTCGAAGCCGAGATTGCGGCGGTGCATAAAAAGTTCTGGCAAGTGCCCCCTAAATAAGGTGCTGGCTGGGCATAAAGTTGGGCTTCTAACATCCAATCTTCTAACAGCCAATATTGAGAGAGCATCCAGCCTGATTACGAAATCTGGGAAGGCAGCGCTGTAGTGGATAAATGGTGTGTCCTGACGAAGACTATCCAGAATTCAGCCAAGGCTGAACTGAAGCCGTTGCTGATTTAGAGGATGATTTTGTCTGTCATAGTTGCTATTTGTCAGCAATTCACAGATTGAGTCATACCGAGGATCAGCAACGCCGAATCTAAAGAAGATTTGATAGGAGGCCTATTGATCATGCTGCAACGGGGCCTGGCAAAGCAGAACCCAAACGAACCTCAGCGCATTCCAGAAGGTTTTTTGTTGACCGATCAAAATAATGTCTGGTCGTGGGGAAAAGGCTTATTCAACTTTTTAGGCGTGCTGATTTGGTGCGGCATCTCTTTCCCCCTGTTCGCAGGACATCTATATCGACTTCTGAATGCCCCTAGTTTCTCATGGGGTCGACTGGCCGTGGTGTTGTTTTTTGGTCTGTTCGTGCTGAGTGGCGTCACGATGGTAGTGCAGGGTATCCAGCGGACCCTTGTCATTGCCAAGCTAAAACCGGGTGAAGTTATTTTAACAACCTATCCCTTGCTGATGGGAGAGTCTTGCCCCGTCCAGTTTCGTCGTCCGCTCCGCAGCGGCATGACCCCCCACCCTGGTAAAGTCAGCGCTCAGTGGCGCTGCTATGAGTGGGTGCAGTATCAATCAGGCTCAGATACCGAAACAGCTACCCATACCCTCTGGGAAACAGACTTGCCAGAGGGGCCCGTCTCGGCCACGGCCCGGCGAGTAGAGTACGATGCCCATCTCAAAGTCCCCCAACAAGGACCGCCCTCGATTCGGGCTGCGGATAACCGGGTGAGGTGGGCGTTGGTGGTTACGGTTGATTTGCCTGGGCTGGTCAAAGATGTCTCTTTCTTTGAGATCACCATTCTACCGGAGGTACTGACCGGATGATTGACATTTGCTTAGCCGCCACCCCGATTATGGCAGGCAAGCCCCTCTCAGGCTCGTTGATTTGGCAGACCCCCCATGGCCAAATCCCCAAAAAGGCGACTATCTCCGTCTATTGGTACACAGAAGGTCGGGGAACGCGCAACCGTCAGACTGTGCAAACTCTCATGTTTGAGGCTGCGCAGTTGGCGGCGGGGTCACCCATGCCCTTTGCATTGACACTGCCTAGCGAAGGACCGATTAGCTATGATGGCGCTTTGTTTCGGCTCATGTGGGAACTGACGGTGTGTATCAACACGCCAGGCCTGTTGGGAGCAGGCTACAAGCGCACCTGGCCCATTATGGTGAGGCCCCGACAAACATCATGAGATCAGCTGATGATTTGGCCACATCCCCTTACTCAAGGCTGGGGCTGCGAGGCAACCCCTTCATAGCATCAGACACCCCCGGCGTTGTTGCCAAGCTGTGGATTGATCGGGGCTGTTCGGCTGCGCCCCAACCGCAGGCTAGACAGCTGGTACAGGTGATAGGTGTGATAGGCGCTGGCAAGACCTCCCATCTGAGGCACTGGCAGGCACAGACAGGCGGGCCTTATTGTTACTACCCACCAGGCTGGAGACGGCTCAAGATACCCACCGTCAGCCAGATCACCTATTGGGATGAAGCCGATCGGATTCCGTTTATTTTCCTGGTCATTGCGCTTGCCTGGGCCAAGCTCACGGGGGCAACCGTGGTCGCGGGCACCCATGCTGACCTGGGAAACATCGCTCGGCAGCTGGGGCTGAGGGT
>JBCDDJ010000481.1:0-5156 GCA_039180385.1 Cyanobacteria bacterium P01_G01_bin.38 | reverse complement strand
TTAAAGCTGCTGTCGTGTTCTTCGTCGAGAATGATCAGCCCCAGGTTGGGGAGGGGGGCAAACACAGCGGAGCGGGTGCCGATGATCACCTGGGGGGTGTCTGTCAGCATGTGTCGCCAGGTGTCGTAGCGTTCGCCGTCGGAGAGGGCGCTGTGGTAAACACAAACCTGCTCACCAAAGCGACTGCGGAAACGGTCTGTCAGCTGGGGAGTGAGGCCGATTTCGGGGACTAAGACCAGGCATGATTTGCCTGCGGCTAACCGCGGTGCGATCGCTTGTAAATAAACTTCAGTTTTGCCCGAGCCCGTGACTCCATGTAGCAAAATTTGGGCATCGTGGATCAAGGCATTGATGGCTCGTAGTGCCTGGGCTTGATCGGGGGTTAATGCCTTGGGCTGATCTGGCGCAGCGTTTGAATGGGCACCCACCCGTAATACCTCACGGGGACCGATCGTCAAATAGCCTTTGGCCTCTAATTTTTTGAGAGTTGCGCTGGTGGTGCGCAGCCGCTGTAGCGCATCGCTGAGCCACAGCTCCCCGCCCTGCTGACGCAGAATGGTGAGAATTTCTTGCTGGCGGGGCGTGAGGGTGTTTACCTGGGGGGCAACGACCCCTACTAAGGCCACTGCCTGACGCTGCTTGGGCTGAGGGGGCTGGGGGGGCTGTAAGTAGCTCTTAACCCAGCCGCGCTGCAAGAGCTGCCGGAGAGCTTGCTGTGCTCCTCTCTGCTGACGTTGGAGATATTGCCACGTGTAATCCCCCTTAGACGAGCGCTGGAGGGTTTGCAAAAGCTGCTGGGCAGCTTGACTGAGAAAAGCGCTTGCATCAGCCGGAATACTATCAGGATTAAGCCGAATTCTGCGCTGTGATTTTGCCAGTAATCCAGGGGGTAATGCTGCGCGAATTACTTGGATTAGCGGGGTTTGATAGTAATGGGCAACCCGGTCTAAAAGCTGCCAATAAACTTTAGAAAAAAAACCACTACTGATAACTCCATCAATCTCCCGTAGCTGAGTGATGTCAAGCTGTTGATCCTCTAAAGAAACAAAGCGAATTGCGATCGCACTCCGCAGCTGTCCCCCAAAAGGAACACTTAAAATATCCCCCGGATGAACCACCAGATCATCGGGGATACAATAAGTGTAAAGCCCCTGTACACCCGGGCAATCAACCAACACTTCCAAGCCAGTTGATACCAACCTTGGGTCAAGGGAGGGCTCACACATCACAGCAATAATGACGTATTAAATTCACAATTTCTGACGAAAATAGACGTTAAGAATGAATTAAGAAAATCATTTATAGGACTCTATGTTTGAGATGCTCTGTACAAGCGTTGAAATGCCCTGCATAGATTTTTGTTACGTTTTCGAAACAAATCGAATGAATCGTTACACACCGCAAGAAGTCCTGGGAAATGTCGATTTTTAAGCATTCAAAATTATCACAGTGAACAGCTTCTTAATATGAGGTTGCTATAGTGTAGTCATGAGCGATAGATTCCACACTATCTATCGCCAATTTAAGGAACTGCAATCACAGTTGTACAGTATGGCTGCCTCCTTTAACACACACAAAAGCGTCGCTCTCCAATGGGCTGATGCGGATCCGAAAGGTGCCGCATCGACTCAACGGACTCAGCGCTCTGATTTACAATCTGATTCAAAATCCACCGTAGATGCCCCTGATGACCCATCGCCTGATTGGGATGCTAGTGATGTTGGCATAGCTGTTCAGGATGCCGCAGCTGATGGTGCTGATGAGCCCAGTGAGGTTGTCCAGACTCCCAGCTATCGTAAGTCTTTGACAGACGATGCCGTCGGTGCATTCTTCAAAGAGATGGCTCGATACCCGTTGCTCAAAGCCGACGAGGAAATTGAGCTGGCTCGGCAGGTGCGGTTACTGGCTGAGGTTGATGAGCTGTCTGCGAGTTTGGCAGAGAGTCTTAAGCGCCCACCCCATGTCCAGGAGCTTGCTGAGGCTATTGGCCTGACTGAGAAACAGCTACAACAGCGCTTACACCAGGCCCGTTCAGCCAAGCGCCGGATGATTCGCTCTAACCTGCGTTTGGTTGTGTCTATTGCTAAGCGCTACCTCAATCGGGGGGTGCCCTTCCTGGACTTAATCCAAGAAGGCGCGCTTGGGCTTAACCGCGCCGCCGAAAAGTTTGACCCCGATAAGGGGTATAAGTTCTCAACCTACGCCTATTGGTGGATTCGCCAGGGCATTACCCGCACGATTGCCAATGATGCTCGGACAATTCGGTTGCCGATTCATGTCGTCGAGAAACTCAATAAGCTCAAAAAAGCCCATCGGGAGTTGCGCAAGCAGCTAAATCGTAATCCTAATGAGGCTGAGCTTGCCGAAGCCTTGGAGATTACCCCCGATCAGCTCCGCAGTTTGCAACAGGTGCGGCGCAAATCGCTTTCGCTCAACCATAGAGTGGGTAAAGGCGAAGACACTGAGCTGATGGAGTTACTCGAAGACGGGAATACGCTCTCACCCGAGTCTAAGATTAGCGAGTCCATGATGCGGCAGGAGATTTCAGATGTCCTGACCGAAGTCTTAACGGAGCGAGAGAAGGACATCATCGCGCTGCGCTATGGGTTGACGACTGGGGAGCCCCATACTCTAGAAGAGGTCGGCGGCATGTTTAATTTGTCCCGAGAACGGGTGCGGCAGATCCAGACCAAAGCTATGCGAAAGCTGCGTCGTCCTCAGGTGGCGGCTCGTCTCAAGAACTGGCTCAAGTAAGGGCAAGGTCACCTCGCCCTTACTTCAAAATGCAACACGGCGATTGGTGCTGCGGAAGGTCACGTTGACGCCTTCGCTGGTTTGCTCTAGCACCAGCAGGGGAGTGGGTTTGGCCTTTTGATCCCATTGCATCGTGGCCAGACGGCCTAGCAGTGTGGGTTGCCAAAACTGTTCTTCGCGCTCTGGGCTGAGATAGTTTTCAATGCAATTAATCAGCTCACCTACAATCACTGAGGTTGGCTGGGTGGGTAATTTAGTTAGCTTGATCTGGATGCGGAACAAGATCCGCTTTTTGCCATTGGGGTTATCCCCTGTGGCGTATTCAACATCAAACGTTTTATCGACCAAGCGAGGCTTGCTAGACAGACCAATCACCCCTTGTTGGGCCTGCTGAGGCCGCAGGGCGATACTCAGTTGCTGCTTAACTTTTACTTTAAGCTGGTTGACTACGGAGAAATGGAAGTGTTCTTCTTCCATTCGCATTCTTAAATAGTCCAGATTAAAGTCGCGCGAGTGAATCAGGTCAGGGTTACGCTCCATCTTGCTAATGGTTTTCAGAGCAAGCTTAACCCGCTTTTGTAGCTCCTGGTTTTTATAGAGTTCAAACTTTAGCTTTTTACGAACGCGGCTAAATTGCACCTGGGAAATAATCCCCAATGCGATCAGTAAGGTACCCAACCCACCAGAGGTATAAAGCCATACATTGCTTGGGGTGATTGCTATCGGCTCCGGTGATGCGGTTTGAGCGACCCATAAGTGGGATTGGGCGATAGGCGTAGACATAGCTGAAAAACATACCAACTTTATTACCTAAATCATGCTTCGTCTCCGGACGAATGCAATCAGAAGATATATCTAATTTACGTATTAGCTATGCTTGATTTGGTAGCGATTAGTGTCGCCAACGTGCGCGATATCCCCGAGCATCAATGTGCCCTAAGCGAGAAAACCTACGGTAGCGGCCTAGCCCTCCGGGCCACCACGGATCGAGGGCCCAATAAATTTGGTTGCCACTCAGGCCATTTACGTAAAAATCAATCGCATCCCCCACAATATGGCGACTGCGTGAGGCTCCGCCCACGCGACGATTGACATCGGGGGGCCGATACCAGCTGGTGATAATAAAGGGTCGACCGATGCGATCTCGAGCCTGCTGAGCCAGCCGGGCAATCCGGATCATCGCATCCACGGTTGCCTGGTTGGGAGGCATACGGGTGCCGCCTCGGGTCGCCTCTGACCAGGTAAAGTTGCCATTGGGGATAATTGACGCATCAAGCTGAATATTATGACGTGTCCAACGGCTAGGGCGAGGCGGGATTACCAGGGGCTTGGGCGACGGTGGTGCCTCAACCGAGGTTCGAGCTGCCCTCGACATGCGGCGGACATCGTCAAACAGAGACTGAATCGCATTTAGACGGCGATCTAACTTGCGCCAGATTTGTACCAGCCGAATCAAAGCCTCCCGCTGTTCTTCTGTTTCCTGATAGTTTTTGGGGAGATCCTCTACAAAAGCGAGAAGCGCCTTGTCTACTCGGGCTGCGGCCTCTTTAAGTGCGGTTGGATTGGACTGATTTGCTTTGAGAAACTGTGAACTGACCCCCAATGAAGACAGAGCGGTTGTGCGAGAGTTTAGCCCTTTCCAGACCCGATAGGCCTCAGTCAGTGCAAACCGCTGATAGCCGGTGCCTTTATAATTGGCTGGGATACGTTGGACAAAGGCAATCAGGGCCGGATCAACAATTTTTAGATTGGTCTCCCCGGCACGAGGGTCGGTCTGGCGCAGCCATTCAATGGTTTCTTCGCGCGAATCAAGCTGTTTCCAAAGCTGGGTGAGTCTGAGTAGGGCCTCCCGTTGATATGGATAACCCGAGTAAAACCGCGATAGGTTCGTGACAAACTCCACCAGTTCTCTATCTAGCGCGGTTTCGTTGACCACATCATCCTGGATAGCGACCCCGAGCGCCTCAATGGTATCGGCCTGGGTGTCGAGCTTGCGCCAGATGCGGGCGGTTTCGAGCAGGGCCTCTCGTTGAAAATCAAGGCGACCATAGTTGGGGCCTACCCGTTCGGCAAAGGCCAACAGCTCATCATCTAGCTCTGCCAGGTTGTGGGGCAACTGCTGCGCGCCATAGTCATATTCAATGTCTTCTATATAAGCTGCGATCAGCCTTTTGCCATGGGTAGACTCTAGCCGGGCAGCAGCATCGTCATTAGCTGGGGGGGCATAGCCCTCAGCTATGCGCTGCAAAAAGCGATCGCTGTATCGGCCTTTGGCACCATCCCAGAGATCGCGACCGCTCCAGCCCTCTGCCGTGAGAGCATTGGTCAGGCTGCGAATGGTGTTGGCGGCAAACTGCACCTGCTCTGGAAAGGCATTCACTTGTTCTGCCGGGATGCGATTC
>JBCDDJ010000480.1:0-5164 GCA_039180385.1 Cyanobacteria bacterium P01_G01_bin.38 | reverse complement strand
TCTATTGAAAGTGCCCACGAACGCCAGCGCGCCTATAGCTTGATTGCGGCTGAGTATGCCAAAGCGGGGTTAACGGAGGAGGCCACTGGTTTGGTGCAATCCATTGGCAATCCTGAATTTGCAAGGCTAGACATGATGCGGGCTTACTTAGAGACTGAGGATTACGCCCAGGCACAGAAAATCGCCCTACAGCCCGACATGCTCGACTTCTTACCAGAAGTGGGGCAAGCGTACTTAGATATGGGTGAGCCAGAGCAAGCGCTATCGCTAATCGACTCGATTCCATCCGCTGACTCGGCGGACTGGCTGCGCCAATCTACCGCTATTGAGTTTGCCAGACAAAACGAGTTTGACCAGGCATTAAAGCTGGCGCAGACGGTGACTGACCCGGAGATAAAAGCCGACGTGCTCGCTGCGATCGCAGCAAACTATACCAAATCCTCAGACGATTCATCCTGGGGGCGGCTGTGGACCCGGCTGGTCAACCCTTTGCGAGCCTGGTTGGGGACCTCCGATCAAGAAAGGGCCGTTGAGATTTTAGATCAGGCTGTGGATGTGATGCAGATTGACACTGAGTGACCCCTCCAAGAACCGAGAAGTTACCCTGCTCCTCCAAGCCGCTGCAGCTTCTGCCAGTCTTTCGGATTAGTCAACCACTTTGTCACCGAAACCCTCGTTTGGGTTCCGCTTGTATTGATATACAACTGATTCCCCTCAATGCTTACGGTGCTAGAGGGCTCCAGGTCATATTGCTTAACGGGCATCCCCAGCAGGTTATACATCACCACACGATCAGGCTCTACCGCAAAGTACGGCTTAGTGAGATAAAGCAACCCAAGGGTCGTGACGATGACACCGGTAACAATTGTGATGGAAAACTCACCCAGCAATAAAATCCACACGCTGAGAAACAGATTGACTCCACCCGCGAGCAGCATCAAAATGCCCACCGCCTTGTTATAGCGAATCATCACCGCTTGAGTTGATTGCATAGGCCATTCCCCAGAAACGTAACATGGAGAAACCACACAAATTATGCGGACATTTCCGGAATCGTCTGACGCCTAAACGGCAAACTACCTGGAATGGACTTAGAGCAATTTTGACAAGGCCAGCTTGAACCCAGTTACCACCCGTTCGCCGTCCAGAGTTGCTGTGGCGGGGTATTGAGTAATCGACCCATCCGCCCGATAGGCAAAAGCCCGTTGGTTTTTACGGTCGATCAGCCAACCTAACTTCACGCCATTTTCGATATACTCCTGCATCTTGTCTTGCAGCGTTTCCAGACCGTCAGTTTTGGAGCGAATCTCGATGACAAAATCAGGCACCACTGTAATAAAGCCATCATCCCCCTGATCCCAATCGTCTGGAAGTTGTCCTTTGGCAACAAAGACTGCATCGGGGGAGCGCACAGCCCCGTTTGGCAACTTAAACCCGGTGGAGCTGCTGAAACATTCCCCTAAATCGTTTTGATCAACCCAAACGAACAAAGCCGCCCCGGCTCGAATTTCTCGGTTGCCTGAAATGCCTCCCGTGGGTGGCATCGTGACTAAACTCCCGTCAGCATTGCGCTCAAATCTAAGCTCAGGGTTCATAGTACTGAGCTGCATGAGTTCTAGATCAGACCGTGATTTAGATTGAACCATATGCGAGCATTTAGCTTTGGCTTACACTGTAGCCTAGCTGCCGTTTCCACAGATCAAACAACATGCAAAGCAAAAGATACTTTGACAGCAGTACAGCAATGGACTCATGTTGGCCTAATTCTTAATGAAAGAAATTAGTACAGCTTGCTAAAAAGCCATCTTTTCGTTGTCGAAAACCCTATTTCCTCGTGCTTTGCTGCACGTTTAGCAACTAGCCACGAAGCCATTAAGCTGCCTATCCTCTTGAGACCCCAAACAACCAATACCAATCCCTATTTGAAGAACCTATCAACCTCTATCTTGATTCGTCATACTGTCCTTCGATAGAGGGTAATTGTCTAACACGCTGTTGGACAATTACTGCAAAGCCTCCAGTGCGATCACCGCTGACTGAAAGTAGGGGGCTATGCCCTAGAACTCCTAGTAGGTAATGTGATCTAATGGTCTCAGACAGTGGCAGCAGGTGCAGTTTGCACCTGCTGAAGAACGGCTTTTGACATCCCCTGTGCAGCGATGTCAGCTAGGGCCTGATGGTCTTCCGGGGTGAGGAGAGCCGAGAGCATGGGAACGACCTGCAATCTTATCCTGCGCTCAGCTGCAGGTAACTTTTGCTCGTCCTCGGCCAAGAGTGCATTCATCCAGTCGGTCTGCTCTGGGGTGAGTTGCTTAAGGTGCTGATAGACCCGCTGCTTGGCCTCACTATAGACAGTCTCGAAGCTGAAGCCCAAGTCCCAGGACTGGAGCCAGGTTTTTAGCTCGGGCCAGAGAATCGATAACAGCCGCACGTACCACCGCTGGAAGCGATAGGCCTCTGCGGGAAGCTGGTCGAGCTGGTCGACATAGGCTTTAAGGTTTGGCCCTGCTTCGATGGGGCCATCCCAATCGTCGGCTTGGCCCCAAGGGTCAGCGTTGAGCAGGTCGAGAAGATTGCCCGTTTTGACGAGTTGTTGGGCTAGGGCTTGCTCATCCATAGGATTCACCAGGTACGTATTGCGGAGTACTCGAAGTATATCAAGTCGTCTCTGTCAGGATCGGGACCGCTGTTGATCATGTTGAATCGCTCATAGAAACCCTCTGCACCAGGCATAGAGTGTAGCCCAACGCGGCCCTGATAGCTCAGCTCTACGCTGCGCTGTCGGGTAAAGACCAGCAGGGAGCGGCCAACGTTTCTGAGGTAGGGCGGGTCCTCCAACGGGCGACGGTTCCAAGGAGCTGAGGCCAGGTATTCAACATAGACAAGCCGGTGTCGGCCCGGTAGCCAGGAGCGGTGCCACTGGGTTTCGAGCAGGACAACGCCCTGAAGGACTTCGTCTAGCTCAATCGCCCAGGCTTCGTAATGGTCTTCATTCAGGGAGAGGCGGAGCTTATAGGTCCAATCCCAATAGGCATCTGGCTGCTGTGTGGCGCGGAGAATATCGTTCCAAACGGTATCAACCTGTTGAATATGGTCACGGTTGAGAGAACAAATCGTTGCTATGACAACCTCATCAGGGGGCTTGGGTAGTCGGATGGAACGAGTCATACAGCAGCCAAAGCGGATACCCGTAGACTACCAGAGCTAAGTAGTTCACAGAAGCCAAAATTTAAAGCATCCAAATCCCTTCCCAGAAAAGGTTTCAGAGCTAAATTGCAATATTTGTAATTTATGCTATATTTGCTATACCGTTGGGGAGTCTACAGATCCTTTCCACATCACAAGCACGACGAGGCCGACGCCATGAGTTCCTTTAAGCAGCTACCTGTCTCTGATCTCAGAACAGGTCTGCCAAAATTCAAGCGACAAGTTCAACTGGGCATGAAACGGATAGCCGCTACCCACTACGGTCAGGTAGTTGGCTTCTTGGTTCCGCTCAAAGATGTCTCCGGTCTTGAGGCACAGGGGTGGATTAACAGTACTGAAGAAATCTCAATTTCAGAGTTCCGTTCGCAACTGACTGAATGTTGGGAAAAGCTGCAAAGCGAGGTGGACTGCATCTACATTAAGTATCACACCCGAAGAGCCGCAGCTTTCGTAAGCCCAAGGCTAGCCACACATCTCCCCATACCTGTATCGGAAGTATCGAGCAAGCTGCTCAATGTAAACAACGAGATTGTCACATCGGAAGACTTATCCACTTATTCATAGGAGTTCCAAAAATGTTCAAAATCACGTTTGCAGATAGATTATTGAAGGAACGTGTAGAAGATCCTCAAAAGCACTATCCCGACGAAGTCTGCCTAGAACTACCACCATTCTTGGAGGCACTCGAAAAATCTGGCCAGGTCTCTGGTGCAGATTACTTTCTAGGAAACATCAGCAGGATTTCGGCCAATACCTTTGAGCTTCACTACGTCGTGGATGTCAATGCAAAAACGGTCAAAATCATAGAACTCAACGTGAAATCTCTCGATCTATTAAAAGAACGATTTTCTCTTGAGAACTCCTGGGATGACGATGATGTGGTAGATGTTCTGCCACAGTGTGACCCACCCAAAAAGCTGATCAAAGCACTAAAGTTGATCTACAACGGTGTGACGGACGCCTATCAGCTAGGCTATGACCTGGGTCATCGGGGAAAGGAGGAACGCTATATTTCGCGCCACGGCCAGTATACGCGCCAAGCTTTGGAAGCATTGAAATTAGTAGAATCAATTAAACAAGGACGCAAGAAAGTACCAGAGTTAACAGATCGGGGAAGGCAGATTGCGGTTTCGTCAGACCCACAATTTCAAGAAAAGCTGCTGACTATTGCCATGCTTAACTATCCTCCCCTGTGGAAGGTTATCAATGCGATCACAGATGGGGATGGAGAATTTGAAGACTCCACGATTCAAAAGATTGCCTTCCCTGAGGAACTGAGGGAAGCGAACACTTGTCCGCGCCGTACACAAACATTGAAATCTTGGATCAGATGGATTTCCAGCACTTCCGGCATTCCGATTCGTTTGCCTGGAGGAACCAAACAACTGACGCTATCCCTTTACGAGTAGCAGACGGGGTTCAGCTGACCCTCGTTTTTATAACCAACATTAAGAGACTTCGGGCTCTCGCTGCTGCGTCTCCCGGCGATAAGCCGTTCTAACCAATATGCTCATCCAAGTCAGGCCATTCAATGGCATAGCCATCCCCCAGTAGCTCCCAATTTTGGCGCTCCTCGTGGGAAGCATGGAGCAAACAAGGGTACCAAAACAGTGGAATGATTAGACTCCGACCATCCACCAGATCAACGAGTAATTGCTCTGCTGTAATTGATACCTGCTCTGCGACAGGTTCAATCTCTAGTGTCAAAGGAATCACTCTACACCTTTTATGACGTCACGTTTTCGCTTTTGCCTCCAAAGTTTCTAAGCGACTCTTGAGTTCCTGATTAACCTTTCTGACCGCATCGAGATCCTTGCGCATTTCCTCGAGGGCTTTATCTGAGCCGATATTCTTCTGTACTTTCTGGGCGGCTTCCTCCGCGCGGCGTTTGACTCGCCCGTCGGGGCTTTGCTCGGCCAGCCCCCGCAGCACGCGGATCGCACCGGGGCTTTCCATC
>JBCDDJ010000479.1:0-5167 GCA_039180385.1 Cyanobacteria bacterium P01_G01_bin.38 | reverse complement strand
TCGCCTAACTGCTTGTCCGACTCTGCTGAACCCATTCCTCAGCTAAAACTCTCAGCAGCTTGCTCCCCAGGATAACGTTTCCCTAATCTGCGATCTGCTTGACCTTGATAAAAACTAGGGTATCACTACAGACTCGGAGAGCTGATCAAGCCCAGGATAGATAAGGATTAACGGCGGCTGAAGCCAGCGACCAGGCTGCTCTGTCATCATAGCGACAAACTCAAGTTTGTGAAGTTTCTTGAACTCAATCTCAGATATCACGGCTAACTTAAACAAGTCCACAGAAATGCCCCTAATGCACTTGTCTGAGGTCGCTATCGATGGGTTTAGAATGCCCAACCACCTTGAAACAGACTTGTTTGCGGCCTCCCTTATTAGAGGGTTTATGTTACATTTTTTAGTAACGGCATAAATGCAGCTCACTTATAACGTCATTTCTCCGCTTCATGTTTACTAAGCAAGTCACGGATTCTAAGACCTATCAATGGTTCAACGAGCGTTTGGAGATTCAAGCGCTTGCCGACGACATTTCCAGTAAGTACGTTCCTCCCCACGTCAATATTTTTTATTGCCTCGGGGGCATTACGCTGGTTTGCTTCGTCATCCAGTTCGCCACTGGATTTGCCATGACCTTCTACTACAAACCTACTGTGACAGAGGCCTTCAGCTCTGTTCAGTATTTGATGACTGATGTCAACTTTGGCTGGTTGATTCGCTCCGTCCATCGCTGGTCTGCCAGCATGATGGTGTTGATGATGATCCTGCATGTCTTTCGGGTTTATTTGACCGGCGGTTTTAAGAAGCCCCGTGAGTTGACCTGGGTGACTGGTGTCATCATGGCGGTTATCACGGTATCTTTTGGGGTTACAGGCTATTCTCTACCTTGGGATCAGGTCGGCTATTGGGCCGTTAAGATTGTCTCTGGTGTTCCGAGTGCCATCCCCGTTGTTGGTGGTTTAATGGTTGAGTTTATCCGAGGTGGGCAAAGCGTTGGCCAACCCACGCTGACTCGTTTCTACAGCTTGCACACGTTTGTGATGCCCTGGCTGATGGCGGTCTTCATGCTGCTTCACTTTCTGATGATTCGTAAGCAGGGGATCTCGGGTCCTTTGTAAATCCGTTTCAATCAATTTTTGGGGCTAGGCTTTGCCATCTCCCCACACTGTGTCAAATCTCTTGAGGAGAACAGTTTTAGTAATGTCAACACTTAAGAAGCCGGATCTGAGCGATCCTAAGCTGAGAGAAAAGCTTAGTCAGGGCATGGGTCATAACTACTATGGTGAGCCCGCCTGGCCCAACGATTTATTGTATATTTTCCCCGTTGTAATCTTGGGGACTATTGCTTGTTGCGTTTCATTGGCAGTGCTTGATCCTGCCATGATTGGTGAACCTGCCAACCCATTTGCAACACCGCTGGAGATTCTACCTGAGTGGTATCTCTATCCCGCTTTCCAAATTTTGCGGATTGTGCCCAACAAGTTACTTGGGATTGCGCTTCAAACCGCTATTCCTCTTGGACTGATGCTGATTCCATTCATCGAGAATGTAAACAAGTTTCAGAATCCGTTTCGTCGCCCTCTGGCAACCACTGTATTCTTATTCGGCACGTTGGTCACTATCTGGCTAGGCATTGGCGCAACTTTGCCCATTGACACCTCTCTAACATTGGGTTTGTTTTAGTCTGAAGCCTCAGCCACCCACCATTTCTGAATTGTTAATCCCTTGGAATGTAGTGTCTTTTAAGCTGCTCCAAGGGATTTTTGTGTCGAGAATTTTAGGCATCTACTCTGATAGGTTGGCATCTGCGATGAACAGTCAATGAGGAGCTTGGGGTATGATTCGGAAGAGCCATCAGTGGAGTTTTCTGGGCATGCTACCCGCTTTGTCAAGCTAGGACAGACATGCTTAAGCAAGATCATTTGACCGTGCAAAGTCAGCTGGAAAAGCTGTCTGAGGTGCAGGCTTGGTTTCAGCATTTTTGCGATACCGCCGCCCAGCCTTGGATAAATGACATCTTTGATCCCTTAAATTTGGCTCTGGCAGAAGGGTTTACTAATGCAGTTAGGCATGCTCATGGTGATCTGCCTAGGGAAACCCCGATTTACCTTGACCTATCACTTTGGCTAGATCGGATTGAAATACGGATTTGGGATCAGGGCCGTCCCTTTGATCCAGATGAGATTCAAGAGCCAGAACCAGGCACGCTACGTGAAGGCGGGTACGGCTGGTTTTTACTGCGACGACTCGTCGATGAGGTGGAATATAAACGTGCTCAAGATGGCCGTAACTGTCTTTGGATGGTGAAGTACCCAAAGACGTCGTAACTCTTTTTGTCTTTATTTTATGTCTGCCAGTTCATCCTCTGCTAGCTCATCCTCTGCCAGTTCATCGCTGGGTCGCTTTCGGCCCACGTTTGTCTTTATTGAAGTGTTTGGCTGCGAAGGTGGCATTCAGTCCTATATTCAAGATGTTTTAAACGCTTACAGCCATTTGCCTCTTGACACCGCCGATGTTTTCTTGCTGAGAGATGCGCCTGAGTCACTGCCTGAGTCGCTCTCTGGGGCACTCTCTGATTCGGCAGGCGAGGCCTTTCGATTTCACTGCTTTAAAGCTGACGGAGCTATGCAGTCTCGCATTCGGCTAACTCTGGCGCTGCTGGGGCATCTCCTGCGGCAGCGCCCCAGCCATGTGTTTTGCGGACACATTAACCTGGTGACGATGGTAGGGCAAATGTGTCGCTGGCTGAGGTTGCCCCATACGGTGTTGACCTATGGCAAAGAGGTTTGGTATCCGCTGCCGCCCCGAGAGCAGCGGGCGTTAGCCCAGGCCAATCACGTTTGGACGATTAGTCGCTATAGTCGCGATTTAGCCTGTCAGGCCAATCAGCTCGACGCCAGCAAAATTAGTCTGCTGCCCTGTGTGGTTGACGAGACTCAGTTCACGCCAGGGCCGCCGAGCGCTAAGCTGCGGCAAAAATATGGTTTGACTGACACTGATCAGGTATTAATGACGGTGGCACGGCTCTGGTCTGGGGATATTTATAAGGGCGTCGATGTCACTATTCGGGCCTTGGATGCGATCGCAAAGATCTTTCCCACCGTTAAATATCTGGTCATCGGGCGCGGCGATGACCAGCCTCGACTGGCCCAGATGGCAAAAGACCTGGGCGTTGCCGAGCGCGTCATCTTTGCCGGCTTTGTCCCTACCGAAGATCTGGTGGCCCATTACCGCTTAGCCGATGCCTATGTGATGCCCTCTAAAGAAGGCTTTGGCATCGTTTACCTCGAAGCCATGGCCTGCGGCGTTCCGGTGATCTCCGGCGATGATGACGGCTCCGCCGAGCCCCTTCAAGATGGGCGCGTTGGCTGGCAAGTGCCCCACCGCGATCCAGAAGCTGTGGCCGCCGCCTGCATCGAAGTCCTCAAAGGCGAAGACCCCCGCTGCAATGCTGAGTGGTTGCGACAAGAAACGCTGAATCACTTCAGCTCGGAAGCGTTGACCCGGCGGCTGGCGGAGCTGATTGAGCCGTTAAAAAGCAAGGCGAAGGGCGAAGGGGGCAAGGCGAAAGGGAGTTGACCCCTTGAAGAGGGTGGGGGAGTAGGGGAGTGGGGGAGTAGGGGAATATCTGAACCCCCGGCTAAGTTACCAAAAGAAGTAAAGTTATACCAAGAACTCGACACGATCCCCTATCGACTAACCCACCAACCGCCCTTTACCTAAACGAAGCCAGAATCTAGTTCGGGGGGTCTGGGGGAGCATGGGACCCCAGTCAGTACTTTATGCCAGAGTAAAAGGGAGGGGGCGGGAGGGAAAGTCCCGCGCAGCCGGGTTTGTACACCACCAGCCCTGACAAGAACAAAGCAGTTTGAACTCGAAAAATTCTGTCAGTAAATCAAAGTCTGGCCGATTGGCAAAGTTTGAGGCCATATTTAACCGTGTTAGTAACTGGCCAGAGCGCCTATCGATGCTCTCCCTGCTCTTTGGCCTCATCCTACGCCTCGTCCAATACGCCAGCAACCGCTCCCTCTGGTTCGACGAAGCCAGCATCGCCCTAAACCTCCACCGCTCCTATCTCCAACTGCTTAGCAAACTCGACTACAACCAGGCCGCTCCCCCCCTATTTCTCTGGGCAGAGAAGTTCGCGGTTCAAATCTTGGGCGATAACGAATATGCCCTCAGACTATTTCCCCTAATCGCAGGTTTAGCCTCAGTTGTTCTGTTCTATCGGCTAGCAAAGCGGCTGACCACAGGGTGGACCACGCCGATTGCGATCGCACTTTTCTCCAGCCTCGAATACATCGCCTATTTCGCAGGGGAGCTCAAACCCTATGGTCTGGACGTCACCCTGGCGATTCTTTTTTGCCTCATCCTAGGTCGCCTTGACTACTGTCGACTCACGGTTCCCACGATTCTACTGGTCAGCTTGACCGGAGCCCTGGGCATCTGGTTTTCCTTTCCCAGTATCTTTGTCCTCGCCAGTCTAGAGCTATTCAATCTCATCAAGCTAAAGGTTTGGAGCCTACCCGCTGCTCAAAAACGCCAGGTGGCAGTGGGCCGACTGCCGATCTATACCACCTGGCTGCTCAGCTTTATAGCGCTTTACGGGCTGGTCGTCCGGCAAGCCCTCGACAATGACAGCCTGGTTGATAGCTGGGCGGTTCGATATCCCGAGTCGCCCCTGGATATCCTGTGGCTACTGGATTCTTTAGGCCGTTTTTTCTATAAACCGCTGGGCTTTGTGGGGTTTACCGATGCCATTGCTATGGTTGCCTTTGTCAGTGGCTGTGTGTTTCTCTATCGCCGCAGCCGAGCTACCTTAGGGTTGCTCAATGCACCGCTGTTGTTAACCTTGATAGCCGCCTACTTGCACCAATATCCGTTTAGAGATCGGCTGCTGCTGTTTTTAGCCCCCTTTGCCTTGGTGATTGTGGCGGAGGGCGTCGCTGGCCTGCTACGCTGTCGCCGCTTTTATTGGAAAGGACTGGGGGGGCTCACCCTGGGCGCGCTGGTGGCGTTTCCTGTCAGTACGTCGGTTGGTAATCTGCTGATGCCCTCACGGCTCCATTTTGACCACGTCCGTCCGGTAGTGGAGTGCATGCAATCCCAATGGCAGCCGGGGGATCAACTCTATCTATTTCCAGAAGCCCAGCGGCAGTTTGACTATTAT
>JBCDDJ010000478.1:0-5178 GCA_039180385.1 Cyanobacteria bacterium P01_G01_bin.38 | reverse complement strand
TTATTCTCCGATGACTAAAGACGCTGCGATCGCAAAACTTACCCCGGTCTTTCGGCGCTATGGCTACGAAGGGGCCAGCCTGTCGATGCTCTCCAAGGCGACGGGGCTGGGCAAAGCCAGCTTGTATCACCATTTTCCCGGTGGTAAGGCTGAGATGGCCCAGGCGGTCTTGGGCCACGTAGCTGCACAGGTAAAAGACTATGTGTTAACCCCCCTTCAGGCCGAGGGAGAGCCCATTGAGCGGATTCGCGCCATGGTTAGCGGCATCAGCACCCTATATCGCCAGGGGCAAGACGCTTGTTTTATGGCCATTTTCTCGATGGGAGAGGCCGATACGCTTTTTCACGACCTCTTGCAGCAATCGCTGGCTACCTGGCTCACCCAGCTAACCCAGGCCCTGGTTGATGCGGGCATTGACGCTAGGGAGGCCGAGGTGCGATCGCGCAATACCGTCATGTCTATCCAGGGAGCCCTGGTTTTGGTGAGAATTTTGGGAGACACCACCCCCTTTGATGACTTGATGGCAGAGCTACCCGAGCGGTTGCTGGGCAAGTGATTTCCCAAGCGGGGTGCCGGGTCGAACGACTTCCCAAAAACCGCTGGACAAACTGAGGCTCGGTAGTTCCTCAAGGCGGCGGGCATCCTAAAGTGACCGAACTGTGACATCGGTCACCTAAATGCATGATTGGCCAGAATGTCTCTAACGACTCCATATCCACCCTTATTTCCTTCACCCCAGCCGCCAGCGGTGCTCTCATCAGCGCTGCTGGCGCTCAATCAATGTGCGGTCATTTATAACGGTGATGTGGTTGCTGCTAGTGAGCATGTGACTAAAACCGCTGGCACGCTGCTCAACCTCGACAAATTTGGCCTCTGGCTGCTGCAAAAGGGTGAAACCGTACTGGTGGAAATCAATACCTATCTTTTGGGTCAAGGCACCTATTCCCAAGGTAATCAGCTTGCAATCGCAGACTATCCTGACTATTTTGAAGGCGGCCTGGGTAAGAGGGTAATGTTTGAAGATCTCGGTCAGACAACATCCGGTATGAATAAGCCAGTTGCTGCCGATCCGTGGGAGTGGGTGCGATCGCAAGCCCTGATCGAGGTGCCGATCTATCAGCGCGGCAACCTCGTGGGGGTGCTCAGGGGGGAGCAGGTCAACCAGCCGCGCTATTGGCAGTCAGATGAACAAGCTTTTGTGGGTGCGATCGCAGGCTTGATCGCCCTGGCCCTGGAATGTCAGTCAAAACAGCAGCTCCAAATTACCCAACAACGACAGCTCAGATTAGAAGCAATCGAACGAGAGCAGCTAGCCCAGGCCTGGCAAGAAAGTCAGCGCTTTATCCAAAATATCCTCGATGCCAGCACCAGCATTCTGTATGTGAACGATTTTGCATCAGGGCAAAACATTTACGTCAACCGCTGGTTGCAGGGGGTGCTGGGCTATCAGCCCGAAGACCTCAACAAACTGGAGGGATGCTTCATCAATCAGCTCGTCCATGAAGATGATCGACCCGCGGTTGCAGATCAGCGTAGACAGCTCAAATCGATGGACGACGGCGAAATTGTTGAGATGGAATATCGGTTGCAGCATCGCTTGGGCCATTGGCAGTGGCTGCTCTGCCGAGAGACCATCTTTCAACGAGATGGCGACGGTCAGCCGACTCAGATTTTTGGCACCGCCACCGATATTACCGATCGCAAGCGGGCAGAAGTCGCCCTCAGAGAAGCCAACCGTGAGCTAGAGCGGCTAGCCAATGTAGACGGGCTAACCCAGGTCGCCAACCGTCGGTTCTTTGATTTTTATCTACAAAAATCGTGGGAAAAGTCACACTCTCATCAAAACCCGCTGACGCTCATCCTCTGCGATATCGATTGTTTCAAGCTTTATAACGATGCCTACGGTCACCAGGCTGGCGATGTCTGTCTACAGCAAGTCTCCCAAGCTATTGAAAGCGCCGTCCAGCGCGACTCTGACTTGGTTGCCCGCTACGGCGGCGAAGAATTTGCCATCGTGCTGCCCAATACCACCTGTCACGGTGCCCAAAGGGTGGCTAAAAATATTCAGCAAGCGGTGCTATCCCTCAAAATTTTGCACCAGCATTCAGCTGTAGCACCCTATATTACAGTGAGTCTGGGCATTGCCACCCTAAAGTGGGCCGAGGAGGTTGCACCTGACGCGTTGATTGCGATCGCCGATCAATGCCTCTATCAGGCCAAGTACGAAGGGCGAAATCGGTACTGTTTTGAGATTATTTAGACTCGGCTCCTCTACCAGCTCTCCATTGCTGAGCAAGTCATAGCGAGCATTTGAGCCGTCATCGTATTCTAAATGCTCAGCAGAGGTTATAGATTTGGCTTTGGCCTGAGTCATCTGTCAAATCTCGTGTGATCAGATTATCCGGCTCCTCGCCACGTTTGCTGAAAAAGCCTAAGATCAGAGTAGCGCACTCTAATTTCGTGATTTAGCGAATGACTTTTCAGGAGTTAGAAACACAACTGCTAGCACTCCCCGCTATTGATAAGGCCAGGGTGATGCATCTGCTAGGGCAAACGCTAGGGACTCCCTGGCGAGGCATTGAGAAAAATCAAGGCATTTGCGGTGGTCAGGCTTGTATTGCGAATACTCGAATTCCAGTCTGGGGGTTGGTTGATGCACGACGGATAGGCTACAGCGATATTGATTTGCTCACAAGCTATCCCAGTCTGACAGCCACTGATCTAGTCAATGCCTGGATCTATGCAAAAGCCTATCCTGATGAAATTGAAGCCGCCATTACAGAAAATGAGGCTGCCTGAGATTGGCTAAGTTATATGCAGATGAGCATTATCCTTTGCCAGTTGTGGAACATCTTCGGGCTTTGGAGCATGATGTTTTGACTGTGCAAGAGGCGGGTAAAGCTGGGCTAAAAATTCCAGATGACGAGGTACTTGCATTTGCCACCAGTCAGGGTCGGGCTGTACTTACTTTGAATCGAAAGGATTTTAAGCAGCTACATCGCTTACAGCCCGATCATGCAGGCATTATCAATTGCACAAACGATCGCGATTGGGAAGCTCTGGCTAACCGCGTCAATGCAGCCATTTTGGCGGAAGATTCTTTGCAGGGAAAACTGCTTCGAGTTATCCGTCCTGCCAGATGAAAGTCCTTTAAATTCACAACTTCTGCTGAAAAAGCCTACTATCAGAATGTTTCATCAGCTCAGTTAACGTTGTCTAAACTACACAAGCCAAAGGGTTATGGTTGCTGCCCCCGCTAACATTAGTACTTTAATTACTCGCACACCAGGATTGCATGGTGGCAAACCGCGGCACTGGTTTCTAAGCGAGTGGTATCTGGTTGAGATCTCTGTCATCGGTGGCTTGAGGCTATTTTATAGCCAAAGCTCTGAAACCAATACTCAAGAAGGAATAGAAGCTCTTACCACTCATTAGCAAGCCAGTGCCCTGACCTGGCCTTCGGCATTTATTTCGACCGAGAGTTCAACTTCATTGAGCTGCAAGCCAGCGTTAGCGGTATTGGCCTGATCAAACAGGTCGTTGACAATTGCCAACATGCCTTGCATTTGGCCTTTCAGTGCCTGGGCATCGAGGGGAACACGCTCACGTTTGAAGACGGTTTTGACGGCTTCGATTGACCGGGTGGGGTTAAAGCCGCCGCCTGTGTCAAAGCCGCCGTCTCGACGACCTTCGATTTCAATCGCTTCGTCAGCGACTTCGGTTTCTGTAACAATCCAGAGAGTCTGGTTCTCATCGGGCATTAGGTCAGGACTCCTTGCGATTAAAGACGGTGTGACGCTGCTAACGTACAGAACCCAGTTTAGGAGATACGACGACTATAACCATGGGTGACGGTTACACAAAATGAAACCGTCTGTCATTTTGATGGTTGAGTTGCCACACTGTACTGGTTAATAAACAGAATTTGTTACTAGCAGGGCAGTGGAAATTAGCATGAAACTTTACCTCAAAGCAAAGCGGCGGTTGTTAAAATTGGCGGTTGCTGTGCTGCTACTCACTCCCAGCATTGCTTCTATCAAGAGCGAACCGGCCTATGGGTGCTCTTGCATGCGGCCTGAGTCGGCGTCAATTGAGCGCGATCGCAACGCCGCCGTTTTTGCTGGTGAGGTCAGCCGCATCACCCCCAATGTAACCGGCTATGTCGTTGACTTCACTGTGTCTGACCAGTGGAAAGGCGATCTGGGTGAAACCGTTCAGGTCACCACGGCTGATAACAGTGCCGCCTGTGGTTTCAACTTTGAGGTAGGTCAAGCCTATCTCGTCTATGCCTACGGAGAGGGAGGTGATCTGAATGTGGGCCT
The DNA here is from genome assembly GCA_039180385.1 of Cyanobacteria bacterium P01_G01_bin.38. GTDB lineage: Bacteria > Cyanobacteriota > Cyanobacteriia > Phormidesmidales > Phormidesmidaceae > SIO4C1. The sequence continues at coordinate 856 of JBCDDJ010000478.1, read as the reverse complement.
TTGCAGTCGCACAACAACGCTAGACAATGCCGCCGCCGACATCGCTGAGCTAAATGGGGAAACGTCTGCACTGTCGGTGGAGCGCGTCTTCAGATGTCCTTGAAGCCTTTTACTCTAAACCTGCGCAGCATTAACCCAGCCTTGAACCGTCTCCACCACCGTCTCGAGGGGCAGGTCTTCTGACTCGCGGGTGGCCCGCTTCACCACTTCGACTTTGCCATCCTTGAGCGACCGCCCGGCTACGATCCGGAAGGGAATCCCCACCAGGTCAGCGTCTTTAAATTTCACCCCGGCCCGCTCTTTGCGATCATCAAGCAGGGTTTCCACGCCGGCAGCATTGAGGTCGGCATAGAGCTTTTCAGCGGCTTCGACCTGGGTGCTGTCGCTGATGTTGGGGATGATGACGATGGCGTGGTAAGGTGCGATCGCAACCGGCCAGACAATCCCATCCTTATCGTAGGACTGCTCAACTGCTGCCTGGGCCAGGCGAGAGACGCCTACCCCGTAGCAGCCCATAAACAAAGGATTCTCTTTCCCCTGCTCGTCTGTAAACGTCGCCCCCATCGCCGCAGAATATTTTGTGCCGAGCTGGAAGATGTGACCAATCTCAATACCCCGCGCCGTTTCAATCGTCTGGCTCGGATCGTGAACTGCCCGGTCCCCCGCCACCGCTTTGCGCACATCAACCACATGCGCAGGCAGGGTAAACTGCTCTCCCCAGTTGGCTCCCACCACGTGGTAGCCGCTCTCATTGGAGCCAGTAACAAAATTTTTGAGATCCACCACTGTTTGATCCACCAGACGCAGAAACTTAGAGGCTACAGTGGCTTTGGGTTTAATGTAATCATCCGCCAGA
>JBCDDJ010000477.1:0-5189 GCA_039180385.1 Cyanobacteria bacterium P01_G01_bin.38 | reverse complement strand
GCTCGTTGAAGCGTTCGCACTTGGCAAGCACCGCTCGTGCTAAGGATTTCTAGGTGGTGACGTTCCTGATCTTTGAGCTTGATCTCAACCCGTTTCATTAGTTGACTATATGTTTCATTGTTTTATATCTATTGTACTAGGCAGCCTGGACCAAATCATGTATAACAGTGTCGGAGAGCCCAGTCACCAGCCTGTCAACAGAGCAATGGCCCAGCAAAATAAGGTCCGCGCCCCCCGCAATCGAACCCTCACCCTCAGCAGCTCAGAACATCTCAGCTACAGTCGCCGATTGCTTCAACTAGACCGGGGCACCTCAACACAAGCCATCCTTAATCGCACGATTCATCAGGATTTGTTTGAAGCCTGCAATCACCTACCCACCGGCTTTGTAGACCTGCTGGTCCTTGACCCGCCTTATAACCTCAACAAAACTTTTAACTCAAATCGTTTTAAGAAGACCTCCCTCGACACCTACACGACCTGGCTCAGCCATTGCCTGGATCGCCTGGAGCCCATCCTCAAACCCACCGCGTCTATCTATATCTGCTCTGACTGGCAATCTTCCCCCGCCGTCTTTGAGGCCATCAAAGATCGCTTTCAGATTCAAAATCGGATCACCTGGGAACGAGAAAAGGGACGCGGCTCCACTAAAAACTGGAAAAATGCCTCTGAGGATATCTGGTTTTGCACGGTATCTAAGACCTACACCTTTAACGTGGAGGCGGTTAAACTCAAGCGCAAGGTGATTGCCCCATATAAAGTCAACGGGGCTCCCAAAGACTGGCAAAAAACAGCGAAGGGTAACTTTCGGCTCACGGCTCCTTCTAATTTATGGACCGATCTGACAATCCCGTTTTGGTCAATGCCTGAGAATACAGACCACCCTACCCAAAAGCCTGAGAAGCTGGTAGCTAAAATTATCCTGGCTAGCTCCAACATAGGGGATATCGTGTTTGACCCATTTCTGGGCTCAGGCACGACATCGGTTGTCGCCAAGAAACTAGGGCGACAGTACGTCGGTGTGGAGCTAGACGAACTCTACTGCTGTCTAGCAGAAAAACGCCTTGATTTTGCAGAAAATAACGGAACTATTCAAGGCTATGCGGAAGATGTATTTTGGGAACGGAATACGTTGGGGGCTCAGGTGAGCGCAGCAAACCATTAATTGACAATGAGGACCCTGATGAACAGACTGACACTGGCAAATACTTAATCCATTCACTGGATGAGGATCGAACTTCCTCGTCGCCGTTGCCATTTTCTGTCACGGTGCGGCTAAACTCTGACATCACCACAATGGGGGTCTTTTCATAAAGAGGGCTGTAGAACGTTAGACAGCTCCCAAATATTCCAGCAGTCCCACCGCGCTGTCACCGTGGGCAGCCTCCCCACCTGCGTAGCCATCCCCTCCATAGCTGACTCGCCACTGACAGAGAGTCAAATCAGATGCTTGCGCGATCGCAACGATCAAATCAGTCTCACCATACCCCCCACCAGACAGCGTGTTAGAGATCAAGAGCTCATGGCCACACACTTCTATTGAGCCAGACAACCAGATATTGCGTGGCTCCCCACCGTTTTCCATCTCCACCCATTTGCCGTAGGTATTTTCGTCAAGATAGTGGTCATAGATCTCATACTTTTGCTGACGATCAGTCTCGATGAATCTTGTGTTGCGGACAAAACCAGCGGGTAGCTGTTGACAAACCAAGGCCACAAGTTTGGCAGCATCGGTTAACCCAAATGTGGCACAGAAATAATAGTCTGGGCCTTGCCGAAGCACCTTGATTTTCCAGAACCACTCCCGTCTGGTCTGGCTCTTGTTGAGGTTATTCAAAGCAGTGATGGATTGAGATACGAATCAAACTTGGTGGACGCCTCTCTCGACAGAGAAGCACTATGCTGGGCATGACGACAAACCCTACTGTAGTCTTCCCAAATTTACAGTGGCTGTCCAAAAAATCCCGAGGACACATCTAGCACGTAGATCGGCAATGACGAGGCTATAGAAGATATCATAGGCAATGCCAAACCATTGCCACGTCAGCGATTAAGCCTGCTTCCCGAACAGTGTGGGATAATCACCATAAGGCAACTCCCTTTTCCCGACGCGATGCTAGCCCCGTACCCACCCCCTGTCCACGAGTTCCATGACTGAACTAGATGATCGAGTAGGGTTCTTGAACCTTATGGAAAAGCATCTCCAGCAATACCTTACAGACTTGCAATCTTTGAATACAGCCCTATCCGAAAGTGAAAGTTGTCTCAAGCAATTGTTTGAAGTACTTCCGATCGGTGTCTCCGTTCACTATCAGGACGGGTCTATTCTCTATTTTAATCAAATAGCCAAAACGATCCTAGGCACGGATATGATTCCTGATGTGAGGCCAGAGAATCTCTCAATGAGCTATCAGGTTTATCGCCCTGGTACCGATCAGCTCTATCCATCGGACGAACTACCCGTAATACGCGCACTGAGAGGAGAGCGCCTCGTCATTGAGGATTTAGCAATCCATCGGTCTGACCAAATCATCACAATCAGGGTCAGAGCCACTCCCATTTTTGACGCAGAGGGTGATATTACCCATGGCATCGTCACCTTCGAGGATATTACTGCTCAAAAACAAGCCGAAAAGCGACTCACCGACTATAATCAGACTCTAGAAAACCAGATAGCTGAATACAAAGCCGCCCTACAGCAGAGTGAAGTGGTCAAAAAAACCATCCTGAGCAGTCTCCCGGATCTGCTGATTTACATGCGAGATGATGGCACATACCTCGACTTTATTAGTGGTGGAGAGGTGCAATTGATGCAGGCGGGTCGTGAACTCGAAATGATGAATATCTACGAGTGTACCCCTGGTCAGCTAGCAGACCAGCGTATGCATTACGTCCACCAAGCCATCGAAACCGGAGAACGCCAAGTTTATGAGTACGATATTGAGGTGAGGGGAGATCTGCGACATGAAGAAGCTCAGATTGTCAAAATCGATGACAGCGAAGTGCTGGTTATGGTGCGAGACACCACAGATCAAAAACGAGCAGAGCAGGCGAAGGAAGAAACACTATCGCTGCTAGCAGCAACCCTGGAGTCAACGGCGGAGGGAATCTTATCACATACCGAATTTGGGCAGGTCTTGGCCTACAACCAGAAATTTTTGCAAATGTGGAATCTCCCAGAATCTCTCCTCGCCCTAGATAGCATCCCATCGGAGCGCTTTCAATTCCTCGCGGAGCAGACCCAGGATCCTGAGGGCTTTAAGGCGAGAACCCTAGAACTGTGTAAGCAAATGCCTGAAGCCGATGCGCTTGAGCTGATCACCATGAAAGATGGTCGAGTTTTGGAGCGATATACCCAACCGCAACGCCTGGGCGATCGCATCGTCGGTCGCATCTGGACCTATCGAGATGTCACTGAAAACCAGCGGGCTGCCGCCGCTCTGGAAGCAGCTAACACAGAGCTAAAAAGGCTAGCCAACCTGGATGGGTTAACCCAAATTGCCAATCGTCGCTATCTCGATACCTATTTGACTCAAGAATGGCAACGATTGGCCCGAGAAAAACAGCCGCTGTCTTTGATTTTATTCGATGTCGATTTTTTTAAGCGCTATAACGATCACTATGGCCACCAGGCTGGAGACGATAGTCTCATTCAGGTAGCACAAACGATCCAAAAAACCGTTAAGCGACCTGCCGATTTAGTCGCTCGCTATGGTGGGGAAGAGTTTGCCATTGTATTGCCAAATACACATTTGCAAGGGGCGGTTGCGATCGCACAGCGCATTCAAGCTGCCCTCCAGAGCCTACAGATTGTCCACGCGCAGTCAGAGGTGGGGCCATTTCTAACCATCAGCCTGGGGCTGACCAGCCAGACGCCTCAACCCGGCACCGATGCCAGTCAGCTCATCTGGGAAGCCGACACCGCCCTATATCAGGCAAAACGAGAGGGTCGCAATTGTTACCGCATCTACAATTCTAGAGCTTGTTAAGTATCCCTATGTCATTCGACCTGTATCTAGACAACCGCCATGAGCAGATTGCCGCCCACGAAGAAGGCATCTTTTATTTGATTGCCGACGAACGCCGCAACTTTCCTGAAATCAATGCCCTTTGGGACAATTTCTACAGGAGCCCAAAAATCTCAGCAGAACAGGCCCATGATTTAGTTCATGAGCTGATCGAGCTGAGTGAAATCATCAGCCAGTCAGAAGAACATCGCTATCTCACGTCAGTCATTTATCGCCTCCTGCCCTTTTTTAACGCCGCCCATCGCTCAGGCCAATCGATTCGATGTGTAAGTGATTAAAATCTGATATCCCTCAGCAGCAACCACGGGCTAATCAGCCCGTGGATATTTCTGGAATTGGCGACTTTGCCATTAAAACCACCGATAGCCCATCAATCCAGCTGCGTTCCAAACCCGTGCTCCATGGCGTCTATGAAACAAGTTTTCAAGGCTATTTTGATAACCGCCCTCTGCTTAAGCGGGGTCGTCATCTTAAGTGGCGGGGCCTTCATCGTCTACTTCGGCTATCAAATTGATCAAGCCAGCCAGCCCACTACAGATATTTCCCGCTATCCAGAGATTCGAGGCTCGTCTGAGCCCGATAATCCTCTCATGGCCCATTTTCCCAGAGCCATCCTCAGCTATGCTAAAAATGTAAAGTTTTACCATGTACCCGGTTTTTTGCAGGGGGGTAGGATTGTACAGTTGCGTATGCAGCTCCCGGCTGAGGAGATTGCCGCCCTTGATGCTGAGTTTCAGCCAAAGGCCAAGCGTCAGTACATCCCCAACGGGACCAACAACAGTCCGAAAACAGAAAACAGTCCTGATGGCAGATGGATCACCTATGAGTATCCCTTTTACACAGGTGAGTTTTCAGCAGGAGACCCTGTTCCAACGTTTCCAGAAGACTATGCAATTTACGTTTTAGAAGACACGCAAGGCCCTCCCGAGTACGATTGGAATCATCCAGAATCCTACGGAGTTGCCATTAATGAGGCTACTTCGGAGGTCGTCTACTGGATGGATGATTGGTAAAGCTGAATATGACAACACTGGATATGGCTTTGCGATTGACGAAGACAGCTCAGAGATAAGTGACTGAATGGCAAACGATTGAAAGAGAGTCTCACCCTATGATTACAGAAGCTCGATATGTGATCGCAGTCCCCAATCTCGAAACCTC
>JBCDDJ010000476.1:0-5195 GCA_039180385.1 Cyanobacteria bacterium P01_G01_bin.38 | reverse complement strand
GCGATCGCACCCTCCAAATCTCCGCTAGCTGCCTGGGCGCGCGCCCGTTCTAAAAAAGGCTGATCTTCGATTTGCTGAATCCGCCGTCGCCAGTTGCGGATGCGCGTATTGGCCTGCTCAGAAAGCTTACGCCCGGAGCCAACCTTATTCACTTCTTGAATAGCGGCCCGCAGCGCGTCCGGGGTGCCGGGATTAGCCAGCTGGTCAGCGCGGGTCAAAATGGGCTGATCTTCGATGGTCTCAATGCGCTCACGCCACCGCCGGATTTGCGGAGCTGCGTCTTCCCAGCGCGGATTGCTGCGGGAGATCTTTTGGGCCTCCACAATGCCAGCAGCCAGATCCGCGACATTACCCCCCGCGGCAATTTGGCGGGCGCGATCGAGCTGGGCCAGGGCCTGTAGCTCTGAGCGCCACTGGCCCATCAGGGTCTGGGCACGACCATAGAGGGGCCGATCTTTACCCAGGCTCTGCAATCGAGTGATCGCCCCATCAAGGCTCAGTGCGTCGCCAGCCCAGGCCCGCTGATAAGCATCAATAAAGACCCGAAAATCAGCAATCTCTTGATCGTAACCCGCGTTGCGTGGCACCTCTTTCAAAATCTGCTCAGCCTGGGACAGCTGCTGTCTTTCTAGGAACACTTCGGCCAGACGCATCATGTCTTTGATGACGCCTTTTTTAGCCCTCTGCGCATCGGCGTAAAGCACGCTTTCTTCACTCACAGAGTTGAGCAGCTTGAGGGCCTCTTTAAAGCTGTCAACACTTCCCCGTTCTGACGCTTGCTTGGCTTTACCAATCTTGGCGCTGTCCTCACGGGCCAGGATGATCAGCTTGGTCAGCTCATTGTACTTATCCCGCCGCCAATAGTCATTGCCCACATCCAGCAGCCTGACGGTCGCACTAAAGGCCTCTTGAAACTTTCGCTCTGTCAGTTTACTTTTAGCCGTTTCATAAATCTCAGAGGCTTCGTTCCAGGTGCGCTGCCATTGGCGAATGCGCCCCTCTACCTCATCTGCTGCCGCCGTTTGGATGGGAATTTTACGGGCGGTTGCGATCGCGCTATCTAGTTCGCCCGCCTGAAAAGACCGATCGGCCAGGGTTAAAATCTGCTCGGCCCATTCCTCGATACGAGCATCAATTTCACTCCGGAGGGCATGATTTTGCGGTAGATGATCGACTAAATCAATCGCATCTAGCAAAAAATCAACGGTGCCCTGATCCGCGTAAGACTCTGCACACTGCAAGCGCAGCGCCGCCGACGCCGTTGGCCAAAAAATCGCCCGACAGTTGGGCAAATTGGGAATCCGAAACAAGCTGGTGAGGGCAAACGCCATTGAGCCAGTCAATACCGCAATGGTCGAAATCAGCAAAAACTGCCAACTTTTCATCCATTGTAGATTGATCAATCTACCCAGCTTTAACCCTTTAGGGCTAGATGACGCCTCTACACTGACCGCATCCACATCAGCGGTCGGCCTCACCTCAGTCACCGTCTGGCGAGGTCGAGCTGACGGCTGACTAGGGGCGGGTCGAGGTCGGTTAACCTGGGTGGACGAAAATCGAGGTTTTGCCCGCCTGTTTTCCGGCATTCCTGGCGTGACCCGAGAGCCAACAGGCGGTCTCGACGGCTGCTGTTTCGGGTGACGATGTGGTTTACGTGGAGCGCTCATAAATCACCCAGCCAATTCACAGAATGAAAGATAAGGATATACGCTAACGGCTCAAATGAACCAGCTATTAACCCTATCCAGTTTAGAAACTTGAGTCTAACAGAGGACAGACGTCCAGAGGGCAGACCTCAGGTTTGCATGGGGCCAGGGTTAAGCTAAGTCGACAACCCCGCGCAAACTAAACCTGATTCTAGAGCAGTAAAGATCAATCCGTATATAGTCTATTGGCACATGGACTGATTGCCAAAACTAGGCCCAAACTTCACTCATCTGAGACTCATCACCCGAACCGTTGTTCCGGCTACGATCTCGGTGGTGCCAACGGGCACAATTGCCAAACCACTGGTGCCCGCCAGGTTCACTAAATTTCCAGAACTGTGGCCCCCCGCCGCCAACTCAAAGTTGTAGCCCTGGCTGCTAAGACTGAGTCGCCCCCATAGATACGTTTCTCGCTGACCACTGGCTTTGAGATCGTTCAGCGTATTGGCCAAGACCGTCACCGGCTGCCAGCCCTCTGGTCGCCCCGATAGCTTTTGTAAGGCCGGTTTTACAAATCGCCAAAAGCTCACCAGTGCCGAGACCGGATTACCCGGCAAGCCAAAATAGAGCAACTGCCGCGCCCCAGGCTGTGAGACCTCCCCCCCAGGCAGCGTTGCCACGGTCAGGGGCTTGCCCGGTTTAACCGCCACCGAGCGAATGTGTAACTCGGCCTCTAAATCAGTCAATATTGGGTCCACATAATCATAGTCACCGACAGAGACCCCCCCGGAGGAAATCACCATGTCGGCTTGCTCACAGGCAGTGAGGATGGTCTGTCGAAGTGCCTCTGGCTCATCTGGGACAATCCCCAAGGGGATCGGATCTGCCCCCGCCTGGGCGAGGAGGGCTGCGATCGCAACTTGATTAGAGTCCACAATCTGCCCCGGCTGTAGCGGCTGCTCGGGGGTAACCAGCTCATCCCCGGTCGAAAAAATTGCCACCCGGGGCCGACGATAGACCTGCACCTGAGTACATTGGGCCGCCGCCAGTGCGGCCAGCTCAGGCCCACCCACCACCGTGCCCGGCTTGAGCAGTGCCGCCCCGGCTTTATAAAAACTGCCCCGGTGCCGCACAAACGCCTGGGGCTTAGGCGGCATCAGAATTGTCACCTGATCTCCCACCCGCTCCGCGTCTTCTTGAATGACGATCGTATCGGCCCCCTCGGGCACCATGCCGCCGGTAAAAATGCGGGCCGCTTGGCCCGCCATAATCGTCTGCTGGGGGAGCCTACCCGCCGGAATCTCTTCAATCAGCGCCAGTGCCACAGGCGCTGATTGCACATCTTCATAGCGCACCGCATAGCCATCCATCGCTGAGTTATCCCAATGGGGAAAATCCAGCTGGCTAGTTACAGTTGCGGCCAGAATACGACCATGGGCGGCGGCCAGGGCAACCGTCTCTTGATCAATCCGGCTATCCAGCGGCGTCACCAGATTGAGAATGAGGTTTTCTGCCTCGGTGGCGGGGAGCATGGGATGGGGCATAGGAGGGTAAGGGGGAAAGGGGCGAAGGGCGAAAGGGGAGATGGGGAGGGTGGGGAAGATGGGGAAGATGGGGAAGGATTTTGGATTTTGGTAATCCTTAGGAGCTCCCTTGTGGGTGCCTTGCGATCTCGGAGGCTGCACCGACGGCGGAACCCTAGAATAGGCTAAGCTTTCAGCCCATGTCAGCGTAAGCCAACCGATTCAACCTGCGAGCCCATTTTTACCAGTCCATCCAGCATTACCCAAAAACGCAGGACGGTTTCCGTTATATAGGATAAAGAAAAATCACCCCATTTAGCCCTATGCAAACCGCTTCATTTGCTGCCACCTTGCGCCAGCGGCGTCAGCGTTTGGCCGACCGCTTCAAAAATCCGGTTGTGCTTTGGTCTGGAAAACCCAGTGCCCGAAATTTTCCAGCTAACGTCTATCCCTTTCGGGCCAACAGCCATTTTCTCTACTTCGCTGGCCTGCCGTTGATGGAGACGGCTATTCACCTGGAGGGAGGCAACCTGACCCTGTTTATGGACGAGGCCACCCCAGCCCAGGCCCTCTGGCACGGCCCCACCCCCAGCCGTCTAGACATTGCCCAAAAAATCGGGGCCGCTGAGGCACTGCCCCTGGCTGAGCTGCCCCACTATACGACGGCGGCAGCGACGCTGCGAGTCCAGGATGCGACCACCGCTGAGCAACAACGGCAACTCTTGGGCCGCCCAACAGCGCCCTCCGAGACAAAAGACCTGGCCCTGGCAAAAGCTATAGTGCAATTGAGAATGGTTCACGATGAGGCTGCGATCGCAGCCATCCGTCAAGCCGCCGCTGTCTCAGTCCAAGCACATCAAACAGGCATGGCCGCCACCCCCACCGCCAAAACTGAGGCCGAGGTGCGCGCCGCCATGGAGCAACTCATTCTTGCCCACGGCATGACCTGCGCCTATAACAGCATTGTCACCGTCCACGGCGAAGTGTTACACAACGAGCACTACCACCATGCCTTGAATCCAGGGAATCTGCTCCTGGCCGACGTCGGCGCAGAAACTGCCACCGGCTGGGCCTCAGACATTACCCGCACCTGGCCCGTCTCAGGCAAATTTGCCCCCACCCAGCGCGACCTCTACGAGGTGGTGCTAGCCGCCCACGATGCCTGCATCGCCCAAGCCAAACCCGGTGTGGAATATCGAGATTTGCACCTGCTCGCCTGCCGCATTCTGGCCGAGGGCCTGGTAGATATCGGCATTCTCAAAGGCAAGCCCGCCGATCTGGTTGACCAGGACGCCCACGCTCTATTTTTTCCCCACGGCGTCGGCCACCTGCTGGGCCTGGATGTCCACGATATGGAAGACCTGGGCGATCTCGCTGGCTATGCCGAAGGCCGCCAGCGCAGCGACCGCTTTGGCCTCGGGTTCCTCCGCCTGGACCGCCCCCTGCAACCCGGCATGGCCGTCACCATCGAACCCGGCTTTTACCAGGTCCCTGGCATTCTCAACGCTCCCCAGCGCCGCGAACAGTATCGCGACTGCGTCAACTGGGAGTGCCTAGAACAGTTTGCCGACGTCCGCGGCATTCGCATCGAGGATGACGTGTTGATTACCGAGACTGGCAGTGAGGTGATTACGAAGGATTTGCCGACTACCGCTGAGGAGATTGAGGCGATGGTGGGTAGAGGGTAATGGGTTATCACCAAAATCACCCAACCGGGTGCCGCCATCCCCCATCCGCACCGCGCAGCATAGGAACGTAACCACCAATCCGTAAGGAGTTCCCAAATGCGAGATCGCAGACTTGCAGCCCTCAATATTCGCCGTGAAGCCGCCGAAGTTGCCGCCAACCGTGAGCATCCCCCCCACGTTAATAATGGCGAAGAACTGCGCTACCGAGTCGAGGGTGAGCCCTCCCATATCGCCAACTTTACCAAGGGCCTGCCCCACGACGACAAGGGCCTGCTGAGTAACCCTGACGATTATCAGCAGTTTGTACGAGCCATCGATTCGGGCGATGTCCGAGATTT
>JBCDDJ010000475.1:0-5205 GCA_039180385.1 Cyanobacteria bacterium P01_G01_bin.38 | reverse complement strand
TCCGAAACTTAATCCCCTCCTGGGAGGGGCAACGGGGTGGGTTGACCGTGAGTGCTAGCGATCGAAACCCACCCCGCCTTTCAGGCACCCCTCCCAAGGAGGGGATCAAGTTGAATACATTATTAAATCCTTATTCCTAAGCAACATCGTTGACCGTGGCTTCATAGCCACACTCAGTAACAAGTTTGACGGCGAAGACCCGCTGTGTGATGTCATTCTTTAGTGCATCCACCCGTACAGAGGCCATCGGCATTAAATGAGAGTGTTCTCCCACTCAGCGGAACATGCACGCTGGTCTGGGTCGCTTCGATAAAAGCAGCCGTCCGAGTATCTGGCTGAACTTTTCCATCGAGGGTTGCGGCCTCATTCGCATGGGAGGCAATCACTGCATTCGGCTGAATCAGTTCATTGATGACATAGGCAGCTTCGGTCGGGCCAGTGGTAAAAGTATCGCCAATATTCATCACAACCAGCTCAGCGCCGTATTGATTGCCGACGACGGTTTCTTGCTCAGCCGTCACGCCCGTATCGCCTGAGAGGTAAACCACCAGCCCGTTAGAGAAAGTGATGACATAGCCCGTGGGTGGGCCAACATAGGCGCTCAACCCAGCGGCAGATAGACTCTCACCCAGTTCGCCTTCGATAAAATCGCCGCTTAGTCCATTGGAGTGAACCGCTGGCACCGTTGTGAACTTCACGCCGTCGATCTCTCGCGATGCGCCAAAGCGAACGAGCTGAACCATTTCAGGGTCACCGCCGAGACCTTCAACTTTATTAGCGAAAAAACTCGCCATTTCGCTGCCAACCACGATGCGAGCGCCTTTGGCAACCGCAATTTCAGCGCTGTTAGAGTTAGGGGTTGTGCCCACGTCTGCTTGGGGTTCAGCGCAGGTGCCTGCGTTGACAGCAGCAATCCGGCGATCACCTAAATGGTCGCCATGCACGTGACTGACGAGAACAACGTCAATATCACCCAACCTGGGATCGTCGGCTCCAGCGACGGTTCTACCCGCATCGTAAAGAACCCGAAGCCCGTTGGGATCTTCTAAAACAAGTGCCCGATCTAATCTACAGAATTCACCCTCGTGACTACCGAGCGGTGTGATCTTGATGGCCTCACCGGAGGCTGTTGTTGACTGGGCCATGATTGGCTGCGTACTGAATAGGAGTGCAACCACTAACAACAAGGCAAACCAACTGCGTGACGACATTTTTGAATTTTTCTCTACATTAGATATCTGTCTTACTGTACAGCTTTAGCGATCATCCAGACTGTAAGTCAGTAGACAGCTACAAGCAACCACGAGTGCCCTATTGAATCTGAGCCGTTTGACGCAGATAGTCAACTACGCCGTCGGCAATGGCATCGGCAATCTGCTGACGCTCAGAGAGGTTGCGGAATCGGGCAACGTCTTCGCGACCCGTCACAAAGCCGGTTTCGACCAGGACGGCGGGCATGGAAGTATTGCGCAGGACGTAAAATCGGGCCCGTCGCACGCCGCGATCGCGCAGGTCGGTTTGGCCCAACACCCGGTTATGAATGGTACGGGCTAAGCCAATCCCTGATGAATAGTAATAGGTCTCTAGACCATTTACATCGGGCCGGCTGAGGCTAATTGCGTTGGCGTGGATGCTGACAAAGATGGTGGCGTTGGCCCGCTCGGCGATATCTACCCTGGGCTGGAGGTCGAGTTCGCGATCGTCTGAGCGGGTCATCCGAGCCTGAATGCCTTGGTCTGTGAGTCTCTGCTGCACGCGCTGAGAAATCCAGAGGTTAAGCTCTTTTTCTTGGAGACCGCCGATGCCGACAGCACCGGGATCGCGACCGCCGTGGCCGGGGTCGATCATGACTAAGACCTGCCCTCGGGGCGCAGGTCGGGGGGTAGGGTTGGATGCGATCGCACCCCGCCCTTGAATAATTTGAGCTGTCAGCCCCGCCTGGACCAAACGCCGCTGGAGGGTTTCAGCGCGATCTCGCTCACGAAAGCGCCCAGCCTGGATTACGGGTTGCCCATTGGCCGTGGTCCGAAATGCACCGCTCTCAACCGAATTTACTCGAGCCCTGAGAATTTCTGAGCCACCGGGAACCACGACCTGATAGAAAACATCGCCGCTGGGGGATGGATTGGGAGTCGGACTCGGAGAACTCGGGGTGGGGAGTCCTGTCCCCTGCGCAATTTGGACATTCAGATTAGCCTGAGCCAAACGCTGGCGAAGTTCTTCGGCCCGACTTTGCGTTTGGAATCGCCCGGCCTGGATAACCGTCTGACCATTGAGGTTGGTTCGAAACGCGCCTGACTCAACGGCTTGGACGCGACGTCGGAGAATTTCGGAGCTACCGGGCACGAAAACAATATAATCGCCCTGGGCATTACCGGGGGTCGGCAGTGGTTGACCCGAGCTGGGGGGGGCAGGCAAAGACGGCGGTGTGACCGAAGGGCGAACGGTCGGCGTCGGCGTTGGGGAGGGTGTCGGGCGGGAGCCACCCGCCGCAGCGATCACAGCATCGAAGGTTTGATTATTGGTGAGGTAAATGTGCCCGAGGGCCTGACCATTGTAGAGGCGGCGGGTCATCTCCCATCCCGCGTTGAGTTGAATTTTGACAAACCCATTGGCAACGCCATTGGTGCGCCCAATTTCAATCGTCGGCAAATTACGCTGAAGCGGGCTGGGCACAGCCTGTAAAACCAAATCGTTTTGGCGTTGCCTAACTTCTAGACGATAGCGAGTATCTTCTCCCCCGATCCGCACAGAATAGCCGTTACTATCTGAACTGCGGCCACAGATGCCTGTAAAGTCAAAGCTCAGCAATAAGGGGTTGATGGTCGTGGGTGTGCCAGCCTGTTCTTCCCAACATTGGCGAACGCTACTGATTTGCTCAAGGATCAAGAGGTTATATAGCTGACCATTATTGACAGGCTCTGCCACTGCAACAACGCGGTCGGCCTGGATAGGACTTTGCTCAAACTGGGCTGAGGGGGCCGCTTTGACAGTGGTGAATAGGGTCGCAGCGGTGAGGGCACTGAGGGTGGTGAGTCGGCGAACGAAGGAGTGCATAGACTGGGATGGGAGGGAACCGTTAGTAAATGATTTAGACCTTAGCAACCACCCTTGCAAGTACAAGGGTGTATATAGTAGTTTTTCCGAGACAGATTGCCCATTCAGGCGCAAACTATAACAGTTCTTGAGCTGTCCTCAATTCGCCCCTCTTTCGCCCCTCTATTTTATGAAGTCACACCGTCTGGCTACAAGCTAATCACCTGCCAGGGCTGTGCCACCTACTAAACCGTACAGTTTAGTAGATGGTGTGAGCGAGATCGAACCTAGCAATCTTTTCAGGATGCTCTCATCTTGCCCTCAAGGGTGACTCACTTTGGTTTGACACACTAACAGTGGAGATGCCGCCCTTCGTCAACGGAAGAGGAGGCAAGTTAATGAAACGCTACATTTTGTTATCCCTCGTGATAATGCTAGGCTTTGGGGCTATTGCCCCCGCCGCGCAAGCCTGTCCCCAGGGGGATTTGCTTGAGAATTCCACAATTTTGAGAAACCCGACCCCAGCGTTTTTGTAGGGAGTCTATCGTAAAAAGTGATCGCCTTGGGATCAGCTTTCAGCCGGATAGATCAACTAGTAGTATCATGCAGGGTGGATATGGCTTTTCGCCCGATCTCGTGCCTTAAGTTACGCAGAAGCGCATGATCCTATTTTCACTGTTTTTTTCAGTAGAGCCATCCCATGACAGTTACTCAAAGCCTTGCCGCTAAAAGCACTAGCGGATCTAATAGTGTGCGTCCTGCAGTTAAAATTTTACTCATTGGTGATGAAACCGATGTGGTAGAAACCATTAAAAATTTGCATCGACGTGGATTTGCCCAAATTGATAGCTGGAGTGCGCCAGCTCATTGCGATCGCGCCGGGGAGGTAATCGGCAACATGATTCCTAATCGCTATGGTGAACAAACCATTAGCATCTTGACTAAAAATCTGGGTTAAACACAGCTGCTCCCATTCCCGCTTTATTCCCGCTATTGTCAAAGACAACTCAAAGACAACATTGATCTTGTGGTGCCCTGCTAATCTATTCCAACAATTGAATATCAACAAGATAGCCCCCGGCATGCCGGGGGCTATCTTGTTGATCGGGATCGAGCCAGGAACGCCCTGTTGAGATGACTTAAGCTTCTAAATCCAGGGTTTTATAGCTGTGTTTAAGCTGCTTCCAAAGCGCTTTGATCTGCTGATAGGCTTCATCAGAGGCTAACTTGCCCCCCGTCTCGAGGGCACTGATATAGCCGACTCGCTGCGAAAACTCCTGCAAGTTTGCGTTGAAGACCATCTTATCTGGCGTAAAGTTGCCGTGGTAAGTGCTACGCGTGTATAGAAAACGGTTTTTATCGTATGTATTCATAGTTTTACTGCTCTAAAGAGAGTAGGGCTCATCAGAGGCAAGTTGCCTCAAACTTCAGGGAACCCTAATTTAGGCTGATTCCAACATGGGTATTCTATTATACCCACTTTTCTTAACCCAACCTTAACCTGAGGATCGAAGCTTTCCCCTCACCCCCATGGGTACTGTTTTGCTTGAGGGTCGGTTATTCAGTCACTACAGGGAGCAGGGGGCGTTATTCCTTAGGACCGTAATAAAATGCAATCTCTTTGGCCTTGAGCGGCGCAAACTCAGCGGTTTTAAGCATGGCCTCGAGATCGGTCTGGGAGTAGTGCTTTGCGCCAATGCGGACAATGCGCGATCGCATCGTATTGGTCACGCCGCTGCGCTGACGTCCGGCTTCTTTGGCCATCACCGTATTGTAGAGATCCAACTTGGCTGGGGGAATAGGGGAGCCGTCGAGGTCGAGGCCGTTTGCGATCGCGGCGTCAACACCATCCGCACCCAGAGTTGCATTCTTATCTGGCATAAGTAAATCTCCCATTGTGTTAATCCACATCCAATTTGACAACATGAGGTTTTCCTGTGGGGCAAATGACAGGTCTGGATGTGGACAAAGTTTAAGTGTATTGTCTCACTCCTGGGTCCAAGTCTGGGCTCAAGCTTAGATTCAAGACCGATCCCTGTCGAGGTGTTAAATCTGGGTGAGAGATAAATAAGTTTCAAGGCCCCTAGCTGACGATAGGAATGGGAATGCGCGCCCCCTGAAGTCAGTCCTGAGATCGATGAAACGGTGAGGCGCTAAGGTTGAGAAGTC
>JBCDDJ010000474.1:0-5233 GCA_039180385.1 Cyanobacteria bacterium P01_G01_bin.38 | reverse complement strand
GTATAAAGCAATCAGCTTTCTACAGCATCATTGCTATCCTCAGTATGATGGGTGTTCAGCGTTCGTAAAAGCGCTAGTTCGATAAAAGCCTCGACAGCGTTTCCCGTGTTCCCAGGGCGTAAAGCGCTTGGAGATGATGGGTGACAGCAGTTACGAACGCTGGAGAATTAGACAAGTCGCCAAAGAGGGTTTCGAGGGTGAGTAACGGCGTTGGATTGTCTTTGCCAATGAGCGCTTTTTCGGTGAGCTGTGACGCCATAGGGTCGTCAATGGGCAGCGGTTGCCCTTGCTCATCCGTACCGTTTAAGTAGCGAAACCAGGCGGCGATCGCAAAGCTCAAATACTCAATGGATCCCCCTTGTTCGAGTTTGTCCCGTAAGCTGCCGAGGAGAAACTTAGGCAGCTTATCAGAGCTGTTGAGACAGAGGCGCGCTAGCTGATCGCGAACTTTCGGATTAGAAAATCGCTCAGTCAGAGTCTGTTTATAGTCACTGATGTCGATGTCTGGTAAGGGCTGGAGGGTAGGCGTCACTTCATCCATCAAGCGCTCAGTTGCCGCTCGAATTAGATCGTTGGCCATCGCCTCAGAGGTATAGGTGTAGCCTAGCAGCGAGCCCAGGTAGCCTATGAGCAAATGGCTGGCATTGAGCAGCCGGATCTTCATCATCTCGTAGGGATGCACATCGTCGGTCATTTGAACCCCAACCGACTCCCAATCGGGTCTGCCATTGCAAAACTTATCCTCAACCACCCATTGGATAAAAGGCTCTGCGATCACAGGCCAACCGTCTTGAATCCCAAACTGCTCCTTCACCATTTGAATATCGGCGGGCATCGTGGCAGGTGTGATGCGATCTACCATGCTATTGGGAAAAGTCACGTTTTTGGTAATCCATTGGCCCAACTCTGGATTTTGCAGCTTGGCAAACGTGGTTAGCATTTTGCCGATAACGTTGCCATTGCCCTGGATGTTGTCGCAAGACAAGACGGTAAAAGGAGGCAAACCAGTTTTTCGTCGCCGATCGAGCGCAGCGGTGAGAAAACCGTAGACGCCCATGGGTCGATCAGGATGCTGCAAGTCATGCTGGATCGTGGGATGGTCGGCATCGAATTTGCCGGTACCCTCTACCACAAAGTAGCCACCTTCTGTGATCGTGAGTGTGACAATGCGACATTGCGCATCGGCGAGCGCGTCAATGACGGCCTGGGGGTTGTCTGGGGCCAATAAATACTGGGTGATCGCGCCAATCACACGGGCAGTGTCTTTGTCTGGAGAGCGCTCTATTAACGTGTACAAACAGTCTTGAGAATGCAGAACATCCCGCATTTTCTCGTCGTGTCTCAGCAGGCCAACACCGCAGATTCCCCAGCTGCTTTCTCGCTTTCGGTTTGGAGGCTGCGATCGCACCGTTCCCGGCTCCGCGATTGCCTGCCCTGCCATTTCCTGCTCGATATAGTCATCCATATAGAGCGCTTGATGTGCCCGATGAAAGCCACCTACGCCAATATGGACAATACCATGGGTCACAGCCCCTCGGTCATAGCGAGGGATGCGAACTGTCTGCTGTGAGAGCGATTGTTTACTCAGCGGGATAGCGGTTGTGATTGACGGATTGTTGAGATTTAGGCTGCTGAGGTTGAGGCTGCTGGACTGGTTGGCGGGGCTGTCGTTCATGCGTTTTGTCTAGGGTGAGATGATGTCGTTGGGCTTTGGGAATCGCATTGTCATCCGCGTCGAATAGGTGACACAGATCGCCGTCAATATCAATGGGCACACGATCACCCACCGTCACAGGTCTGCCGCCCTCTGTTTCAACAATCAACGTATCGCCGCCCGCGACTTTAACATAGAGATACGTCACATCGCCAAGGTGCTCGACAACCAGGACTTCGCCCATGAGCGTAGGGTTGTTCGCGTCGATACGAAGCGATTCGGGGCGAATGCCGAGCGTGGCGCGATCGCCGACCATTAGAGTCTTGGGCTGTACGGGCACGGTTACCATCGCATCGCCAGGCAATCTTAGTGTTGTCCCTGAGTCTTGAACGCTGGTTGTCATCACTGGCAAAAAATTCATCTTGGGTGAGCCGATAAACCCGGCCACAAACCGATTGCGAGGATGATGATATAGCTCCATCGGCGCACCTACCTGCTCAATGACGCCCCCTTGCAAAACCACAATTTTGCTAGCCAGGGTCATGGCTTCGATCTGATCGTGGGTGACATAGATCATGGTAGCCCCAAGGCTATTGTGGAGATTGGCTAGCTCCAGACGCATATCGCCCCTGAGCGTGGCATCTAAGTTTGACAGGGGCTCATCTAATAAAAACACTTTGGGGTTACGCACCAGGGCTCGGCCAATGGCGACCCGCTGCCGTTGGCCGCCAGAGAGGGCTCCAGGCTTACGGTCTAAGAGCGGCTCCAGCTGTAAAATGCGCCCGACCTCGCGTGCCCGCTCATACCGTCGCGCTTTGGGCACACCGGCTAACCGCAGGCTAAAGGCCATATTTTCGGCGACCGTCATGTGGGGATAGAGTGCGTAGGTTTGAAACACCATGGCGAGACCGCGCTCGTCTGGTGAGATATCGTTCATTCGCTGATCGTCGATTAACAACTCACCGGAAGTAATCTCCTCCAGACCAGCAATCATGCGCAGCAGCGTAGATTTACCACAGCCTGAGGGGCCAACAAAAACAACAAACTCGCCATCTTGGATGTCAAGATCGATACCTTTGATAATCTCAGCGTCGGTATAGGTTTTGTGAATGTCTCTGAGGGTGACAGTTGACATAATTGACTCGCTTTACTAGATGAATTTTGAACAGACTACTTGACGGCTCCGAAGGTAAGCCCTCGAACCAACTGCTTTTGGCTAAACCACCCAAACAGAAGAATAGGTGCAATCGCCATGGTTGAAGCCGCCGACAGCTTGGCCCAAAACAACCCCTGCGGACTGGAAAAGGAGGCAATAAACGCCGTTAAGGGAGCGGCATCAAAGGTGGTGAGATTCAGGCTCCAAAAGGCTTCATTCCAGGACAAAATCACGGATAGCAGCGCGGTAGAAGCAATCCCTGGCAAAGCCAACGGCAGTAGGACATAGGCGACTTCTTGGAAGGTCGTGGCCCCATCCATTCGATCGGCTTCGAGAATCTCTTTTGGCACTTCTTTGAAGAAGCTATAGATCATCCACACGACGATCGGCAGGTTAATCAGGGTATAAATGATGATCAGCCCGATGCGAGTGTCTAGCAATCCTGATTCGCGGCCTAGAATGTAAATGGGCACTAACACCCCCACAGACGGAAGCATTTTGGTCGAAAGCATCCACAATAAGGTGCCTTTCGTGCGCTTTGTCGGGAAAAAGGACATGGCATAGGCCGCCGGAATTGCCAGCAAAAGGGCCAAAACAGTGGCCCCTAAAGAGATAATGATGCTGTTCCAGGCGTAGTTGAAATAGGCCGCCCGCTCTTGAACATCAATATAGTTGTCCAGCGTCGGTGGAAAGAAGAGCTGAGGCGGCGTTGCGACGGCGGCCACTTCTGTTTTGAAACTGGTGATAAACATCCAAAAAATTGGGAAAAACAGAATGCAGGCGACGAGCCAAGCCAGCAGTCCAATCAGCCATGAGCTTCGTTTATGGGGGGTTGCCATATCAGGTCTCCAAATTAGGTCTCTAAATCAGCTAATCCTCTAGCTATCCAGGTTACGAGCGACACTCCGGACTAAGAAAATAGCGACGAGATTAGCCAGAACGACGGCGATAAGGCCACCCGCAGAGGCTCCGCCGACATCGAACTCTAGCAGCGCTTTTAAATAGATGTAGTAGGCTAAATTTGTCGTGGCAAGGCCTGGCCCTCCGCCCGTGGTCACAAAGATTTCCGCGAAGATCGTCAGAAAGAAGATAGTTTCAATCATGGCGACGACGGCGATCGCACGGCTCAAGTGAGGTAAGACGACGAACCGAAACAAGCTCAAGGACCTGGCCCCATCCATGCGGGCCGCTTCTAGCTGATCGGTATCGAGAGATTGAATCGCCGTTAGCAAAATGAGTAACGCAAACGGCAGCCATTCCCAGGAGACAATAATGATGATTGACAGCAGCGGAAAATCGGCAAACCAGTCAATTGCCCCCAACCCCAGCCCCTGGGTAATTTGAGCAAACAGGCCGTTAGCCGGATGCATCAGCATGTTTTTCCAAATCAGGGCGCTCACCGTGGGCATTACAAAAAACGGTGAAATGGCGAGCACTCGGGCAATCCCCTGGCCTGGGAAATCTTGATTAAACAACACCGCCAGCAGCGTGCCCAGGCCAATCGTAATGAAGAGCACAGATGCAACCAGGACAAGCGTTGTGAAAATTGAGATCCACAGCGCCGGGTCCGTGAGGATATAGGTAAAGTTCTGTATCCCGTTGAACTCGCGATTGTCAGGGGCCAAGAGATTATATCGCTGGAAGGCATACCAAACCGCCATGGCTAGCGGCACCACCATCCATAGCACTAAAACAATCACTGACGGTGCGACGAGTGCCAGCGTGGGAATCTTTCGCTGCGATCGCACGGACGATCGCCCCTGCGGTGACCTGGTTGCTACTGAAGACGTCATAGTTTTTCCTCGATTAGCTGACTCAATCTGGTTGACTCAATCTGATTAGCTCGATCTGGCTGGCTGACCTACTCGATATATCCGGTATGACGCATAAACCGTTCGGCCACCGCCTGCGATCGCGCCAGCGCCTGATCCACCGAGACTTGATCCGCTAAAGCCGCAGTCATTCGCTGTCCAACCTGGGTGCCAATCGCCTGAAACTCTGGAATATCCACATATTGCACACCCTTGTAAGGCGTCGGAGAAGCCGCAGGACTCTCAATATCAGCAGACTCAATTGACTTCAGCACTGTCTTGGCAAAGGGGGCGACTTTTTGATAGTTAGGATTCTCATACGTAGAGGTGCGCGTGCCCGGTGGCACAGAGACCCAACCCGATTCATCTGCCACCAGCTGAATGTATTCTTTAGAGGTGGCCCAGGTAATAAATCGCTGCGCCGCTTCGGGCGATCGCGACGTCTGAGGAATCGCTAACGCCCAAGACCACAGCCAGTTTGAACCATTGGGATAAGAGGCGACTGGGGCCGGTGCAAAGCCCACCTTATCAGCCACCTGCGATACCTCAGGGTTAGACAACAGTCCCGCAGCCACCGTGGCATCAATCCACATCCCACATTTGCCCGTTGAG
>JBCDDJ010000473.1:0-5247 GCA_039180385.1 Cyanobacteria bacterium P01_G01_bin.38 | reverse complement strand
ATTGCCCTGCGATGTTTCACCCTGATTGAGTTTCAGGTGCGACGAACGCTACAAACGCTACAAACTCACCTGACGGGTCTCTATGCGGGTAACCCAAAACGTAAAACCAATCGCCCCACGGCTGAGCAACTGCTGAAGGCGTTCGCCGGGATTACGCTTTACCAGCATCGGGAGGGTACGGCTGAAATCACTCCCCTCAATGACCTTCAGCGTCGCATCTTAGCGCTGATGAAAATCCCTGAAACCATTTATGAGGTGCCGGTCCAAACTTGACTTATTCCAAACATCGCTCAGAAATGAGCGAACGAGCAGTCTTGAAACTGCGACACCTCAGATGGTGACGTTAATTCAAGACCATCTCACCTATCTCAAAAAACAAGTCAAGATGATTCAAAAACTGGTTCGTCATCATCTCAAGCAATACCCGGTGTTAGCTCGTCAGCAAGAACTGCTCACGAGCATTCCTGGCATCGGAGAGACGACAGCTGCCATCATCCTAGCGGAGATACAGGATTGGTAACGCTAAAATAACCCCTGAATCATCTCAGAGTAACGATCCACAACCACATTGCGGCGAATTTTGAGCGTTTGGGTGAGCAGACCATTTTTGCTCGTCATTGGCTCCGGTAACAGCGTAAATGCAGCAATCTCATCCTGGGAACGGTAGCCGGGGCGATCGCGCACTTCTCGGTTGAGTTCCTGGCGCAGGAGATTGTGGATAATGAGGTTGTCGGGTGCGATCGCTTCATTCTCCCCAATCATCAACGGAGGTGATTGCGCTAATCCCCAGGCTTGCAGGGCTTCCAGATTAGGCACAATCAATGCTCCCAGTGCTTTTCGATCTTGCCCAACCAGAACAATTTGATCGATAAATGAACTGCGTAAGCAGGCATCTTCGATCGGTTGTGGCTCAATGTTTTCGCCATTGCTAAGGACGATCGTATCCTTGGCTCTGCCGGTCAGGATAATGCTGCCATCGTCTGCTAGCCAGCCAATATCGCCTGTATCAAACCAGCCTTCGGGATCAATGGCCTTGGTGGTGGCTTCGGGGTTGCGATAATAGCCCTGCATGATTTGGGGACCCCTTGTCAGGACTAAGCCGCGTTTTCCGGCGGGCAAGGCTTGTCGGGTTTCTAGATCGACAACCCGAAATTCGGTCTGGATTAAGGGTTGACCAGAAGCCTTGCGCACGTTGTTCCAGTAGCGTCGCGCACTGAGTACGGGGGAGGTTTCAGTCAGACCGTAACCGACCAAAATTTCGATGCCAATCATTTCAAAAAAGTCTTCTAAATGCTGAGCCAGGGAACCGCCGCCACAGATAAGTTGTTTAACTTTGCCACCCAGGGCTTGCTGCATTCGCTTGTAGAGCAACAGTTCCCCCAAGTAGTGCAGCGGAGCCAGCAACAGCGTGGTCGCCCAGGCTCGCAGGACTGCCGAGCGCGTCGGGTGTAAATTGTGCAAATCGCGGTGCTTCCAGGTACGTACCGCTTGAATGTAGCGACTGCTGACCGCCAGAAACGATTGAATGAATGCTTGCATTCGAGGTGGGCGATCTCGAAAAGACTTTTGAATACCTTCGAAGATAGACTCCCACAATCGCGGCACTCCCACCACATAGGCGGGCTGATAGGTTTTCAGATCTTGCTTGAGATAACGACGATTGGTATATACCTGGGTGCAGCCCTGGGAGAGCGTGTAGTATTCGCCTACCCGCCCAAAACTGTGCCAGGTGGGTAAGATGCTGAGGGTGCGATCGCCAACCAGGGGTTGAATAATCGCCGTTAACGCGACCAGTTGATAGATAAAGTTGGCGTGGCTCAGCATTACCCCTTTGGGTTGGCCAGTGGTGCCAGAGGTGTAAATCAGCGTGGCGAGGGTGTCTGGAGTTGTGTTGACGGATTGTAGCGGTTGCTGGTTGCCCAGTTCCAGCAGTTGGTCAAACGTGAGTAGTTTGACGTGGGAGGGGCGACCGGGTAAGTCAGGCTGTTCGTTCGACAGAAGCACCACCCACTCCACTGGCAATGTCCAGATGCGATCACCCAACCGATCTAGCGTTTTGGCGTTTTCCACTACTAGCCCACTGCTCTGGCTATGCTCCAGAATGTAGAGCAGTTCATCCCGATCTGCAGTCGCCGATCGCACCGCATCCGCTGCCCCCGCCAGCATGATGCCCTGATCTGCCACCAGCCACTGCCAGCTATTGTCGGCAAAGAGCGCCACGATGGGTGGATTTTGAGGCAGGTTTTGAGATGGACCTAGTGAGAGATTTAGCGATAAATCTTGTGATGAAGTTTGTGATGAAGTTTGCAGGGGCGACGAAGGGGACAACAGCGTTTGCATCCCTGCCGCGAACTGTCGAATTTGCTGATATACCTGCCGATAAGTCAGCAATACTGCCGGACGACTGTGGGGATCAATCAGCGCCTCCACATTGCCAAAGTATTGTTCTGTAATCTCCCACATCTGTGGGAGCGATCGCAGGTGGCTATAGTCGATTAACCCGGTATGCTCAAACCGTTCTTTGGTTGAAAAATAGCCGGCAGGATCATTTCCCAAACGATGATCAAAACGATGCATAGATGGAGTCGAACGCGGATTAGTTGCCATCCCCTTTTTCCCTGATTTCTTTTGGTTTTGCCACTGCCAGCCAACCCTCTACTAATGTCATTAGCAGAGGCGTAATCGGGCTAATCAAATAGCGAAATAGCCAATCCGCCAGCCGCGTTTTTCGGGGTGCGTTGAGGGTAACGTAGGCCACCAAAATTGCCGTGATCGCCAGCGTCGCCGTGACATAGAAAAAAGGCGCAAAACTTCCCGTGATGCCGCGCAGGGCGATCGCCGTAAAAATTCCCGAAAGGCCACCGCCGCCAAAGGCAAGGAACAATAAACCATAGTTATTAGGGTAGTTGGGCAACCCAAAAAAGCTCAAGGTTGCCGCTGGTGCGACTGCCAGCCACGCCCCTAGACAAAACCAGAAAATGGAAAACGCCACCAGAAATTGACCGGGTTCATGGGGGCTGGTGTGAATCATCAAAATTGAGGCAATCAAAATCAGACTGTTGAGGATGATAATCGTGAACTTGGGGCGCAGGCGATCGTTCAACCATCCAAACAGCGGTCGCCCCAGCCCATTGAAGACTGCAAATAGCGGCACAGTCAGAGCAAGTTCCTCGGCCTCCAGGTTGACCAGTTCGCTTCCGACCTGGGCGGTTGTGGCGATCGCCGTTAGCCCGACAAAGGTGCCGACGGTGTAGCAAAACATCAGCCCATAAAAAGTCTGGGTTTGCATCATGGGCAGACTGGCGTCCGTTTCGACCGATTGATTGAGCGTCTGCGCAAAGTTGCTGGGAGTCCAGCGGGGCGGCGGCATTCGCAGGACAGAGGCGATTGCCACAATTAGCACCGTAAACACAACGCCCAGCAAAACAAAGGTCTGGCGTATTCCCAGGGCGGGTAAATTCCAGGCGGGATTGCCGTTAATCAGATTGAAGGCTAGTGGTGCAGTCACCAGCGGCGACAGGCCAAATCCCACGACCGTCAACCCCACGGCCAATCCTTTGCGATCGGGAAACCAGCGAGCTGCCACTGCTAGGGGCACGCCGTAGGCCATGCCCACCCCCAAACCGGCCACTACGCCATAGCTCAGCACCAGCCAGAGCAGGCTAGATGCTTGGCTGGCCAGCAGGTAGCCCAGACCCACTAGGATTCCCCCCAAACTGGTGAGAATGCGTGGGCTACAGCGATTCATGTACAGTCCGGTAATCGGCATCACCAGGGTAAAGGTGACTCCCAAAACCAAAAATGGCAGTAAAATCGTACCCGGACGACTTTTGAGTTCTGCCTCAAAGGGGCCGCTAAAAATGCTCCAGGAATAAACCGTACCTAAACAGAGCAACACCATTAAGCCGAGCGGAATGAACAGCCAGCGACCCTGGTCGGGCGGCAAGCCAAACAAACGAGCCTCGGCAGGGAAGGGGAAGGTAGGGAGCAATTTGCCTTCGGTTACAGTAGCTTTTCTCACGTCACAAGCACTGATAATTAACGATTTGGCTCTCACGCACGATAGCAGAATTTTGGGACATTATGATGAAATCAAGATTGAAGCTCAAAAACAAGGTGTGAGAGTTTGGTGTTGGGATACGGCTGGAAAATCATTTTCAAATACCCCGTCGCATTCATGGAACTGGCTATTTGGAGAGCGAAAAAAAGTGTGGGAAATCCCAGGAACTCGTGCAATCGATGAGCTGAGCTTATACCCCTAGATCGTCGAGATCAGCGGCTTCGGACTAAGGGTGGACTATTTTTTCTGAATAACTGGGCTGAGAAAATTCTCTGACGAAAAATCTAGGGCTCTAACCCTTATGCTGTGGTTGACTAGTTGCTCACGGGGCAGACCGTCAAGTTGATTGCAATATTGGTCTCGCGGAAACTATCTGGCAGCAACAGGCTGGTCCGACAGTGTTTGCGCCATTCAAACAAAACATTGATGACTTCAGCCAGTTGGAACAGTGAGGCGCTAGTGATTTAGGCAATGGCAGGTGGTGTGACGCTAACAGTCGGTGTTGGCAACCTCTGGCTCCAGATAAATCTTCCGACCGCTCTCATCTTGAAGTTTGATGGAGAACTTCATCGCCGCTGGCGTTGTTTCATCCGAGGTAAGGTTTAGGTCTAAGATTAATGAGCCATCTTTGCTGACCTGGTCACGCCAAGGGGGAGGGAAGCGAGTCTGTTCGAGTATTCCATAAAACTTCACCCACTCTCCATTGACTTTCATGAAGGTCTTCTCGGCTTGATCTGGATGGCTAGTGAGCATAATGTAGTCAGCGTCGCCTTCTGAAAGCTTCAGATAAATGCTGCAGCTTAGGTTTTCTGTGGCTGTGAGCTGATCGCCTTCTGCTTGAGGAAAGCGGCTGATTCGGAGGCCATCAGTGCCAATACCATCAGGTGTCTCATTGACAGACGAGCAACTGCTACAGATGAGCAGCAGGTTAGCTATCAGAATTTGGGGCAATCGAGAGAGGCTGCGCATGTCACTTTCATGATTGAACTCAAAAAGTGGAAGGAGTAGAAACCGGCTTGATCAGACGTATTGTCCATAAAGTTCATCAATAAAAGTAGTTGAATTTCCGTACGTATGACAGAGCTTAAGGATTGCTGATCTGAGAATCGACTAGTTTTGGCGGTGGCAACTAGTCCTTCACTGGCATTAGGTTATGCAGAACAGCCATAACGAGACTTCGCAGGTTT
>JBCDDJ010000472.1:0-5289 GCA_039180385.1 Cyanobacteria bacterium P01_G01_bin.38 | reverse complement strand
CAACGACTTCCCCCGCGATGATGGCCGAGCCCGCTTTACCGACACCATTGTGGCCAGCGACCACGAGCCGTTGGTAGGCAAGTTCACCCTTGAGGAGACCCCAACCGAACCCTCCACCTTCACGCTACAGCTGCTCCATGCAGCCGATCAAGAAGCCGGTATCCTCGCCCTTGAGGATGCCCCCAGGTTCTCAGCGGTGCTCAATGCGCTGCGAGATGACTTTGAGAACACGGTCACGCTGTCTTCGGGCGATGCTATTTTACCAGGTCTCTTCTTCACCGCTAGCGAAGAGGTGTTTGGAGGGCAGGGCCGCGCCGACATCTTGATCCAAAATGAACTCGGATTTGAGGCCATCGCCTTTGGTAACCACGAGTTTGACCTTGGCACGGAACTGGTGCGAGACTTGGTGGCCGGGGCCGAAGATGACCCCGCTACCCCTGATGTCGACGAATCCTTTGTAGGGGCTCAGTTCCCCTACCTGAGTGCCAACCTGGACTTTAGCACCGATGAGAACCTGGCCGATCTAGTGGTGCCCGATGATCGAGCGCCCGCAAATAACAGCATTGCGGCCACCACCGTGATCGACGTGAATGGTGAGAAGGTCGGTGTCGTGGGCGCAACCACCCCCACCATCAACAATGTCAATGTCCGCATTGCCAACCCTGACGATGTAACCGTACTGCCCCAACCGTTTGACGGCGATCCTACCCCTGAGCAGCTCGATGCCCTCGCTGCTGAAATCCAGCAAGATGTGGATGAGATGTTGGCCCTCAATCCTGGCCTGAACAAGGTGGTGATGCTGTCTCACATGCAGCAAATCAGCATCGAGCAGGAATTGGCAACCCGGCTGACCAATGTTGATGTGATTGTGGCTGGTGGGTCTAACACTCGCCTGGTCGATGAAACCGATCGGCTGCGAGACGGAGACAGAGAGCAGGGGAGTTATCCCATCTTTACCACGGGGGCAGACGGCAACCCCGTCGCCATTGTCAACACTGACGGCAACTATAAGTATGTAGGCCGACTCGTCGTTGACTTTGATGAAAATGGGGTGATCATCCCCGAGAGTTACGACCCTGAGGTCAGCGGGGCGTACGCCACCGACGATCAGGGCGTGGCCGACCTGGACGCGGAGACTCTAGTTGACCCCGAGGTTCAAGCCATTGTCGCCGCCCTCGAAGAGGTGATTGTCGCCAAGGAAAGCAACGTCTTTGGTGTGAGCGATGTGTATCTGGATGGCTTACGCGGTAGTGTGAGAACCCAGGAAACCAATCTCGGCAACCTGACGGCGGATGCGAATTTGGCCATTGCCAAAGAATCCGATCCCAACGTGGTGATTTCTCTCAAAAACGGCGGTGGCATCCGCGACGACATCGGCAGAGTGGTCGTGCCTGCTGGGGGGACAGGCGATCCTGAGTTCTTACCTAACGAAGAGATTCCCGGTGTGAAGCCCGAGGGCGGCATTTCTGAAAATGATATTGGTAACTCGCTGCGATTCAACAACGGGTTGACTTTGTTGACGATTACCGCCGAGGAGTTGCTGGCGGTGATGGAGCACAGCGTGGCGGCCAGCAGTCTGGATGACAGCAATACCCAGGGGCGTTTCCCCCAGGTGAGCGGCCTGGAGTTTAGCTTTGACCTTACCGCTGAGTCGGGCAACCGAGTCCAGTCTCTAGCGGTCTTAGACGAAGCGGGCAACGATGCCGACGTGATTGTCCAAAATGGTGAACTGGTGGGAGATACCGGTCGCACCTTCCGGATGGTCACCCTAAATTTCCTCGCGGACGGCGGTGATGGCTATCCCTTCCCGGATCGCGATGTGGTGGAGTTGGCCCAACCGGACGATGCCCCTCGTACCGGTGAGGCCACCTTTGCCCCGGATGGCTCAGAACAAGATGCCCTGGCGGAGTATCTGGTGGATAACTTTGGTGCGGAGATGCCCTTTGAGAGTGCAGAGACCGGTCGCGACCTGGATACCCGCATTCAAAACCTGGCCTTCCGCGAGGACACGGTTATCGATAGTGGTGTTGTCGACGGCGGCTCCGGCGGTTCAGGCGACGGCGGTAGTGACGGTAACGGTTCTGATGGAGACGGTAGTGGCAGTGGTTCTGGCGGTGATAATGGCGGCGCTGGCAGTGACGACGGTCAATCTGCCGGCGAAGCAGTGCTAGGAACCGCCGAAGGCGATATTGTTGAGGCCACCTCGGGTAACGACATCGTAGCGGGTCTAGAGGGCGATGACACCCTCAACGGCGGCGACGGTGATGATGTCCTGC
Organism: Cyanobacteria bacterium P01_G01_bin.38; assembly: GCA_039180385.1. GTDB lineage: Bacteria > Cyanobacteriota > Cyanobacteriia > Phormidesmidales > Phormidesmidaceae > SIO4C1. The sequence continues at coordinate 3,013 of JBCDDJ010000472.1, read as the reverse complement.
GCGGTGACCTTAACAACAGAAACTCCCAGGGCGCTCAGGGGGGGGATGACCTCCTCTTTGGCGGTGCGGGCAACGACCGCATCGGTGGCAAAGGCGGCAACGACCAGCTGTTTGGGGAGGCCGGGGATGATGCCCTCTGGGGTGACGATGGCGATGACCTGCTGCGCGGCGGTCTCGGCAACGATACCCTCACGGGCGACGACTTCTCCGGTGGTCAGGGCAGCGACACCTTTGTCTTAGCCCTTAGCGAAGGGACCGACACCATTGTAGATTTCCAGCTGGGCACTGATCTGATGGGTCTAGCGGACGGTTTAACCTTCGAACAACTCACCCTGGGCGGCAGCGAAATTCGCGCTGGCGATGAGGTGTTAGCGACTTTGAATAATGGGTCTGCCGACAATTTGACACTAGCTGACTTTACCGTCATCTAAGGGTTAGATTGAGCAATCACTGAACGCAAAACCCTCCCTGGCGGGTCAATAACTCGCCAGGGAGGGCTGCTTTTGGGTTTTGAGAGAAGATAGGTTGGGAGGGTGCTCCTCGATTAAAGACGGTCTCGCTATTGAATATGAGTCCTCTTCTCAGGGCTGTAGTCAATGGTGCGGGCGGTCCGCTGCGGGGGGGCGGTTTCATCGCGAATGGAGGCCAGCGCTGTGTGACCCAGGGGCAGCATCGCTAACCCACACAGCAAGCCGGTACCTGCGACACAAAGCCGTTTGACCACCCGAGAAGCATTCACCGCTTCGGGATAGTTACCTTTTTTGTAATGCTGTTTGACCTGGGCAGCATAAATCAGCGCAGTCACCCCAATCGGCGGGAAAGCTACCAGCGTAGACAGGGCAATTTGCCAGTTGCTGGGGGGGCAGGGCTGGTCTATGTAAAGGTCGTATTCCTTTGACCATTCTTGCTTGGACCAATCGGGATTTTTAGGATTAGTGACATGGCCTACTAGCTTAAACCGGGTGATACCGGGTAGCTCTAAGGGGATTAACACCTCTCGGATCAGGTTGGGTAGGGTGAAGTAGCTGACCCCAATGCCCACCTCCCGATGCACGGTAATTTCTAGATGATGATCGTCAATGCGCTCAATCTGGGCAGCGATTTGTTTCTCGACCAGGGCGTTTTGAAGGGGCTCGGTCAGGGTATCGCTGCGGTGGGTATTTTGAATAGCCTGAAGTTTTTCTTTCACTTCTTCGAAAGAGAAATCATTCAGGGCGGCGATTTCCCAATCGTTTTTGGCACCGGATTGATCGCCGAGGTGCGATCGCACATTCCCCCGATGAAAATAAGCCTCAGCCCAGTTAGGCTGTAGCGTCAGGGTCTGATCAAAATCGGCCATCGCCTCTGCATAGCGGCCTTGTTGGGCATAGACCAGGGCCCGATTGTAGTAAATCTCAGCGTATTTGGGGCAATGCACCAGGGCAATCGCCCAGTCAGCCAGGGCTCCGGCCTCATCTCCGGCCTCGTAGCGCAGCAGGCCGCGGTTGCCGTGGGCTTTGGGATGGGTCGGCTCTAGTGCCAGGGCGGCTTCAAAATCTGCGATCGCAGATTTTGTACTGCCAAGTTTCCAATGGCTAAGCCCCCGCATCACATAGACATCAGCCGGGTTAGGATGCTGATCGAGTGCCTTGGTTAGCGCGTTAATAGATTGTTGATAATTAGTTTGTTTAGCGTAGTTGCTGCCCCGGCGGTAGGCCAGCTTAGCCGTTTGACGGCGATACCAATCATTTATAAATGAAGTCATACCTTCTCAATAGATGCCTGTTACCAGGCTAACTAACTCCTATGCATCGCTAAATCGGCACTTGGACGGAAGCTGAGCTACCAAAAATCACTTTGAACTTCAGTAAATTTCACTACCTAATGGCCCCTAGCATTAAGAACTGCCGTTTCTAAGCTTCATCCTCCGGACGCTATTTTCCAGACCCATAAATCTTGATGCAATTAACACGATTACATCTGTGACCAGAGTCATACTTTGCGATCTTTTTTTGGAAGAATCCTGTGGGGTAACCAATCTATTTCTGCCGACTGCCGACTAACCCCACCTGGATTTCCTGGCTTAAGGGGGGACTCAGCCTCTGCACACAATATCCCGATAAACTTGAGATAAGGATGAAATTGCCTGGTGAATTGCATTGAGGATTGAGTCAAGCATGTCTCGAATTGTTTTAATTGCCGGGTTTGAAGCCTTTAATACAAACTTGTATGAACAGGCAGCGGCGGCGGCCCGCCGGTCTGATCTGGAGATCTGCATCTTTTGCGATCGCGACCTCACCACCCAACCTGATGCGATCGCAGCTGCCCTGGTCGACGCCGATGTCTTTTTCGCCAGCCTGATTTTTGACTATGACCAGGTGATCTGGCTTTGCGATCGCGTTCGACATATTCCAGTGCGCCTAATTTTTGAATCTGCCCTGGAGTTAATGGCCCTTACCCAGCTGGGTAAATTCGTCATCGGCGAAAAGCCGAAAGGCATGCCCAAGCCGGTGCAGTTTATCCTCAGCAAATTTGGCAGCGGCAAAGAAGAAGACCGTCTTGCAGGATATCTAAGCTTCCTCAAAGTCGGCCCCAAGCTGCTCAAGTTTGTCCCTGCCCGCAAGGTGCAAGACCTGCGTAACTGGCTCATTATCTACGGCTATTGGAATGCTGGCGGCCCCGAGAATGTCACCGCCCTGTTTAACTACCTGGCCGAGAAGTATTTAGGCCTGATCGTCGGTGAGATTCCCCCCATGATTGAGACGCCCAACATGGGGCTGTTGCATCCGGCGTATGAGGGGTATTTTGAGTCGCCAGCGGCGTATGTGGGGTGGTATGAGGAGGTCTTGGCTGAGTGTGGAGATAGGGGAGATAGGGGAGATAAGGCAGGAATACTCACCTCCCCACCTTCCCCACCTTCCTCACCTCGCGTAGCGATCCTCCTCTACCGCAAACACGTCATCACCCACCAGTCCTACATTCCCCAACTGATCCGCTACTTTGAGCAGGCAGGTCTCACCCCGGTGCCCATTTT
>JBCDDJ010000471.1:0-5308 GCA_039180385.1 Cyanobacteria bacterium P01_G01_bin.38 | reverse complement strand
TATTTGACTATGAGTTTCCTGATTTATTTGAGTGGGTCGTTGACCATATGGGCGCACTTCCACTGGCTCGCCAGTCTCAAAAAGCACATCGTCCCAATCCCTTTCACCTAGAAGGTTTCCCGGCTTAAAGTATACTCCAAACAGATGAAAAGCTTAACTTATGAGATAGCGTTGATGGAGTCTACAACGTCATCTCAGCCGCTTGTACTCGCTCAACCTGCTTTTTCTTGAGGACAAGGAAAATCTGGGATAGCGTGACGGCTCCCAAGAAAGCCAGTAAGCCCTTAATCCGGTTGGGACTCTGCAAGACGATCTCACCTTCGGTTTGACCAAACCCTCCCACATTGGGATCGTTGGTCAGCGGTGCGCCAGCCTCAATGGTGTCGCCCTCGGCCACAATCAGCTCTGGGCCAACTGGAACATCAGTTGCAACGCTGCTGCCGTCTTCGGTCTTAACGGTGACTTTGTAACCCGTATCTGACTTATCAATAGCTGTGATCACACCTGCTTTAGACGCGGTATAAACTGCGTTGTTGCTCGATTGCCCAGTTGGGTAAACCTGACCGCGACCTCGGTTGCCACCCACAAAAACCAGGGACTTACCAAAGCTAACGGACTTATCTTTAGTCGGATCAGGCGACAGGATCGGGAAAACAATTTCCTGGTACTGCTCACCAGGTAAAGGCCCCACGAGCAAAATATTGTCTTGGTCTTCGCTATAAGTCTGAAAATAGGTGCTGCCGACTTCTTCCTTGATCTCTTCGGGGATGCGCTCTGGGGGCGCAAGCTTAAAGCCGTCGGGTAGGACCATCACAGCCCCTACGTTGAGGCCAGCCTTACTCCCGTCACCCAGCACCTGCTGGGACTCTAAGTCATAGGGGATTTTGACCACTGCTTTGAACACAGTGTCGGGCAGTACTGCTTGAGGCACCTCTACCTCGGTTGGCTTTTTGCCCAGGTGACAGTTAGCACAGACAATGCGGCCTGTAGCCTCCCGCGGCGTTTCGTAATTTTCTTGGGCCCAGAAGGGATAAGCTGCGGCAGACTGGGGAAAAATCCAGTCGCTAGCAACCAGCAGGACCAGGGTCGCGATCGCAATCACCGCTCCCCGCGTGGTGGCCTTAAGCAGCTTACGGACATTAATTAAGCTCAAAAAATTGGGTTTCATCCGTGGCACGTCAGCAATTCAATAAATAGAACAAACACTCAAGTAGCCTAGCTCCACCAAGGGGCTTCACCAGTCCGAAAATCGGTCTCAGTCCAGGGGGTGAGGGTGACCTTGCCATCTTCTGCTTCGCTCACATGGGCCAGGGCCAAGGAGAGCGGTGCAGGTCCTCTCACCACTTTCCCAGTGGCGTCGTACTGAGAACCATGGCACGGACAGATGAATTTATTCTCACCGCCGTTCCACGGCACAACGCATCCCAGGTGGGTGCAGACTGAGTTAATCCCGTAGTCGCCCAGGCTGCCGCTCTCAGTCACCACCAAATAGGTTGGATCGCCTTTAAGCCCTTGCACCAGAGACCGATCGCCTGCGGCATGGGTGGCTACATAATTACTAACCGTGACGTCGTTGCCAAGCTCATCCTTAGCGGTGATACCACCGCCCGCAGCGCCACTGGACGGCGGCAAAAAATATTTAACGATCGGATACAGCGCCCCCAATGCGGTGCCGGTTATGGTTCCGAACGTCAACAGGTTCATAAATTGACGACGTCCTAAATCAGGGACATCAGGGTTTCCGGAAGCTTGAGCCATAATTTCAGAGTAATGTATGCGTTAACGGAGGTTAAGTCTAAGTAGGGCATTTAGCGACTACTTCAGTAGTCGATCGCCCAAACAAACTAGCGACCCGCCCATCATCAAAAGACGCTTCGTCACAGAAGTTTGCAGCTTTATGATCGGTATTATTACATTTTGAGGGCGCAGATAAACCTTTGTCACATCCTCAGAGTCGGCCTATCTTGGCATACTGGACGACATGTCCTGCTTTACCATCAGCCTTGACTAAAGCAAGAATGCCCTTGTCTGAAAGGCGTTGAGAGCTTGCCAAGCAATCTGAAGTATTGACTAACCCGGTCGTGACGCCCCTGCCTAACCACAACTTTGCTTGGTTTTACGACAAGTCTTATTGTAAAGAAGTGTAAATAGACTTAGGTCGCATTCCATTTCAGAACCCGAGGCTTCACCACATGACAGGTCAGGAACTACAAGCAATCTTGATTGAGAAATGGGGATATTCCTATGATGTACAACTTCGAAAGCAGCCCAACAAACTCTTCCTGCAGGTGATGTGGCGGTTTCTTGAGCAAGCCTCTTTTCCCATGTCAGAAACTGAATACCTGGCGCATCTTGAGCAAGTGGCTGCCTACTTAGACGCCTGGGGCAGTACTGAACAGGTTAAAACTGCGATCGCAACTACCAAGGAGCGCCCGCGCCTAGGCAAAGCCGTTAGCATTCCCTTAGATTTGGGCGCACGCGCCTCAGAATGGCTGATTGATTTGTAAACCTGCATTTGATAAGACCGACAGTCGCCAAACAATCTAAAATCATGAATTTTGACGTAAGGCAGCTGCATCAATTTGCTAACATTACAGGGATTGAGCTGCTCTAAAAGTTGAGCGTTACAGACAGGTATCTTAGCATCAAGTTCAGACCCACCTCATGCCTCTGAGAGGATGTTGAAAGGCCCATAAATTCAAGCCTTCTGATGCTTGTTTAGAGGCTCATTGTATGGATTATCAAACAGCTTATTCTTTACAAGGCCACATTTAAGCCCACCCAGGCGCTTGCACTGAATTTTAGTGAGTTCTATCTACTCACGTAGGCATTTGACTACTGCGCTTAACCAAAATTTTTCTATCTTTCGAATTTAATAATCTTCCATAACATTCATTTACTAAATCAACTTTACAGCTTCATTTTTGAATAAAAGTTTTGGGCTCAATGCTTTGTTTGGCAAAAGGTTTAACTAAAGTCATACCCCTTTTTATCAGGATGATTTAAGAGAAAATGCGTAGATAGATTTTTCCGCCGGGTGTTAGCATTTCCATAAATTTGACCACAAATCCGTCCATGAGTTTGCCAGTACGCTTTGAGGACTTGCCGTGATCCGCTCTGCTACGCTTCCTGTTCAGCCGTCTTTACCCCATTTCGAAGATAACAATCGCCTGAAGTTATTTGCAGGCTCTTCTAACCTTTCCCTATCTAGGGAAGTAGCTCACTATCTCGGAATTGATCTAGGACCCATGGTCCGCAAACGCTTTGCCGATGGTGAGCTTTACATCCAGATTCAGGAGTCAATCCGGGGCTGCGATGTTTACCTAATCCAGCCGACCGCTCGCCCGGTCAACGACCATCTGATGGAGCTGCTGATTATGGTCGATGCCTGTCGACGGGCCTCAGCCCGTCAGATTACGGCGGTGCTCCCCTATTACGGCTATGCCCGTGCCGATCGCAAAACCGCAGGTCGCGAGTCTATTACCGCTAAGCTGGTGGCCAATCTACTGGCAAAGTCAGGTGCCAGTCGGGTGCTGGCGATGGATCTGCATTCTGCCCAGATTCAAGGCTACTTTGATATTCCCTGTGACCATGTTTACGGTTCACCCGTTCTCATTAACTATTTGGCAAGCAAACAAATCAGTGACCTGGTCGTGGTCTCTCCTGATGTAGGCGGGGTTGCCCGCGCCCGCGCCTTTGCTAAAAAGTTAGATGATGCGCCCCTGGCCATCATTGATAAGCGTCGACAGGCCCACAATGTGGCCGAAGTGATGAACCTGATCGGTGACATTGAGGGTAAAACCGCCGTCCTGGTAGACGACATGATTGACACCGCTGGCACGATTTGCGAAGGCGGGCGTTTACTAAGGGCCGAAGGCGCTCGACAGGTCTATGCCTGCGCCACCCATGCAGTCTTTTCTCCCCCAGCCATCGAGCGGCTTTCTACCGGCATCTTTGAAGAAGTGATCGTCACCAATACCATTCCCATGGTGGAAGATAATCGCTTTCCGCAGTTGACCACGCTCTCGGTAGCCAATCTACTGGGCGAAGCCATCTGGCGCATTCACGAAGAGAGCTCCGTCAGCAGCATGTTTCGTTAAAAAAAACGGATAGCAGCTAAGCGGGACCAGATTTAGCTGCCCTGCTCGGATACCTGCGATGGGTATCCAAATAGCGTCATGGGTGTCTTTGCCCTCGATCAAGGTAAACGTTTGCTCAAGTTGATAAAAGTGAGAGTCTACAAAGTCGCAGCGAAATAGCTGAATCAGTTCGTGCCCGGCTTTGCCGTGGCAGGTAAAAATATTCTCGAGACAGCCCAGGTAGTGAATATGAGTCAGCTCAGCCTGGATTTCTTCTTGAAATTCTCGCTTTAGGGCGTCCAGGCTGGTTTCGCCAAAGTCAATGCCGCCGCCTAAAAAGCGGTAAAAATCAGAGCCGTCGGTACTGTCTCGGCCTTTGCTGACAAATAGATGATGCTCATATTCGATTAGCCCCAATGCAATCGGGCGAATGCGAGCTTTGCCCATATTTTTTCCCATCTAATACATGGCGTTGACAAAATCAGACTGGCTATCCTCTGGGATGGGCCAATCTTCATTTTCGCCCCCGATAAACACTCGCCTGATGACCACATAGTCGTTACTCAGCTGTTCGAGGGTATTGAGCAATACATCCAGGGCTAGCGCGTCGGTTGTGCCCAGGTCAAACCAACAGCGTGCCCAAATCCCTTCGAACTGGACTTCTGACATATTGTGCATGACCGCCATCAGGGTGCTATCCGCTTCTTTGACGTCATAGTCTAAATAAGAGAGCTCAAGGCCGGTTTCTTGCACCTGCAAATTTTCGGCGTTAAACCCACCGAGCTTGCCTAAAAAGAACCAGGAACTGAAAACTTCTTCAATATATTGCTGCTCTTGAGTGGACGGCACGGTTTCAAACTCTAGCCAAATCCACAGATTAAAGAAATCACACTCTCGAAATTGGATTTCCATTGAGATGTCTACGGGAATGAATGTTAGTTATCCAGCATAGCGGGGGAGGGTAGGGAGTGGGTAGTAGATACACTAGATGCGGCCAAATAGGCAGCTGGCCAATATAGAATGAAAAGATGACTGCCGCTGGCCTTTGAATGCTTTATCTGAAAAACATTAGTTATCACCCCACTGCTAGCCCGCTGCCTATCTTAAAAGATATCTCACTACAGCTGGCACCTAAGACAATGGGGCTGATCGTCGGACCTAGCGGCTCGGGCAAAAGTACCTTGTTAGAAATTTTGGCCGGGCTGGCGACGCCTACCTCTGGGGAGCTT
>JBCDDJ010000470.1:0-5313 GCA_039180385.1 Cyanobacteria bacterium P01_G01_bin.38 | reverse complement strand
CGTGCTGGTGTCGCTATGGCAGGTGCCCGACGAGGCGACCGCTGAGCTGATGATTGAGTTTTATCGCCAGCGCCAGCAATTGGACAACGCCCAGGCGCTGCGACAGGCCATGCTGGAGACAATGCAAGCCCATCCAGACCCAAGTGACTGGGCGGCGTTTACGTTGATAGGGACTGTGAACTAAGATTTCACGTTTCCAGCTGAAGAGATACCGTTTATGCTGGTCTCAAAGACATTTCAAAGATAAATTCCAGGCATTAGGTCCCCTTATCTCCCATATATGAGGTATCTATGGGCAATTTATCAGGGTCTTCTCAGGTTAAGTCAGTAAAGTCAAGAAGTGACAGACCTGTAGGGTTTCTATCACTGCACCTGTAAGTACCATCGTCGCATGAAACTCGATCCCGCTTCTATTCAATTTCGGTTAACCTCTGGCATTGTGCTGGCCTCAGTGCTAAGTATTGGCGGCATTAGCGGCTGGACCAGTTTTCGCATGCAACAGATTTTGATCGACGGCCACAAGCAAAATGCGATGAATATTGCTGAGCGGTTTGAGCAGGATGTAGATCTCTATGAAGAGATGATGCCCTCCCGTGAAGCGCTACAAAAAGTCATCAACTATCGCTCGACCGCTGATATGGCGATTTGGATTCAGGCTCCTGACGGTAGCATTATTGCCCAGTCAGATACGCTATCGATGGGGTCCTGGGTCAAGGATGACTTTGCTAAAACACTGATGCAATCCGAGCGACCCCAGGGTGGTTTAACGATTAAATGGGTACAAGATCGCTATCTGGTGCTGTGTGTCAGCACCCTCAAAATTGGGGATCAGGTGCTGGGCGATCTCTACGTAGTAGACGACATCACTCAAAACCAGCGAAGTTTTGAGGAAGTCACTCGCACCCTGGCCCTTTCAAGTGTTTTAGTGATCAGCGTGGCGGCGATTTTGATTGCTTTATCCGTCAGCCGTTCGCTGCGACCTATCCGCAAAATCAATCAGCTGGCGGCTAAGGTGTCGGCAAGCAACCTGGCCGACACCCATCTCGATCTTGACAACCCGCCAACTGAGGTACAAGAGCTCACTAAAACGCTGAACCTGATGTTAGAAAGGCTGTCGGGTGCTTGGGAGCAGCAGCGCCGGTTTGTCAGCGATGTCTCCCATGAGCTGCGCACCCCGCTAACGCTGGTGCATGGCTATCTGCAAAGCACCCTGCGACGCTGCAAAACGTTGAGCGATCCCCAGCGAGAGGGGCTCGAAATTGCGGCCTCAGAGGCTGACCGCACCATTCGGCTGTTAGAAGATTTGCTTGACCTGGCCCGCGCCGATGGCGGCCATCTGCGGTTTAACCTGGAGCCGGTGCCCCTCAAAGACTTTGTCTTGGAGGTGGTGGGCATGTGCAATTATTCTCATGTCCAGGTCAAAGCTGAAATCCTCACCCCCTATGCTGAGGTCAAGGCCGATAGCAATCGGCTCAAGCAGGTGTTGATCAATCTGCTGGACAATGCGGTGAAATATTCGGAGGCCGATCAGCCGGTGATTGTTCGGGTTAGACAGACCGGGGAATGGGCGCACATTGATGTGTGCGATCGCGGTCGCGGCATTCCCATGAGCGATCTAACTAAAATTTTTGAGCCCTTTTATCGAGTCGACGAAGATCGCTCGCGGGCGACTGGCGGCACTGGCTTGGGTTTATCAATTGTTAAGACCCTGGTAGAAGGGATGAGAGGTAAACTCAAAGTTCAATCTAAATTGGGAGAAGGCAGTACCTTCACCGTTAGTTTACCGGCCTAGGAGATTTCAAGATGTCGACCCGCATTTTAGTGGTTGAAGACGAAGAGAAGCTGGCTAAATTTGTTCAAATGGAGCTGAGTTACGAAGGCTACGAAGTCGCCATTGCGAACGACGGCTTGACGGGTCTGATGGCAGCCCGAGATCAAGAGCCCGATCTGGTGCTCCTTGACTGGATGATGCCAGGGCTGTCCGGGGTCGAAGTGTGCCGACGACTGCGCTCTACCGGGGCCAAAATGCCAATTATTTTGCTCACCGCCAAAGATGATATTGCGGATCGGGTGGCCGGGCTAGATGCCGGGGCCGATGACTATGTAGTCAAACCCTTTAGCATCGAAGAGCTGCTGGCGCGGGTCAGGGCCCACCTGCGCCGCAATGACCCCCAAGAGGCTGAGCTATTCCAGTTTGATACCCTCACCCTTAACCGTAAAACCCGCGAGGTGTTTCGGGGTGACCGAGGGATCGAGCTGACTGCCAAGGAGTTTGACTTACTCGACTATCTGATGGCCCATCCCAAACAGGTGTTGACCCGCGATCAGATTCTTGAAGAGGTCTGGGGCTACGACTTTATGGGCGACTCCAACATTATCGAGGTGTATATTCGCTATCTGCGTCTCAAGCTCGAAGCCGAAGGCGAAAAGCGCTTAATCCAGACTGTACGCGGTGTTGGCTACGTTTTGAGAGACTAGTTACCCCATTTCCGTGTCTCCGTGTCCTCTTTAAAAAAGACATTTTCTAAAAAGCCATTGCTAAGCTATCGAAATGATAGAATTGGCAACGCTCATCTACCTTATCCAGGGAGAATGTCATTGCTTTTTGACCAATGCTGAGCCGTTTTTAGGCGGGTAATGGCAACGAGACATGGCCCATGAGCCCTGGCCGTCATTTTGAAAAATCTCGTTCACGGCCTTCACTTCAACAATCTCCGGGGCGATCTTTTCGGGGGGCTCACCGCTGCCGTCGTGGCATTGCCTCTGGCCCTGGCCTTCGGAGTGTCTTCTGGCGCGGGTGCGATCGCGGGGCTTTACGGCGCGGTATTTGTCGGCTTTTTTGCGGCCCTTTGTGGTGGCACTCCGTCTCAGATTTCTGGCCCAACGGGGCCGATGACGGTGGTAATTACAACCGTCTTTGCCGCGTTAACGACTCAGTTTGGTCAAGATGGGATTGCCATGGCTTTTACTGTGGTCATGCTGGGCGGCCTATTTCAGATTCTTTTTGGGGTGTTGCGTCTGGGCCAATTTATTACACTGATGCCCTACACCGTGATCTCAGGCTTTATGTCGGGGATTGGCCTGATCATTATTTTTCTAGAGATCGGTCCACTGCTGGGCTATACAAGCGACAGTGGCGTCGTAGAAGCCATCCGTCAGCTGCCTGATCAGGTCGCTCATCCGATGGGGGCCGCGACGGGTATTGGTATTCTGACCCTGGCGATTGTGTTTGCAGCCCCCCCCAAGCTCAACCGGATTTTGCCAGCCCCGTTGCTGGCCCTGGTGGTGTGTACGATAGCCTCCTTGCGGCTCGGGGATGAGGCCTTAGAGCGCATCGGGGCGATCCCGGTCGGCCTGCCTCAGTTTTACTGGCCTCAATTTGATCCATCTCAGCTCAAAATCATGGTGGGCTATGGGCTGATGTTGGCAACTTTGGGGGCTATCGATTCGCTATTGACCTCGCTGGTGGCGGACAATGTCACCCAAACCCAGCATGACTCTGACCGTGAGCTGATTGGCCAGGGCATTGGCAACACCCTGGCGGGCCTGTTTGGGGGGCTCCCAGGGGCAGGCGCAACCATGCGCACCGTGATCAACGTGCGGGCTGGGGGGCAAACCCCGCTCTCTGGGATGATCCATGCCGGGGTGCTGCTAACCATTGTTTTGGGGGCCAGTGGCCTCACCGCTAAGATTCCCCATACTGTTTTGGCGGGGATTTTAATTAAGGTCGGCATTGATATTATCGACTGGGGTTTTCTCAGACGCGCCCATCGGGTTTCGCTCAAAGCCGCTGGCATCATGTACGGGGTCATGTTTTTGACGGTGTTTGTCGATTTGATTACGGCGGTGGCGGTTGGGGTTTTTGTGGCCAACTTGCTGACGATACAAAATCTATCTGACCTGCAAATCAAGTCCCTGAAAACGGTCAGTAGCCCCTTTGACCCCCAGGCCAACCTGAGCGACCTGGAAAAACAGCTGATGGCCCAGTCTCGCGATCGCATCCTGCTCTTTAGCCTAAATGGGCCGATGAGCTTTGGGGCGGCCAAGGGTATTTCCCGACGCATGGGCATTGTCGGCAAGTACGATGTTTTGATTCTTGACCTGACTGAGGTCCCTATGCTCGGGGTGACTGCGGCCCTGGCGATTGAAAATATGGTCAAAGAAGCCCTGGCCAAACGCCGCACTGTCTTTTTGGTGGGCCTGAATGGGCAAGTCCAAACCCGCCTGGAACGTCTGGGGCTGTTATATCTGCTCAAACCCTACCAGCAGGGCCTGACCCGGCTCGAGGCCTTGCAGCAAGCCGTTGATTTGATTGAGGACCCCCACGGGGAGCCCGTCGCGGTGGAGGAAGGGTAGAGAGGGAGAATGGCGAAAGGCGAAGGGCGAAGCCGTTGCAGAATGTGCGCCGAATGCATAACTGGATACTCACCCTCAGTACCATCCAAAATCCAAAATTTCTCAGCCCAACAGCCTTGCCAAAACCTGCTCCGCAATCCGTCGCCCTGCCCCCGGCTCGCCCATGCGCTGGCGACCGTTGTGATAAATCTGAGTAAGGCGCTGCGGATCGTTCAAAAGGGTTTTGAGGGTTGGCCCGACTGCTCGGGGCGCGTTGACTAAAGTAACGGAGGGCCCCAGCAGGTGGGTCTGTGCTTTAGCGAAAGTAGGGTTAAACTGGGGACCCTTACCCGGTAAAGTGATAGCCGGTTTGCCTAAGCCGACAAACTGCTCGGTGGCCGTGCCCGCCAGAGCGATCGCAACCTGGGCCTGCTGTGCAAAGGCCCTAAAGCTCGATTGACTCAGGGTTAAGGTCGCACCTTGACGTTGGTAGCAAGCGTGTTTGAGGGCTTCTCGCCAACTCAAGGTGGCTAACCCTTTCCCCTTTTCCCCTTCCCCCTTCGTCTCCGAAGCATTTAGGTCGGCCTGCCAGCCGGCGGTTACCAGAACCTGTTCCAAGGGTTCGAGGTCGAGACTGGGTGCAATCGCGCTCACAAACTCAACCGAGGTCCCCGCCCATAGTTGCTGGACGCTATCGAGCGCCTGCACTATCAGCTGCCAGTTTTGATAGGCCTCTGGGCTTCTCGACCCCGGCAAGAGCAGCACCGTTAGGGGCATCGCACTGGCCTGTTCTAAAACTTGTTCAAGGGACGGCATGACTAGCCCATCCATCATCGGGTTACCGGCTTCAAAGGCAGGGATTGACCACCGGGAGAGCTGTTTGACCGTCAGCCCATCTCGGGGAAAGACACATCGGCAATGGGGGCGCTGCATCAGCCAGCGCTCCCAGGGAAAATAAATCGAGCCCGATTGGCGAAT
>JBCDDJ010000469.1:0-5342 GCA_039180385.1 Cyanobacteria bacterium P01_G01_bin.38 | reverse complement strand
TTCGGCTCTGTGCTTGAGGAAGCGGGTGAACGGACTCGAACCGTCGACATTCAGCTTGGGAAGCTGACGTTCTACCACTGAACTACACCCGCAGGTCTTGGCTCTAATAGTACCAGCTAATTAAGCTTTTGCCGAAACATGAGTAGTCGCCGATGTGAGGCGGAAGGGTTAGCTAATGGCGAGCCCCTTGGAGGGAATGCAACCATCTGGTCAACTGATTCACGGAGCGGCGCTTGGATAGCTTACCCAAGGAAAAAATATTTCGTTTTGCATAAAAACCGATCGAATCGTCTGAGTTATTAGGAAATGGGGCCAAAGGTTGAGAATGTCTAAATCAAGATGAAGCCCCCAACTTGCCGAGATGATTTATGGAATCGCGATTTAAGCAGCTTGTATGCGCCATTCAGGGGCAATTACCTGGCTCAGAGCCCTACAAAAGGACCCTATCTGAGCTGGTTGAGGTGATTATGCGATCGCGAAAAATCGGTCGCCCGCCACGAGGTCAACCCCTAACTGGGGTGTACCAAGAAGTGTGCGATCGCATCCGTCAACAGGTGACCCAAAAGGTGATCGAGGCGCTGGATAAGGGGCTGATCGAGTCGGATGCCACCTGGGGCTATCAGCTCCAGGCTCAGGCCACCGAAGCGGCGCTAGATGACGGCTTGCTCAAACAGCTGGCGCTGGAGGCCCAGACCTATCCCAGCCCGCTACGACAGCATGCATTAATGCAGCTGATTGAGGCGATTCGAGCGTCGGGGCGGCTGGCCCACCCCCATCGGGCTAAGTTTGCACCTGCATTCTACGCTTTGCTCTATGAGGAGGCGGTCAACCGTACCCTGGTCTATGTGTGTCAAAAGATTGACACATATGATCCAGAACGCGGTCAGGCGCAAAAATTTATGAACTGGGTGAATTTTCGCCTGGATCGGGTTTTGATTGAATGCCGTCGTGAATTTAGCGATCGCAACACCCAAGCGCTACCCAACCTCAACGACCTCGAACGCCTGCCCCAACCCGAGTCTACCCCGTCCTTAGCCAGCGATGTCCGAGACTATATCACCGCCGATAAACATGACCTATTCAAATCTGCCCATGTTCGTAATCGCCCCGATGCCACCTTTCAAGCCATTGCTTTGGCCCGATTTTCTGACCAGAGTTGGGACGATATCTCAGCTCAATTTGGCGTCAAAGTCCCCACCTTGAGTAGTTTCTTTCAGCGCTGCTGTGACAAATTCTCGGAGCACTTTCAGGAACTTCTTTAGGGAAATCAGCTTAGACCAAAAAAGTTTAGGCAGTAGGTAATAGGTTTTGAACCCACTACCCTACCCCTACCCCAGCATCTATCTAATCAACCATTGAGACACAGCCATGAACGACCTTACCCACCTGTCTGACTTCTCGGTTTCCCTCGCGTTGGAGCCCCACCGCCAAGCCGAAAAATTTCGGCAGCAGCAGCCCACCCCACAAAAAGCGAAGCAGGTTTATCTGAATACGCTGGCGATCCATGCAACCAAGTTTTACCTGGAGTGCTCAGGGTTTGAACCCGATTTGGCCGCGAGTGACGGTCTCAATCCGGTCAAGCAAATGCTGATGGGGACGAGTGCGATTGCCCTCAAGCCATCTGGTCAACTAGAATGCTGCCCGGTACTGCCGGGGGCGACCGAGTTTGAGATTGCCCCAGAGGTCTGCCAGGATCGCCTTGGCTATGTTGCAGTGCGACTGGATGCGAGCCTCAGAACAGCGACCTTGCTCGGGTTTGTGACTGAGGCCGCTGACGTGATTCAACTCAATCAGCTACAGCCGATCGAAGAGCTAGCCCAGCAGCTTGTCCCCCGACTCAGCCCACCAACAGCTCGCCCAGCGATGGCAGGGGCAACCCAGCTGAGCCAGTGGTTGCAAAACCTGGCGGACGAAGGCTGGCAGGCCCTCGATACGCTGCTTCGCTCGCCCGCCCTGGCCTTTAGAAATCAGGCCGCTGCGACCGAGTCGCCTAGGCCAGTAGTGGGCCGAAGCAAACAGCTCAGCTTAAACGACCACTCGATTATCTTGGCGGTGGGCATTTTGCCCCTATCGACTACCGAGACCGAAATTTGGGTACAGGTGGCCCCGGCTGCGGAGCAAGCCTATCTGCCGCCTCAGCTTAAGCTGATGGTGTTAGATGCCGTTAATCGTGAGGTGATGCAAGCCGAGGCCCGAGGCACAGAGGTGATCCAGCTTAAGTTTAGCGGGTGCCCGGGGGAACCGTTTAGCCTCAAAGTGGCACTTCACAATGCCAGCATTGCCGAGACCTTTGTCATTTAAACCGATGAACGAGAAACTGGTGACGCTTAAAGTTGAGGGCGATTTGCAAACCGCTGGGTTTCATGTCCTGTTAGAAATTGGGGCGGAGGGGGCTCGTCCAGAGGTGGAGGCGATTGGCTCTCTGCCCCCTAATCCGTTGCTTTTACAGCAATTGCAGAAGTGGCGGCAGGGTTATCGCCTGCTCGATACGTCCGCGCGGATTCAGCCTAAACAGATTG
Organism: Cyanobacteria bacterium P01_G01_bin.38; assembly: GCA_039180385.1. Lineage (GTDB taxonomy): Bacteria > Cyanobacteriota > Cyanobacteriia > Phormidesmidales > Phormidesmidaceae > SIO4C1. The sequence continues at coordinate 2,823 of JBCDDJ010000469.1, read as the reverse complement.
TCTATGTGGGCTCTTTGCACGCAGTTGAGGCCTGTCGCCAGGCCGCCGACGGGTTGGACCAGCTGTTTCGAGACTGGCTGGCATCGCCGTCACTGGTGGCGATCGATCGCCACCTGCGCGAAGAACTGCGCCCGTCGGATGCAATTCGGATTGTGATTCGCACGACAAATCCTCACCTACAGCATTTGCCCTGGCATCTGTGGGATGTGGTGGATCGCTACCCCCATGCTGAGGTGGCCCTGGGCTTGCCGACGATCACGCGCCTGCCTGATAGCGCCCCGGTGGCCCCTCGCACTGCGGTCAAAATCCTGGCAATTTTGGGGGATAGCGCAGGCATTGATATCGAGGCCGATCGACAGCTGCTAGAGACTATTCCAGGGGCAGCGGTGACCTTTTTGGTGGAGCCCCGACGACAGCAAATTACCGATCAACTGTGGGAGCAACCCTGGGATTTACTCTTTTTTGCCGGACATGGGCAAACCGATGAAGACACGGGGCGCATCTATATCAATCCCCAGGAAAGCCTCACCTTAGAAGAGCTCAAGTACGGGCTACGGCAGGCCGTGCGACAGGGGTTGCAGCTAGCTATTTTCAATGCCTGTGATGGGCTAGGCTTGGCCAATGCGGTAGCACCGTTGGGGCTACCACAGATGATTTTGATGCGCGAGCCGGTGCCCGATCAGGTGGCGCAAACTTTTTTGAAATACTTCTTGGATGCGTTTGTTGCAGGGGAGTCGTTGTATCTGGCTGCACGCAAAGCTAGGGAACGATTACAGGGTCTTGAAGATCGATTTCCCTGTGCTAGCTGGTTGCCGATTATCTTTCAAGTCGATCCTACGGTCCCCAAGAGCTGGCATCAGTTACGCTTGGCGGCTGATTCACACAATATCTATTCGACTCGGCTTAAAGGAAGGCCGCAGATTGGCGGACTCTCCCTAAAAGCCTTGTTAACCGTGGGGGCGATCGCAGCCGCTAGCGTGGGTCTACTGCGCTGGGCGGGCGGCCTACAGCGGTGGGAGTTGCAGGCTTACGATCGGCTGATGCGATCGCAGCCCGCCGAAACCATCCCCCCCCGTTTACTGATTGTCGAAGCCACCGAAGAAGATATTAATACCTACGGATACCCACTTCCGGATGACGTTTTGGCTCAGGCAATTACGATGCTAAAGCCCCATCAGCCCCGTGTGATTGGTCTAGATATCTTCCGCGATCGGCTAAGCGCAGACAGCGGGCAGTTGGGGCAGTCTCTGCAACAGCAAGATAATCTAGTAGCACTATGCAGCTTTGGTCAGGCCGATGACACCAACCAGGCTGGCATCGCGCCCCCGCCAAACGTGCCCGAAGAGCGGGTCGGGTTTAGTAACGTGGTGATTGACCCAGACGGGGTCGTGCGGCGGCAGCTTTTGTTTGCCCAGCCAGATACCACGGGCCCTTGTACCAGCCGGTTTTCGTTGGGGGCCCTGATGGCCCTGCTCTATCTAGAAGCTGAAGGCATTGAGGCCGAAAATCTGGAAGACCAGCGATTGCAACTCGGCGCGGCTGTTTTCGACCCCCTCGAAGCCCATACGGGCCCCTATCGAGGCATCGATGCACGAGGCTTTCAAATTTTGTTGAACTACGCCCGGAGTAAAGACTTTGCCCAGCGTATTAGCTTATCTCAGCTACTATCGGGAGACGCCGCTCTGGGCAGCTTAGAAAATCAGGCGGTGCTAATCGGCATGAGTGCCCCCACCTCTAACCCGACCGACTATTTTCTAACCCCCCTAGGGGCTGGTCAATGGCCGCAGGAGCCGACACCGGGTGTGGAGATCCACGCTCAGATGATTGATCAGCTACTGGCCGCTGCCCTCGATGGGCGAGCTGTGATCAGACCCTTGCCCAGATCGGCTGAGTGGCTTTGGATCGCAGTGTGGGCAACGGTCGGTGGCGGGCTGGTGGTCAGGCGAGTGTCGATTTGGTCATGGCTATTAGGACTGGGGCTGAGTACGCTGGCGCTGACGGGGATTTGCTGGGGGCTATTGGGGCTGGGGCTATGGCTACCGCTGGTGCCTGCCGCCTTAGCAATGATCGGGGCAAGTGGGGCTGCGATTCTCCTGGGGAGATGCCCTGGCAACGCAACGACCCAACTTCAAGCCACTAACGCTTCAACGACGCAAAAGTTACCGATATCAGGGTAAGGAGATAAAAGATGGTTCGATTATTCAATAGAATCTCATCGATTAAGACTGCCTACGGCAGGCCATTGACCGGCCTCTCTTTGATCGCCTGCCAAATTGGGCTACTGCTCTTGGGACCAGTGAGTCAACCTGCCTTTGCCCAGCCCGATAGCTTGGGCAGTTCCACGCTGGTAGCGCTGCGGTACAACCCACCCAATCGGGGTGCGCCCAGCCTCACCCGCAATGCCGGTAGTCGCACCGGGCTGTGCAGCGACATGACCGCCCTCCAGCCCACCCAGACCAACTGGGGTGAGACCCTGGAAGCCCGCCCCACCTTTGGGATTTATGTAGCAGAGCCAGTCACCTCACTCACCTTTGACCTCAAAGATATTTTGTCTGGAGAGATCATCCACAGCACCACCTTTGACACCCTAGAGGGGCCGGGTGTGAGTCTCTATCAGCTACCAGAAGCAGCTCCCCCGATTGAGCCCGACCGTCTCTATCGATGGCAAATAAGTCTCTACTGCGAAGCGACTGGCAAAACTGATAAAGCAGACGGGGTGATCATGCGCCGGATGGCCTCAGACGAATTGCAAGCTGCGCTGGAGACCACTCTTGAGGCAGACATGCCCACCCTATTGGCCGAAAACGGACTGTGGTATGACGC
>JBCDDJ010000468.1:0-5342 GCA_039180385.1 Cyanobacteria bacterium P01_G01_bin.38 | reverse complement strand
CTCTATGAGCGAGGCATGTCGCTGTGGGCAGGGCGATGGCTGAGTTGGGGGCTGTCTCACCTGGGCGGAGTGCCCGTGCGCCGGGGTCGCCGTCCTGACTGGCCTGCCATGCGCCAGGCCCGAAACCTGATGGTCAATGGCCCCATGCCGATGGTGATCGCCCCAGAAGGGGGCACCAATGGACACAGTGAGCACATCGGCTCTTTTGAGCCCGGCGCGGCCCAGCTGGCCTTTTGGTGCGTAGATGATTTGCTAAAAGCCAATCGCCCCGAAAGCGTCTACATCGTGCCGATTAATCTGCAATATCAGTACATTAGCCCTAACTGGCCTAAGCTAGAACGTTTGCTGAGCTGGTTAGAACGCGAGAGCGGACTGACCGAGGCCAACCCGATCGCTGGCGTCGCCCCTGATAGCTTGACCCCCGATGACCCAGCCCAAAACTGCTATCAGCGCATTCAAGAGCTTGGCGAGCATTTGCTCAGCGTCATGATTCCGTTTTACAGCCGGTTTTACCACCAGACACTAGAGAACGATCCGACCCAGCCGTTTAATGATCGGTTTCAGGCCCTTCTAGACAGCGCCCTCAAGGTCTCTGAGCAGTATTTTGGGGTTTCCTCAAAAGGGACGCTGGTCGACCGCTGTCGTCGCCTTGAAGAAGCTGGGTGGACCTATATTTATCGAGATGATCTGCCCGATCGCAAAACCCTGTCATCCCTCGAGCGAGGCCTTGCCGACTGGGTTGCCGAAGAAGCCAGCCTGCGGATGTTGCACATGCGTCTGGTAGAAAGCTTTGTGGCCGTCACCGACACCTATGTGTCGGAGAAACCCTCCTTTCAACGCTGTGCAGAGACCGCACTGCTAATGTTTGACATGATGGCCCGCATTCGTGGAGACAAACTCCCCCGTCGCCCTCGGCTTGGCTATCGACGGGCGATTATGACAGTGGGGCAACCGATCTCGGTTACCGACCGTTGGGAGGCGTATCAGGGCAGCTCTCGGAAGGCGCGGCAGGCGGTGTTGGCCTTGACGCAGACTTTGCGGGAGAGGATGACAGAAATGGTTGATTTGGGGGAAGGGTAGTGGGTAAAAGGTAGCGGGTGTTGGCTAGAGCGTTTTGGGGTTTGATGCCGTCTTAAGCTCGGGTTTTATTAAGAACTTCCGTAAAAACCCGTAAACTCATTGAGTAAAATGACTGCAAGGCTTTTAGCCGAAACTTTACGAAAAACGAGGTTTCTGAAGATGAATCGATGGATTGCGCACACTGTTCGGTTAGGAGCACCGCTGCTAGTGGTCGGGCTGACCTGGGCTGGAGACGCCACGGCTGCGCAATCTCCAACGGTGTCAGCTGGGGTGAAGCAAGCCGCGCTAACCGGCATAGACCCTAACCTGGGTGTGAGCACCTTGCAACCGGGGGATACGGGGGCAGATGTGAGAAAGCTGCAGCGAGCCCTCGACCGCAATTTCATCGATATTGGCGCGTTTGACGGGATTTATGGCCCCGCCACCGGAGATGCCGTTGCTATCTATCAGAGCGAGCGAAGACTACCCGTGACCGGAATCGCTGACAGCACTACGCTTCAAGATATGGGGTTTATCCTACCTGGGGTATCCTCCAGAACATTGCCCCCTCCCACACAGGTGCAATCAGCCGTCCCGGTCGAAGTCCGACCGGTTGCATCGGTTGCATCGGTCGAATCGGATCCGAGTGATTTGAGGCGGCGACGTTTGGCACCTGGCGACACGGGGGCCGATGTCTCGGCTTTGCAAAGTGCCTTAAATAGCTTTGGGTATAACCTGGTTGTAGACGGGGTCTATGGCGGGGGAACTGCTGATGCGGTCCGGACCTACCAGCGCATTCAAGATTTGCCAGTGACGGGGGTGGCTGACAGCGATACCCTCGAAGATATGGGCTTTAACTTGCCCAGAGAATCTCAAGCTGTGGCGAGCAGTCCTAATGTTGCCTCCAGGGTGGGGGAGCTAAGTCGAGGGCAGCTGGGGCCTGGTGATACGGGGGCCGATGTGCGCGCCCTACAGCGTGCCCTGCGAGACTATGGTCTGCCCGTGACTGTCGATGGTGAATATGGCCCTGGCACGGCCTCGGCGGTGCGGACCTATCAGAGCACTCGTGATTTGCGGGTGACCGGAGTGGCCGACCAAGACACCCTCGAAGATATGGGCTTTGAAGTGCCAAACTTTCGCTATATCGCCGCCGTGGTTGGGGATGAGGTTCAACTGGCAGAGGTGCGCAGATTTTTTCCCAACGCGTACATTGATTCGAACGTTGAGGGCGAATTTATTAACATTGGCAATTTTGACACCCGTGATGTTGCCGAGGCTAGAAGCTTTGCGGCCCGCGCCCGTGATTTTGATGCTCGGGTAATCTACAGACGCTCCGGGCTTTTTTAGAGTGCCCTGCGGGGTGGCGAGTGGTGAGTGGTGGATGGTGGGAGTAGACAGTAGGGAGTAGACGGTAGACTGTAGAGGGCTAATAGCATTTTGAAGTTTACCCCCTTTCTACCCATTACCCTCTAATCTCTACCTTTTACCCTCCCCTGTGACCCACCTCATCCCCAACGCTGAGCGCCTTTTATTTACCCCCACTCCCTCCACAGCGGACGCGGTGCCTGTGGTGTTTGCCTTTCCCAATGAGTACAGTGTGGGCATCACCAGTCTGGGCTATCAGGTGATCTGGGCGATGCTGGCCCAGCGGGCCGATGTGCAGGTCAGTCGCTTATTTACGGACTGGCATGAGATACTGCCGTCGGCCCCTGAGCTGCTAGGGTTTTCGGTCTCTTGGGAGCTGGACTATATCAATATCTTGAATCTGCTGGAGTCATTGCAGATTCCGCTTGAAAGTGGCTTGCGTACCGCCAACCACCCCCTGATTTTCGGCGGTGGGCCTGTCCTCACCGCCAACCCAGAACCCTTTGCTGATTTTTTTGACGTGGTGCTGCTGGGGGATGGTGAGCTGGTCTTGCCCGCCTTTATCGAAACCTATCAGTCGGTGCGCGACCAGCCTCGGACCGCGAAACTCAGGGCGCTGGCCCAGGTGCCGGGGCTCTATGTGCCCAGTCTATACGAGCCGACCTACAGCGCCCCCGACGGTCCCATTGAGCGCATCCAACCCCTCGACGATGCGCCCGCCACCATCCAAAAGCAAACCCATCGCGGCAATCGACTCTCGACCTCGACGGTGGTGACCGAAAAAGCAGCCTGGGAAAATATTTTTATGGTGGAGGTGGTGCGCAGCTGCCCGGAGATGTGCCGGTTTTGTCTGGCCAGCTACCTGACTCTGCCCTTTCGCCCCGCCAGTCTAGAGGATAGCCTGATTCCAGATATTGAGCGGGGTCTCAAGGTGACTAAGCGCCTGGGCTTACTGGGGGCATCGGTGACCCAGCATCCCGGCTTTGACGACCTGCTCGACTATCTCAATCACCCTGAGTATGACGATGTGCGGGTCAGTATTGCCTCGGTGCGCACCAACACGGTCAACGAAAAGCTGGCGAAAACCCTGGTCAATCACGATACTCGCTCAATTACCATCGCGGTGGAAAGTGGCTCTGAGCGAGTGCGGCAGGTGGTGAATAAAAAGCTGGCAACCGATGAGATTGAGCAGGCAGCGGTGAATGCCAAAGCAGGGGGGCTCAGCAGCCTGAAGCTCTACGGCATGGCGGGGATTCCCAGTGAAACTGAGGCGGATTTAGAAGCCACCGTGGCGATGATGCTCAGGCTCAAAAAGGCTGCGCCAGGGCTGCGGCTGACGTTGGGGTGCAGCACCTTTGTGCCCAAGGCCCATACGCCCTTTCAGTGGTTTGGGGTCAATCCTAAAGCCGAGAAGCGACTGAAGTTTTTGCAAAAAGGGCTGCGCTCAAAGGGCATCGACTTTCGCCCTGAGAGCTACAACTGGTCAGTTATCCAGGCGCTGATTTCCCGAGGCGATCGACGGCTCAGCCAGCTGCTGTTGCTCACCCGCGACTATGGCGACTCACTCGGCAGCTACCGCCGGGCGTTTAAGGCGCTAAAGGGGCAGCTGCCCCCGCTAGACTTTTACGTACATCAAGACTGGTCACCCGAGCAGCCTCTACCCTGGGATCATATTGAGGGACCGCTACCCAAAACAACTCTGGTGAAGCATTTGCAAGATGCGCAACAGTATTTTGAAGATACAACACTGGTAAGTGTTTGAAATCATCAACGCTTCAAGCGATCTCTTAACCCATGTCCTATCAGCCGCCTTTTGAGATCAGCCCTAAAATCATCAATCGCATCAGCTCGATCTCTGAGCAGATCGGGCGGCTTGACAGTCAGATTTTGAACCTGTCACCACAGCTACGCAAACAAAACCGGATCCAAACCATTCAGAGCACACTGGCAATTGAGGGCAATACCTTATCTGTGGAACAGGTAACCGCAATCATCGAGGGCAAGCGGGTACTGGGTCAACAGCGAGAAATCCAGGAAGTGCAAGGAGCAATTCGAGCTTACGAAGCCTTACCAGATTTAAACCCTGCTTCTGTCAAAGATCTTTTAGAGGCCCATCGTCTCCTAATGGCAGGTATTCTGGTCGATGCAGGCAAGTTTCGCAAGGGGGGTGTGGGTATCCACAAAGGCAGCAAAGTTGTTCATGTGGCCCCGCCTGCTAAGCGGGTACCGACTCTCATAGCAGACTTACTCGACTGGGTCAAAACCGCAGAGGATCATGCCCTGATCAAAAGCTGCGTGTTTCACTACGAGCTGGAATTTATTCATCCTTTTATGGATGGCAATGGTCGGATGGGTCGGCTCTGGCAAACCTTGATCTTGGGCCAGTGGAACGAATTATTTTATCTACTGCCCATCGAAAGCTTGATCAAAGATCAGCAGGAACTTTACTACCAAACCCTGGAACAGGCTGACCAGGCTGCCAGCAGCACGGTCTTTATTGAGTTTATGCTCGATATCATCGATGCCGTCCTGGTTCAGAATAGTCAAATACTCCGGCGAGATATTGACTAAGTCAGCGAGTCTACAGGGATGGTTAGAGCCCACCATCATCTATGTTTCCTTGATCAGCAGGTTGGCAATTAATCTCTCTCAGGAGTTATTTCGCGTCCGTATTTCTACCCAAATCCATTGAAGGAGTGATTAGATCGTCGCGCGTCTATGCTCATCGATTATCAGGGATTCGGATCTCATGAAATATCTTCATCGTCTTGCCCTTGCCCTATTGGTTAGCACGCTAACCCCGCTGAGTAGCCCCACCAGTGCAGCCAGTCAGCCAGCGCCCCCTCGACTCGCCCAACAATCTGACGAAGCAGCCTTACAAGAAGCTGCCCAACTGAACGAACAGGCGATTGAGCTGT
>JBCDDJ010000467.1:0-5354 GCA_039180385.1 Cyanobacteria bacterium P01_G01_bin.38 | reverse complement strand
GTTTGGGGGCCGATGGATGCGATCGCAACCCCCTCAATCCGATCTCTCCAGGCCTGCCCAAAACTTTTCTCCATAAGCTGATCAAAGTGTCGCACCGTTTTAGAGCTGGCAAACGTCACCACGTCCACCCGACCTGTTTCTATCGCTGCCTTGGCGGCGGGGGTAATGTGCTTAGGGCAGGCCGATTCGTAAGCCGGGACTTCGACAATCTCAGCCCCCTGGGCCGTAAATGCCTTCACTAGCACCTCGCGTCCCCCCCTTTCGACGCGGGGGAATAGTAGTTTTAGGCCCTGGGCGTTGGGAAAATGCTCAAATAGCGCATCGGCCACATAGTCAGGCGGAATGAAATCAGCCTGAAAGCCGCGTTTTTGCAGCACGGTTGCGGTCTTTTTGCCGACCACCGCAATTTTGACCGGAGCAAGGGTTCGCAGATCCTGGCCCCGTTCGATGAACCGATCAAAAAAGAAGTTGACTGCGTTGGCAGAGGTGAGCAGTAGCCAGTCGAAAGATGAAATTGCATCGATCGCCTGATCCATCGGCTGCCAGTCACTGGGCGGACAAATTTCTAGAGCGGGCATCTCCACAACTGTGGCCCCTCGGGCTGTGAGCAGCCCTGTAAACTGGCTAGACTGACCCGTAGCCCGGGTGACCAACACCGTCTTACCCATGAGTGCGCCTGTCGGCAGCTTGTTATCCGCTATCGGCGGCTGCAAAAACGCCCGCAAACGCACCACTTCTCCAATCACAATGATGCAGGGCGACAGCCGCACCCCCCGCGTCTTTTGCGCAATGCTAAGCAGCGTTCCTTCCCAGATTTGCTGCTGGGGTTGGCTGGCCCACTGAAGCACCGCCACCGCCGTCTCACCCCGTTTGCCATGGCTCTGTAGGCGCTGACAAATCTCCGCCAGGTGGCGACCCCCCATTAAGAAAACCAAAGTTTCTAGATGGCTGAGATGGGCCCAATCGAGGGCATCCAGATCGTGGGCGGTGAACACACCAAACCCGTGGCTAAAAACCGGATCGGTCAGCGGAATATGGCTGAGTAGCGGAGCGGCCAGCGCAGATGATATGCCTGGGATCACCTCAAAGGGACAGCCCGCTACTTGGAGCGCCTGAATCTCAGCGGCAGCACGGCCAAAAATAAACGGATCGCCACTCTTGAGCCGCACGACGGTTTTACCTTGCTGCGACAGGCTGACAAGCAGCTGATTGATCTCACCCTGGGGCGTACTGGGTTGCCCGCCGCGTTTGCCGACCTGGATAGGAGTGCAATGGGGGGGTAGTTGACTCAACAGGCTCATATCGACCAGGGCGTCATAGACCAGGGCATCGGCCTGGATGAGCAGCTGCTGGGCGTGCACGGTAAGATAAGCCGCGTTACCGGGGCCAGCGCCGACCAGGTAGACAGTGCCGTGGGGGCTCACTCTAAAGTCCTCTCAACTCAGCCCCATTATCTAACTATTCTGCAAAAAATCCTGATTTGCAAAAAATCCGGGTTCTTCAAGGCTGGGTTGATACGCGATACCAAACTTAAAACTTAAGGGCCATCAAATTCTTAACTAATGCCCATTTCGATAAGTTTTTGGGGTGGTGCCGGTCAGTCGACGAAACGTGCGGGTGAGATGATTTTGATCTTTGAAACCCGCCTGCACCGAGACCGTCGCAATCGAGAGCTGGGGCTGTTTGAGCAGCTGCTGGGCCTGCTTAACCCGACATTGCAACACATACTGATGGGGAGAAACCCCCATTGATTTTTTAAATTGCCGAATAAAGTAAGACTCGCTCAGACTCGCGACCTCAGCCAGCGTGCTAAGGCTCAAATTTTGGCTCAAGTGGGCTTGGATGTAGTCAATGACGGTTTGCAAGACGGGTCTGGCTAGGCCACGTCCAACCGGCTTTTGAAGGGCGGATTTGGGTGGTACAGCATAGGTGCGAGCGAGGTGAACTGCCATAACGTTGGCCAATGATTCGACATATAAGCGACTAGGCATCCCCTGCTGTAGCTCTGCTTTGAGGCCTTTGCCCAGCTGTTGGATAAAGGGATCTTTAGCAGCATAGTTAGCCCTGAGGTTAAGGCTATCGGCGTCAACATGTCCGTAGGCCGCCTGGGTAATTAAGTCTGGCTCAAGGTAAAGACTGAGGGCCGGGGCCGGCGACTGCCAACAGATTGCATGGGGCTGATAGGGGGGAATCACTAGCACATGATTGGCGTGGGCCTGCTGTTGGGCTTTGCCCCCGAGGGTACGATGGGTGGTCTCAACAACGGCATCGGCCATCAAAATAGAGACCTGGACAGCTCTGTGATGATGCTCTGGCCAGTGCTTAGGGGCCTCGTAGGGGGCGTAGTAGATGTCTACTTCGCCAAACTGATGGGTATGCCCCTCTGACGGAGACGCGTTTGCAAACTGACTCGTCGGTGCGGGTGCGATCGCAGGTTCAGGCATACTGCTTAACCTCCCCAGCAATCGACAGCAGGGAAGGAGCCTCAGGTGGGGCTTCAAAAGTGTCTACGAAACCAGGCAAGCCTAGGAAACCAGGCAAATTGACGGCTGAATTTAAGTGCATGGGGACGTCCAAACGTTTTATGCACTAGCCGTGCTGCTAGATTAGCAGCGTCTACAGGTATGGATTTAAAGGATTAAAAGACCGGGGTAACCCGTGCATTCGAGCAGCGCCCAAATCGAAGCAACTAATAGGGCACGAGTCGTGATGGCCCCAGGCCGAGCTTCGACCATTGCAACCAACATTTCCAAGAGATCCACCTACTCTCTAAAGGTGAAGGGAAAGCCAGAGGGCAGGGAACTTGGGTAAGCGCAAAGGGGTTTAGAAAGGATGCCAAAAAGATGTAGATATCCGCCATGATGATTCCAAAAATCAGGACTTGAGGCGGTAGTGCACGCTGAGAAATAGCTGCGAAACCCAGACAAGGGGTTCTTTATGAAGATCATACACACACGAGCATTATAGAGGTAGGCATTGAATTAGTCACCATCCCAATGTACGTATAAACGACATTCATGATCTGTTGTTGTTTAGAGATATCCGTCTAGACTGCTAAGCAATCTCTTTAGACTGATCCTCTTTAAAGTACTGTTTGCGATACGCACTAGGCGTTGTTCCAGTGAGGCGGCGAAAGGTACGAGTAAGATGGTTTTGGTCTTTAAACCCAGATTTTACTGCGATATCTTCAACGGAGAGATAGCGTTGTTGAAGCAGTTGTTGCGCAACTTCAACGCGGCATTGCAACACATACTGATAAGGTGAAATTCCCATTGACTTTTTAAATTGTCGAATAAAACAAGCCTTACTCAAGACAGCCTGTTTGGCCAATTGCCCCAGGCTCAAATCCTGACGAAGATTCTCATGAATATAGTCAGTAATTGCTTTTAGAATCGGCTTTGGAAGTTCTCCTCGATTAGATTGATGGCCCCCTCGAAGGGGGAGTGACTGCTCCATCATCCATTCAGATTCGGAGATATTTTTGTTGGTTTGCATGGTTAAGCCCTAACGTCTCTTTAACGTCTCCTGACCTAGCCGTGCTGCAGCATAGCAGCGCCTACAGAGAACCTGAGAGAAAACACGATCTACCCTGACTTTTTGATCAGGCATAGTCTAACCTACGTACATCTCTACGTTGATTCTATCCGAAGCTGCTCTATATGAGACCGTGGGTCTGACCCCCTCTCCCCCTTCATGCCGTCGTTGAAGAGATCTCGGCCAAATCTTCAACGGGTTGGGTAGCCCTTGGAAACTGCGCGGTCTGCCCTTGTTCGGGCTGCCTTTGCTCGATCTGACCCTGTACAGTCAATACTGAGCAGGGGGCATGGTGCATTACGTAGTTGCTAACGCTGCCTAAAATCAATTCGCTCAGGCCAGACCGCCCCCGGCGACCCATGACAATCAAATCAGCGCTCCAATGGTGGGCCAGATCGCAAATACTCAAGCCTGGATCTCCTAGCAGCTGAGTGTAGTCTGCTGAGATGCCCTGGCGTCGCGCATATTCAGCTTGCGATCGCAGCCAGCCCAGGCGCTCATCTTTAAGCCGTTGCCAGTCGGTGGCATAGCTTTCGTAGGCTTCGGTTGATACGACCGCATGAAAACCATCCATGCTTAGATAAATCGGGTCTGGGTAGCCGCTCTCCAAGGGATAGACAACCGAGACGAGATTCAAGCAACCTTGCATCCGCTGGGCAATTGCAATGGCTTCTTCTAAAACAAACCGACTGCTGCTAGATGCCTCTAGTGCAACCAAAATTTTGCTAAACATTGGCTTAGACCTCACGTTCTGACAGTCACCTCAGCAGCGTTTGGAGAGTGGTAAACCCTGCTGATGACTGTATTTTCCCTCAGGAATCATGAGGTGACACATCCCGGCTAAAAATAGAGCGCTTTTGTAAAAGAAAAATCGAATTAGATTAACTTTCGAAAACAAAGCTGTAAATCTGTTGCACAATCCATCTGGGGTGATTGTGATTCTAATCAGTTTTGATCAACCTTGTGCTGGGTAACCTTTTACTGGATTCAGGGTCCGGCTGGCATAGCCGAACCCTACGAGGGATAACCTCTATATAACATCCTTGGCAACCCTGCCGAACCGCTCACGTCGAAGCCTACCTCCCCCGCTCCCCCTGCCTCCTCTGCTCCCTGGGCAAAGTGACCTTGGTCCCTACGGTCCTTTCCCCCTTCCCTCTTTCTCTTTCCCCCTTCCCCCTTCCCCTTTCCCCTTTACCCCTTCCCTTGCTGCTCACCGTCGCCAACCAACCCACCCTCTACATCGAAACCCTGGCCGACCAGCCCCGTCATTTTGACAAGCTCTTTCGGCTATGGGAGGTGGTGCAAGGCTTTTGTGACGAGGCTTCAAGCCCGGCTCTGCGGATAAATTTTAATTACTGCGAATTTCTAGGCCACAGCGGCGTGGCTTTTTTGGGCGGCCTGGCGCAGCTAGTGATTGCCCAGGGGGGGCAGGTCAGCTTTGACTGGGGGACACTACAGCCCAGGATCTATGCCAACCTGGCCCAAAATGGGTTTTTGTTTGAGTTTGGGCACCCCCATCCGCCTCGGGATGGCAATTCAATCCCGTATCGCTGCGACACGGGATTCGATCATCGCGATATCATCGACTATCTACAATACTATTGGCTGGGCAAGGGCTGGTTGACTATCAGTGCCCCCTTGCAGCAGGCGATCACCGGGCAAACCTCAGAAATTTACTTGGCTCAATCTGTGTTTCAAGGAGCTAGTGAAGCAGAGTGTTCAATAAGCTACTGAGTAAGGCTTTGCCCCTTTTTCTAGCATTGTGCACGAACTCGAAAAAGCCTAAGTATACCGGGGAATTTCTCAAGAAAAGCTACCGG
>JBCDDJ010000466.1:0-5363 GCA_039180385.1 Cyanobacteria bacterium P01_G01_bin.38 | reverse complement strand
TTAACCAGGGCATCGAACGCCTGGGCCTGCTGATGCCCTGCCGGTGTATCCGCAATCCCCACCACCTTAGGCAACTCCTTTCTGAGCAGGTTTCTGAGCCAGGTGGTCGTACAGGCTGAGATCGCGTCTTCGATATGAGGGTTCAAGGACATGACTTTCATGAGGCTGAGGGGACGTAGAGAGTGCTGCCTCTATATATGTCTAAATATATTTATTATCCGTATATCAAGTCAAGTATATATGTATGTATATTGGTGAGCGGACAAATAATGTGGCACAGGATATTAAAGCTGAGACGTTTTCCATTGCCCGTTAATCCTCTCGGTTAAGTTGCTGAGGTGTTGCTCGGCGGTTGAGTTCGGCATGGAGGCGTTGAAGGTCGAGTTTGGCAATCCTGGCGGGCTGCCTAGCGCTATCTAAGTCACGGTTAAAGCCCCCGCGCCCGCGCCTCTAGTGCGCCCCTGTCTGGCCCTACGGCAGACATTACGTTGGGCCTGGGCGATTTGTTTTTGCAGCCTGGTGACAGCCTTCTCGATGGATGTCTGATGTGCGAGTTGAAGATTTTTGTCGGCTTCCAGGCCAAGGTAAGTTTTGGCGAACTTACCTTGGCTAGCCCACGGATTCAGTCCTAGGTCTCGGCATTCTGAGTAAAACCGATTGATGTCGGTTATTGTTGTAATAAATCGCCTCTTTAAGATAGTTGAGGCAAGCTGTTGAACTTCGATTGTTTTATCGCGATTTGAGGACGAAGACATAGCAAGCGTCTCTGAGGAGATAGGATGAGTGTGGCTGTGAGGTAGGGAGCGATCTCAAGACTGGTGATGTCTGTGCGATCGCAATTCCTAATTCGGTCTCTATGGCTAATGAACGACTTGATAGCAATCGATGAGCTTTGCTTTGACGATCCGTTTCGGACCTTGAGCAGTTCAACTCCAGAGCGAATATTTAATGGGAGGAATCATGATGAATCCAAGCGTAGCCAAAATTGATTCGCAGTCTACTAGTTGGCCTAAAAACACGGAAGCTGCGATTTGGGGCAATATAGTATAAATATACTCACACAATAAACGATTTTTGGTCGTTTCAGCTTCTATAGACTGAGATCATTCTCAACTATTGCCACTTGATGAGAATCTCCAAAAACTTCACTAGCAAAGGGCTTGAGATGTAACTTGCCCCAAATCGCAGGGATAGTTGTTTTAGGCCAACCAGGGTCGGAATCTCAAACCGTAACGTAACCGCTTCAGAGCGCCGTTTAAGCACCCCTTCAAACCAGACCGACCAACTTAGAGGTAATTTCAAATTGAGCGGTCTTAAACTTTGTGCTAGCTTGAAGCAGCTTTGTAGACTGCTCTATGCCGTGATTCACGCCTGAATTGAGGTTTTAGTGGAGTCGATTATCCAAATTGGTAGAGGTCAACTCATGTGGCACAGAGTCATAGGTATTATTCCGCTTGCTGTGTTACCCCTCATTCCACTTCCGTCACTTTCTGAACCTCTAGCGCAATCGTTAATTGGTGAATGGACTTGCCAGCCGAAGGATGGTAGCAACGCATTTACGTGGATTGTTAGTGACAATCTTCCAGGTGGTTGGCTGATTGGAGAAGGGTACGAAGACAATAGCTTAAGCTCAGTCGAAACTTGGTCTTTTAATTCAGAGGGGCAATTGATGGAGCGGCGACAGTTTGCAGCTAATGGAGCCTTTATTCAGCTTTCTGTGATCGAGCGTGGAGAGGAGTCTCTTTCCTCGCGCGGTGAAGCTACTCGTCGCGACGGTGAAAGCGTTCCAGTCCAGCATTTCCTGAGAAGAATAGATGCTAACCAGATTGAAGCGACCTGGGAGGCCGACGAGGGGAGTGGTTGGATTGTGGTCGCTGACGAAATATGCACACGTAGGGAAAGTTAAGCCTCGGCTTTTGGTGTGCTTTGCCGTCTCCCCATAATGCCCATGCACCCGACCAAGGAAAAGTATTGGGTTAGAAGTCAAGGGTTGTCGAGCGTCACGAGAACTGGGATCTTCCCAACTTTCGGTGATTCCCCCAAAGGCTTATTTGGAGAGGGATAGGAGGATTGACAGTTGACGGTAGACGAGGTTTGAGTAGTAATGGAACAGAAACGCACGCTAAGGCTAAAAGCATTGTTATACAAGAACTTTAGCCCTAGTAGAATCGAATAACCTTGGCTGCTCAGCCTGAAACGAAGGCTTACGGAGAACTTTAGGGGGCTACTTTGCCAGCTGCTCTAGCGATCAGCCAACTTTGACCAGGGCTTAATTTACAATGCAGGCATCAACTACGTTAGATTTGCAATCGGTGCTGTGGCTTCCTTAAGCCGCTCGACAAAGAAATTCATAAAAGCACGCACAGCAAAGGACTCGTAGCGTTTTCGAGGGTAGACAATCGATATTGGGGAGGAGACTACTCGATAACCCGGAAATAACTCGATTAAGTTGCCTTGAGCAATTTCTTCCTCAACCAGATAGCTGTGGAGCTGAACAATGCCAATATTGGCAAGAGCGAAATCGACTAATGCGTTGCCATCAGTCGAATGAATCCTGCCACTGGGTTGAATCGTTGAGGTGTCATTAGATATGGCAAAATACCAATCCATAATTTTTCCTGTTTTTTGATTGATGTACCCTAGACAATTATGATTTCGGAGTTCCTCAACGCGAGTAGGGGAGCCCTCCATATCGAGATACTGTTTTGATACACAAGTAATCAATTCTGTTGTTGCGATTGGCCGTGCAATGAGCCGAGAATCCTCAAGGTTACCAATCCGAATTACTATATCGAATCCTTCATCAATTGTGTCAACCATCCTATCCGAGAAAAAGAGTGAAGTAGATATCAAAGGATAGCGTTTGCTGAATTCAGCCATGACGGGCAACAGTACTGCTTGACCAAACGCCACAGGTATACCAATCGATAGATTACCCTGAGGGACTGATTGAGACTGAGTAACTGACAGCTCCGCTTCTTCTACATCCTGGAGAATCTGTACGCACCGCCGATAGAAGATCTCTCCTTCGTGTGTTAGCGAGAGACGACGAGTAGTTCGAGTCAACAGCTGAACGCCTAGCTCTGCCTCTAATCGGGAAATGGTACGACTAACCCCAGAGGGCGTCATCCCTAACTTTCGAGCAGCTTGAGTGAAATTGCCGTCTGTCACAACTCTCACAAACGGGACCAATTGGTTTAGGTCTTCCATAGACAAATTATTGACTGCCAGTCAAAAGTGAAATGAATAATAGCATATTTATCTTTCTGGAATGAAGTAATAAATTGAAGTTACTGATAGCAATGCACGATAGGAGATCAGTCAGATGACCACATCCGTAACTTCTCAAGTAGCCCTTGTGACGGGCTCAAACAAAGGATTAGGCTTCGAAATCAGCCGTCAGTTGGCCAAGCGAGGTATTACGGTTATGATGGGAGCCCGTAGCGAAGAAAAGGGCATTGAAGCCGTCGAAAAACTTTGTCAGGAAGGCTTAGATGTTTATCCAGTTAAGCTAGATGTTACGAATTCAGACGACATCGCAGCACTGCCAGGATTCTTACAAGAAAAATTTGGAAGATTAGATGTTTTAGTTAATAACGCTGGCGTGTTGCTGGATTGGGGCACCCAACCCAGTGATTTGGAGATAGACATATTGCGACAAACCTTTGAGGCGAACTTCTTTGGCGCATTTGCCGTGACTAAAGCGGTACTTCCTTTGCTGAAACAAAGTGATGCAGGTCGTATCGTAAATATATCCAGCCATCTGGGTTCGCTGACCGATACGCTCGACCCTAATTCTCCCTACTACGGTTTCCTAGGCACGGCCTATCAGGCATCCAAAACAGCGCTCAACGCCTTAACAGTCCAGTTTGCAAAAGAGTTGATGAAAACATCTATCAAAGTTAGTGCGGCGACCCCTGGTTGGGTAAAAACTGATATAGGGTCTGCTGAAGCAGATTTGACTCCAGAAGAAGGTGCTGACACCCCTGTCTGGCTAGCCACTTTGCCAGCAGATGGTCCTACTGGAGGATTTTTCATGGAGCGCAAAAACTATCCTTGGTAGTTTTGGGAGCTGTGCCAAAATCACCCAAGTGCTACTAACTGTCACAATATCGCGGACGGCCCCATGAGCAAGGTGTGATAGTTTGCGCATCTGCCTGGCTCAAATCTGGACTGAAGTGCCCTATTGATGGTGTGTGCCAGTGCCTGGAATACCGATGCTGCGGTTTGACCCTAGTAAAACGACTCATCCGGATCATTCGGGTCCCGCAGGGGCCTGAACCCACCGTTCTGTATCGCTTCGGCCAACTCGAAGGGGTAGCGTCCCAGCATATTGATGTGGATGAATCCAAGCGGCGACAGTCGAGCAACGTCATCAGGATCAATGCCCCAACCCTGCGAGCGTAGATGTTCAAGCGCCTTGTCCATATACAAGGTATTCCACAAAACGATGGCATTGGTGACCAGACCCAGAGCATTGAGCTGATCTTCCTGCCCCTCCCGGTAACGCTGACGAATTTCCCCTTTTCTCCCGTGGCAAACAGCTCTGGCCAGACTGTGTCGGCCTTCCCCTCGGTTGAGCTGGGTCAAGATCCGCCGCCGATACGCCTTGTCGTCGACGTAGTTGAGCAGGTACAACGTCTTGGCAATGCGGCCTAACTCGCCAATCGCCTTTCCCAGGCTAGAGGGCTTGCCCCCCTTTTGCAGCACCCGCATAATTTCGAGCGCACTGACTTTGCCCAACTTCAGCGAACCCGCGACGCGCAGCATGTCATCCCATAGCGTTGCAACAAGATTCACCCTGACCCGCTGGCGGGCCAAGCCATCCAGCAATCCATAGTCCGCTTCCGAGTCCAGTCTCCAAAATCGAGCTTCGCCCACATCGGCCAAACGTGGGCTGAATTGGTAGCCCAGCAGCCAGAATAGGCCAAAGCACAAGCTTCAAAAAAGATGGGTCTGAGGGTATCGATTGGGTGGTCGAGTTCAGCGCGTTGAAGTCGTAGCGCAATCATCTGATTGATCACGTCGTTAGGGCTGAGGATATCCGTGTTCATAGATGCTCCAGGGAGTTTTGTTGCAAATCATGATACGGAAATATTTTGGACTGTAGCCGCAGTCGAGAGCTGGGCTACCACCTTTAACGGGTTGATGTCGATAGTTGATGATCATGAGAGGTTACGGCGATGATGGTATATGATGCATGTTGCGCATCACGAATCATTGGTTTATGATCAAGACGATTAAGCACAAGGGGCTCAGAAAGTTTTTTGAGTCTGGTAGTACTGCGGGCATTCAGGCAGAGCATAAAAACAAGCTGAGGCAACAGCTAACTGCTTTAGAATCGGCTCAAGAGATTGGTGATA